>JBBSGJ010000024.1:0-18917 GCA_038254195.1 Solirubrobacterales bacterium
CTGCCCGGCCCGGAACGGAGCGTTCGCGGCCAGGGCCGCGAGGTCGGGGAGGTGGCGGCGCAGGCCCTCGTAGACGCCGATGGCCCGGTCGGCCCCGCGTACGGCGACGTGGACCTGGAGCGCGAACACGAGCTGGCGGCGGGCGACGAAGCCGTACTGCTCGAGCGTCCGCTCGTAGTAGGCGCCGGGGGTGAGCGACCCCTCGACGGCGGCGAAGGGATGTAGCCCCGCGCACGCGAGCCTCGCCTCGCCCGCGAGCGCACGGGCCAACGCTCCCCGCGCCGACCCGAGCCCGGCGACGGCGGCGGGCACGGACGCCTCCGGTCCCACGACGAGCTCGAGCTGCGCGGCGGGGAGCTCGAGCTTGACCCGAGCGTCACCGTCGAGCCTTGGCAGCAGCTCGGGCGCCCGGGACAGGAGGTCGAGGGTCTCGGGGTGGAGGACCATGACCTCCTCCTCGAGCCCCACCGTGAAGGGGAGGGCGCGTCGAAGGCGGCGCGCAGGGCCTGGGCGGTGGGTTGGGCGGGGGGAGGCGCGGGCATGACGCGGGGGTCGTGAGGGTCCTCACCCTGCCGGGCGTATTCAAGCCCCGCTCCGATTCCTGGATGCTCGCCGCCCACGTGGCACGGGCTCCGCTTCGGACCGGTGCGCGGGTCCTCGAGCTCTGCCCGGGGTCCGGGATCGCCGCCGTCGCCGCCGCTCGCCGCGGGTGCGACGTCACCGCGGTCGACGTCTCGCGCCGTGCCGTCCTCACCGCCACCGCGAACGCCCGGCTGAACGGAACGCGGGTGCGCGCGGTGCGCGGGGACCTCCTCGCGCCCCTCGACGGGCGCTCCTTTCACTTGATCGCCGCGAACCCGCCCTACCTTCCGGGGAACTCGGGCGACCTCCCCGGCTCCGGCCCCGAGCGGGCGTGGGAGGGCGGGTCCGACGGCCGGACGCTCCTCGACCGGATCCTCTCCGCGGCACCCCCGCGGCTCGAGCCCGGCGGGGTCCTCCTCCTCGTCCACTCCTCCGTGTGCGGCGAGGAGGAGACGCTCGCGCCCTGCGTCGCGCGGGACTCGAGCCCGAGGTCCGCGAGCGTCGCTGCGGGCCGCTCGGGCCACTCCTGGCCGACCGGGCGGAGGAACTCGCCGAGAAGGGCCTGCTCGGAGACGGGAAGCCCGAGGAGGACGTCCTGGTCATCTCCGGGCGCCGTCCGGCCGACTAGAGGGCGGCGACCGTCACCGGGACCCCGAAGCGGCGCTCCGCCTCGCCCAGCTCTTCCTCCCGGTAGCCCTGCTCGTCGCCCTCCCGCACGAAGATGAGGATGTGGTCCGCCGCGAAGGTGGCGAGGGCATCTCCGATCGCCACGAGCGGCTCGGACTCGCCCGTGTCCCCCGACGCGTCGGCGCCCTCCTCGCGCAGGGCGTCCACCGTCTCGCGCTGGGCGGTGTCGGCCTCGGCGATGGCCTCGTCGGGGTCCGACACCCAGAAGGCGAGCGACGACTGGTTGACCGCGGGGGCGACGACGCGGACCTCCGCGCCCTCCGCCTCGTCGCCGAGGGCGGCGCGGACCTGGGCGGGGCCGATGGCCTCGGGGGCGAGCACGAGCAGCTTCACGGCGCGGCAGGCTACCTCAGCAGGAGACGAGGTTCACACCGGAGAGCTGCTGGCTCAGCGTGGTGAACGACCCGGTGAGGATGAGGATCCCCATCGCCACGAGCAGCGCGCCGCCCACGAGGATCACCACGCCGTAGTGGCGCTTGACCCGCGCGAAGGCGGAGGTCATGTAGCCGAAGAACACGGCGGTGAGCAGGAAGGGGATCGCGAGCCCGGCGGAGTAGACCGCGAGCAGCACGACCGTGTGGACGCGGGACCCCGACGCGAGGCCGAGGTTGATGATCGCCCCGAGCGTCGGGCCGACGCACGGCGTCCACGCGATCGCGAACGCGGCGCCGGCGAGCACCGGGCCGCCGCGGCCCGCACGCCGGAGCAGGCCCGGGACGTGGAGCTCGCGGTTGAGCGCCACAAAGCGGGTACTGGCCACGAACAGCAGCCCGAGCAGGATGATGAGGATCCCCGACACCTTCTCCACCACGTCGCGGTGGTCGTTCAGCGCCGTGGTGAGCGCACTCGCCGGCAGGCCGAACACGACGACGAAGATCGCCGAGAACGTCAGGACGAAGAGCAGGCTCGGCCCGAGGACCCGGCGGGTCGGGGCGCCGGGCAGGTCGGCGGGCGTGACGCCGGCCACCGCCGAGAGGTAGCCCGGGACGAGCGGCAGCACGCAGGGCGAGAGGAACGAGACGAGCCCGGCGAAGGCCGCGGCGAGGATGCCGACCGAGCCGCTACCGCCACAGAGCATCTTGTGAGCGGACGCTACTCGGCCGACCCGCCTGGCTACCGTCGTGGGCCGCCATGAGCCTCGGCGTCGAGATCGGCCTGGGCCTGGCCCTGCTCACGAGCGTGGCCTCGCTCCTCGGCTTCCTGCTCAAGGCCCGGGGAGCGGCCGCGGCGCCCGCGATCGACTGGGCGCGGCCCGTGCGCTCGTCGCTCGACCTGTTCTCGTCGGGCTGGTACACGTTCGGGATCCTCGTGGCGATGGGCGGGTGGGGGCTCCACGTGGCCGCGCTGTCCCTCGCGCCCATCTCGCTCGTGCAGGCGACGATCGCCGGCGGGCTCGTGCTCCTCACCCCGCTCGCCGACCGCCTCTTCGGCCACGCGGTCGGCCGGCGGGAGTGGCTCGGCGTGGGGCTGACCGCACTCGGGCTCGCGGTGCTCGCCGCGACCCTGGAGAGGGACGGCTCGCGCCACTCGGACTTCGCGCCCGGGACGCTCGCGCTCTATGCCGGTGCGCTCACCCTCGCCGCGGGCGGGGCGTGGCGCGCGGCACGGGGCGGCGGGGGACCGGCGGGTGGGCACCGATCCGCGGGGGCGCCCGTGCTCGCCCTGTCGGCCGGGCTGTTGTGGGGCGCCTCGGACGTCTCGATCAAGGCCCTGTCCTCCGAGATCGACCAGGGCCTCGCGGTCGTGCTCCACCCCCTCGCGCTCGTGATCCTGGCGCTCTCGCTGGTCGGCCTGCTCGTCTCCGCCGGCTCGCTCCAGGCCGGTCCCGCGGTGCCGGTCATCGCGATCACGAGCGCCGCGGCGAACGTCACCACCATCGCCGCCGGCCCGCTCGTCTTCGGCGAGCCGTTGCCCGCCGGCCCCGGCGGCGTGGCTCTGCGCCTTGCCGCCTTCGCCCTCGTGGTCGTCGCCGCCGCACTCACACCCCCGCCGCTGGTCGACGAGAACCCGCCGCCGCCGGCCGCCGCACCGGCACCCTGACGCGGGATCTGGACGTGGGCCGCTAGCCGGGCAGAGCTCGCGGTCGTCGTCGACCGCCGCGGCGTCGGGGCCATTCCCAGGTCGCTAGCCTCGCGGCGTGGAGGATCGCCCGCCGCCGCCGCCGCCGGCCGTGCCCGCCGAGAGCTACGAAGAGAGCTACTACCGGACTTGTTGCGCCGGATACGAGGAGTGGACGGCATCGCAGGGGGAGCGTGCCGACCCGTTGTACGACGGTTCACTCCAGTTCGCGCGGCTGCGCCCCGGAGAGGTCGTCGTCGACGTGGGCACGGGGCGGGGGGAGCTCCTCGCGGTCGCTGTGGAGCGAGGGGCGGCACGAGCGATCGGCGTCGAATACGCCCCCGACGCGGTGCGGCTGGCCGAGCAGACCCTCGCCGCGCACCGTCTCGGCGCGGATCGCGCCGAGGTCATCCGCGGCGACGCCCGGCGCCTCCCGGTCGACTCGTCGAGCGCGGACCTCGTGATGATGCTCGACGTCGTCGAGCACCTGACTCCTCCCGAGCTCGATGCGGCGCTGCGCGAGGCCTTGCGAGTCCTCAGGCCGGGCGGACGCGTGTTCTGTCACACGCTGCCGAATCGGCTGATCTACGACATCACCTATCGCCTGCAACGCCTCGCCCGGCCCCGACGCGTCCAGGTCTGGCCCGTTGATCCGCGCAACCGCCTCGAACACGCCTTTCACGTCAATGAGCAAACCCGGAGAGGACTCGCCCGTGCCCTGCGCCGCGCCGGATTCGCCCCGGTCTGGGCACGTCACGGCCACTGGATCCACTCCGCGATGGTCCCCGAGGAGCGCGCGCGCGAGCTCTATCCCAGGCTCGCCGCCCATCGGGCGACAAGGTGCCTGGGAGTGGCGGACATCTGGGCGGGCGGCCTCCGGCCGTCGGCTTCTCCCAGCCGATCTTCCCGAGGGTCCTGAGCAGGATTTCCGCCGGCCACAGGTTGGCAGTGGTCAGGCTTCGCCGGTTGCGGCACAATAGGCATCCGATGGAAGCCTCCGCCCTCAGAGCCCCCGCCCGAGTCCGCGAACGACGCCGCGCACCGCTCACCCTCCTGCGACTCCGCTCCGACGAGCAACTCGTCGCCGCGTTCCGCGCGGGCAGCGACGAGGCGTTCCGCATCATCTACGAGCGCTACCAGGCCCGCCTGTTCGCCTATGCCCGTCAGATGCTCCCCGGATCCCGGCAGGACGCCGAGGACGCGCTGCAGGACGTCTTCGTCCGCGCCTACCGCCACCTGCGCTCCTCCGACCGCCCTCTCGCGCTGCGCCCATGGCTCTACCGGGTGGCGCACAACCGCTGCATCGACGCCCTGCGCCGCCCGGTACCGCCCTCGGCCGAGCTGCTCGAGGTCGTCCGGCCGCCCTCGGCCGACCCCCTCGCGCAGGTCGAGCGCCGCGACGACCTGCGCAAGCTCGTCTCCGACGTCCGCCGGCTGCCCGAGCAGCAGCGCTCCGCCCTGCTCATGCGCGAGCTCGAGGGGTTCGCCTACGGCGACATCGCCAGCGCCCTCGACGTGACCGTCCCCGCCGTCAAGTCGCTGCTCGTCCGGGCCCGGGTGGGCCTGGCCCAGGCCGAAGAGGCGCGCGAGGCGCCCTGCGCGGAGATTCGCGACCAGCTCGCCATCGCCCGCGAGCGCGGCGTGCGCGGTAGCGGTCAGGCCCGGCGCCACCTGCAGGACTGCGCCGGCTGCCGCGACTTCCGCCGCGAGCTGCGCGCCGTCGAGCGCTCGCTGGCCGCGTTCGTCCCCGCACTCGGCCCCGTCGCCCTGGTGGCGAAGGTCCTCGGCCTGGGGGGCGGGTCCTCGGGCGCGGCCGCAGGCGCAGCGGCTTCGGGCGGGGCAGCTTCGGGCGGGGCCGGGGTCGGCGCCGCCGCGGGCTCCACCTTTGTGGCCGCCGCGACGTCCAAGGTCGTCGTGGTCGTCGCCGTCGCCGCCGTCGCCGCGAGCGGGGCCGCCGTCCAGCAGGAGATGCGCTCCCATCCCTCCGCGCCGGCGCCCACCGCGCCCGCGCCGGCTTCCGCGGTCCCCGCGCAGCCCACCTCGACGAGCTCGCTTCCGGGGCCCGCCGCCCGAGCGCCGGCGGCCCCGCGCGCCGCCCGCGTCGTCCCGTCGCGGCCCCCTCGCGTGACTCCCGCCCCGCCCCCCGCCCGTCCGTCCGTGCGGCCCGCTCCCGCGGTGGCCCCCGCCGCGCCCACGCCCCACGCGACCCCCCCGACCGCCACCCCCACCGCGAAGCCCACCACCGAGCGGCGCGAGGGTGACCCCGTGGCCCTGGACCCCCCCGTACCGCAGCTCGTGAACGACCTGACCCATGCTCCGGGCGCCATCGTCGCGATCGTGACGCACGAAGTGGTCGCGCAGGACGCGGCGGCACCCCCGGCGGCCGGTCAGCCCACCGGCCCGGCCGCGGCCGCGCCGCGTGCCGCCGACCCGGCCTCCGCTCCGGTCACCTCGGCCGACCCCGCCGCGCCGCCCGCCGGGCGCTAGGAGTACGTGTCGCTACTCGCGACTGGGGACCCGTCTCCGGCACCCCTAGCCATCGCGCACCTCACCGCCCTCGACCACGAAGAGCTGCTCGTCCGGCGCGGGCCACGCTCCGGGCTTTACACGCTCGTCGCCGTGCACTCGACCGTGCGCGGGCCGTCGCTCGGCGGCTGCCGGATGTGGCGTTACGCCGACGCCCGCGCCGCGGTCCGCGACGCCCTGCGCCTCTCGCGCGCGATGACCTTCAAGTCTGCGGTGGCCGACCTCCCCCTCGGCGGGGGCAAGGGGGTCATCGCGCTGCGGGAGGGCGAGGAGCTCACCCCCCGACGGCGGCGGGACGCACTGCGTGACTTCGCGGAGACCGTCGACGCGGTGGGTGGTCGCTACGTGACCGCCGAGGACGTGGGCACGTCCTCGCGGGACATGACGGTCATCGCCGAGCACACCGCCCACGTCTCGGGGCTCTCCCGCCGCCGGGGCGGATCGGGCGACCCGAGCCCGTGGACGGCGCTCGGGGTCGAGGCCGCCCTGCGGGTCTCCCTGGAGCGGGTCTTCGGCTCGCCCGACCCGCGCGGGCGCATGGTGGCGATCGTCGGCCTGGGGAACGTCGGGGGCCGGCTCGCGGTGCGGCTCGCCCGGGCGGGGGCGCGCCTGCGGGTCTCCGATGTCGTGCCCGACCGCCGCGCGCTGGCCGACGAGCTCGGGGCGGAGTGGCTCGCACCGGGCGACGCCATGGCCGCCGAGGCCGACGTTCTCGCGCCCTGCGCCCTCGGCGGCGTGCTCGACGAGGCGACGGTGCCGCGGCTGCGCGCTCCCGTGGTGCTGGGGGCGGCGAACAACCAGCTCGCCGACGATGCCGTGGCCGATCTCCTGCGCGAGCGCGACGTGCTGTGGGGCCCCGACTTCGTCGCCAACGCCGGCGGGGTGGCGAACCTCGCCGGAGAGCGGGAGGGCTACGACCCGCGCGTGGCCCGCCGGCGGGTGCTGAGCATCGGCGACACCATGCGCACGATCTACGACGAGGCCGACACGGCCGGCGTCACGCCGCTCGCCGCCGCCCTGGCGCTCGCCCAGCGCCGCCTGGCCGCTCCGCGCTGACGGGCCGGATCACGCCCGGCGCCGCAGCTCGCCCACGAGCGCGCCAGCCTCTCCGGGGCGCTCCACTCCCGCGGGCAGCCGCTCCTCGGCCTCGAGCTTGTCGAGATGGGCGCCGAGGGTGAGCGCGGCGGCGGGGCGCAGGGCGGGCGGGGCGTCGTCCCATACCGTGGCGAGCAGGTCGTCGACCGTGCGGTGGCCCTTGGCCAGCGCGGTGAGCAGGCGATCCTCGCGCAGGCGCCGGTGGGCGAGGTACTCGTCGAGCTTGGCGTGCGGGTCGGTGACGGGCGGGCCGTGGCCCGGGCACAGCACGTCGGGCTCTGAATCGCGCAGCCGTTCGAGCGCGGCGAGATAGCCGGCCATGTCGCCGGCCACGAGCACGGAGCCCGCTCCGAGCACCGCGTCGCCGGTGAACGCGACGCTTCCCCACACCCACGTCACGTGGTCGGGGCTGTGGCCCGGGCTCAGCAGCGCCGCGAAGGGTCCGGCGCGCGTTCCCTCGGTGACCGCCAGGTCGCTCGCGCCGCTCGGGGCCACGAGGGGGGCCGGCCGGCGCTCGCGCAGCGCGGGAACGCCCTCGTCGTGGTCGGGGTGGCGGTGGGTGAGTGCGATGCCGCCGAGCCCGCCGCGCGCGTCGATCTCCGCGACGATGCGGTCGAGGTGCCCGGGTAGCGCCGGCCCGGGGTCGACGACCCAGGCGGGGTCGCGGCCGGCCACCCAGGTGTTCGTGCCGTCGAGGGTGAGGAGGCTCGGGTTCTCCGCCCGGATGCGTGCGACGTCGTGACCGGCGATCACGCCGAGAGCGGCACGAAGCCTCGTATGCGATGCTCGAAGGCGAGCTCGGCCTCGAAGTCGGCGTCGTCGCCGTGGCGGAACTCGACGCCACGCCGGGCGAGGACGTTGATGAACGTCTCGACGATCCACGGGTCGAAGTGGCTTCCGGCGCTGCGGCGCAGCTCCTCCGTCGCCTCCGAGGAGGTCATGGGCACACGGTAGGAGTCGCGGGCGGTCATCACGTCGTAGGCGTCGGTGACGGCGATCATGCGGGCGAACAGCGGGATCTCGTCGCTCTTCAGGCCCTGCGGATAGCCCGAGCCGTCGACCTTCTCGTGATGGCAGAGGACGATGTCGGCCACGGGCCCGTAGCCGTCCACGCGTCGCAGCACGCGCGCGCCCTCCTCGGGGTGACGGCGGATGAGCGTCCAGTCGTCGCTGGTCAGCGGCCGCTGGGCGAGCAGGATCGCGTCGGGCAGCGCGAACTTGCCGATGTCGTGCAGCAGCGCCGCCGTGTGCACGAGCTCCTGCTCCCGCGGCGAACGGTCCGCCGCCTGCGCGAGCTCCCGCGTGTACCGCGCGACCGCCGCCGAGTGCCGGGCGGTCATGGAGTCCCGCAATCCGAGCGTCTGCACCATCGCCGCGAGCACACCCACCTGCAGCCCGGCGAGCTGCTTGGTGCGCTCCTCGAGCAGCTCAGCCCGACGCTGCGAGGTCAACAGCTCCCGCAGCAGATACTGGAAGATGAGGATCACCACCGCCGCGAGCGCCAGGGCGGCGAGTCCCACGTGCGCATAGAGCCCAGCCACGCCGGCGGTCAGCAACGCCGTGACGAGTTCCCACGGCAGAACCGGGAGGTAGTCCTGACGGAAGCGCCGCACGAGGCTGATTCGGTCCGCCCAAGCCCAAGTGGAGGCGACGAGCAGAAAATTGAGAACGTTGGTGATCAAGAAAACAGCGATGACGAGCAGGAGGAAGCTCGCGCTGGTCTTCGCGACATCGCCGTCTTGAAGTGCGACCCGCGCGCCCCATCCTCCGATGAGCGGGTAGACGAGCTGATTTGCCAGGGCGACCGGGGCGAAGTCGTTGAAGCCGCGTGTCCTCGCGAGAACCACGAGCGTGACCACGGTGCTGATCAGCGCGGCCGGTGCGGGGCCGAGCAGAACCATGCCAAGCACCAGAGCGAGGAATGAGCCCGTCAACCGCAGGCTCTTGGTCGCTACCTCGAGCAGATCGCAACCCAGGGCCAGCCCGAGCAACGTCAGCACCAGCCACCCGTCCCTCCAGTCCTCCGCCCGCGAGGACAGGGCCGTGAGTGCGAGCAGCGCAAGGAGCACTGCCGTTGCGAGCAACGGTGGACGACGTATCAAATCTCGCCCGGCCACGCGCATCCTCGATCACCTCATCGGTAGCCGCCCTCGCCCGCATTAGGGGAAGTCGCGACAAAGCGGCTGCATCTTTCCGCTCTTGGGCTCTCGCCGCAAGGGTTGGGCACCGACGGTCAAGGGTCGAGACGACTTGCTGCGCCTCTCAGGAGGTGGTGCACGAGGCGATCAGCAGCATCAGCGCGGGTTACGCCAAGTCATGGTTCCTCCTTTCTGGATCATCGGGACAGGGACGTACGCGCGTCAGCGGGGGTTGCGCCAGGTCATGGACCGCTCCTTCCGTTTGTGCGATGACAGGGGACGTCGTGCTCACCGGGGGTTGCGCCAGGTCATGGCTCCTCCTCTCCTGGAGACGCCCGGCAGCAACCCTGGCCAGCAGGGCGGGCGCGGCCGCGTGGTCTCCTTTGGTGGTTATCGGGTGGGCGGGGACAGACCGCATCACTCCGACGAGCCTCTACTGGTCTGACTTCCGTACTGGACGGACGTACGACTAAAGACTCGGTGCGCCTGCGCCGATACCCGAAGGTTCGACACCAGCAGCTTGCCGCCTCCCCGCTCATAACGCAAGCTGGAAACCAGATGTTCACGTTGATCGCGACGCGGCCGCCTCCCCACCCGCTCCTGAAGGCGGTCAGATCGTGGCATGACCACGACGACCACCGCACCGCGGGCCGCCGCTCCCTCCCGGGGCCGCAGGATGCTGAAACAAGGTCCCGGAGATCACCCTCTACTTCTGGATCATCAAGGTCCTCTGCACGACCGTGGGCGAGACCGCGGCGGACAACCTGAACACCACCCTGAAGCTCGGGTTGACCGGCACGACCTACGTGATGGGCGCCCTGCTGCTCATCACGCTGGTCTTCCAGTTCCGGTCTCGGAAGTACGTGCCCGGGACCTACTGGCTCGCCGTCGTCCTCCTCAGCGTGGTCGGCACGCTGATCACCGACAACCTGACCGACAACTTCGGCGTCAGCCTGGTCACGACCACGATCGTCTTCTCGATCACGCTCGCGGTGGTGTTCGCCGGGTGGTACGCGAGCGAGAAGACCCTGTCCATCCATACGATCTTCACAACCCGGCGCGAGGCGTTCTACTGGCTGGCGATCCTGTTCACCTTCGCCCTGGGCACCGCCGCCGGTGACCTCGCGGCCGAGCGCCTCAACCTGGGGTACCCGTTGTCGACCGCCGTCTTCGGCGGGCTCATCGCCGCGGTCGCCGTCGCGCACTTCCGCTTCGGGCTCAACGCGGTCCTGTCCTTCTGGATCGCCTACATCCTGACCCGGCCGCTCGGCGCCTCCATCGGTGACCTTCTCTCCCAGGCCCGCGCCGACGGCGGACTCGGACTCGGGACCACGGTGACGAGCGTGATCTTCCTCAGCGCGATCCTGGCGGTCGTCAGCTTCCTGACGGTCACCAGGAAGGACGCCACGCCACCTGCCGAGATGGCGCCCGCCTGAGCCCGGCCGGAGGCGAGAGGGTCGCCCCGCGCGATGATGAGCGCGTGACCGAGCACCACCTCCTCGTCGTCGAAGACGACCCCGAGCTGCGCCGGCTGCTCGTGCGCGGCCTCTCGGAAGAGGGCTTCCGGGTCACCGCCGTGGGCGACGGCGCCGGCGCGCTCGCCCGGACGGACGAGACGGTGGACGGGCTGGTGGTCGACGTCGGCCTGCCCGACGCCGATGGGCGGGACGTCTGCCACGCCCTGCGTGCCCGCGGCTGGACGACCCCCGTGCTCTTCCTCACCGCCCGCGACGCGGTCACCGACCGGCTCTCGGGCTTCGGGGCCGGCGGCGACGACTACCTCGTCAAGCCCTTCTCCTTCGACGAGCTCGTGGCCCGCCTGCGCGCGCTCCTGCGCCGCGCGGGCGCCGATCCCGGCGTCGAGGTCGACGGCCTGCGCCTCGACCCCCTGACCCACGCCGTCGCCGCCGACGGGCGCAGGGTGTCCCTCACCCCCACCGAGTTCCGCGTGCTCGCGACGCTCGCGGCGCGCCCGGGCGCCATCGTGCGCCGCCGCGAGCTCGTCCGCGCCGCCTGGCCCGAGGGGGCGATCGTGCACGACAACACGCTCGACCAGTACGTGGCCCGGCTGCGGCGCAAGCTACGGGAGGTGACCGAGGAGCCGGGGATCACCACGGCCCACGGGGTCGGTTACCGGCTCGGATGAGCCACTTCCGGACGCTCCGTGGCCGGCTCACGGCGCTGGCCCTCGTCGGAGCCTTCCTCTCCGTCGCCGGCCTCACCTCCGCGTTCAACCTCCTGCTCCGCGACTCCCTGCGCGCGGATGCGGACGGCCGGCTGCGGGCCGAGGCGGCGGCCGCCAGCACCACGGTGAGCGCCGAGCGCGGGCGGCTGCGGGTGCGGGAGAGCACCAACGACAACGCAGTGGACCGGCAGGTCTGGGTCTTCGCCGGCCGGCGTGTCGTGGAGCGCCCGCCCGCGGCTCCCGCTCTCCAGCGCGCGGCGGCGGCGCTGTCCGGAGCCCCGGCCGTCTTCGCGGAGGTCGCCGGGAGCGACGTCCGCCTCTACGCCCATGCCCTCGTCGAGGACGGCCGCCGGGTGGGGACGGTCGTGGCCGGCCAGTCGCTCACCGCCTACGACCGCACGACCGACCTCGCCCTGATCGGCTCCCTGGCCCTCGCCGGGCTCCTGCTCGCCGCCGTGGGCGTGCTCACCTGGATCACCATCGGGCGGGCCCTCGCCCCCGTGCGCGCGATGACCCGTTCGGCCGCCGACTGGAGCGAGCACCACTCCGACCGCCGCTTCGGCACCACGCGCCGGGAGGACGAGCTCGGAGAGCTCGCGCACACCTTCGACGCCCTGCTCGACCGCGTCGCGGCGAGCCTGCGTCACGAGCAGCGGCTCTCCGCCGAGCTCTCCCACGAGCTGCGCACGCCCCTCTCCCGGATCAGCGCCGAGATCGAGCTGCTCGAGCGCCGCGAGCGCGACCCGGAGGAGCGCCGCGCCGCCCACGCGTCGATCGCCATCAGCGCGCGGCAGATGAACGAGATCCTCGAGACCCTCATGGCCGCCGCCCGGGCCGACGCGGACCTGGATCCGGGTCGCTCCGAGCTCGGCGACACGCTTGCCCGGCTACGCGCCGGGTGGGCCCCGGCGCTCGCGGAGCGGCAGATCGCCCTCGCGCTCGCTCCCCTCGACGCGCCGCTGTACGCGGGCGCCGACCCGGAAGTGGTCGAGCGCATCGTCGCCCCGCTGCTCGACAATGCCCAGCGCTACGCCCGCTCGCGTGTCGACCTCGCCGCCCGCCCCGCGCACGGTCGCGTCGAGATCACCGTGACCGACGACGGACCGGGGGTGGCCCCGGGCGCGGAGGGCGCGGTCTTCGAGCCGGGCCGGCGGGGCGAGGAGGAGAACGGCCACCGCGGCGCCGGGCTCGGCCTCGCGCTCGCCCGCCGACTCGCCCGCGCCGCCGGCGGCGACGTGACCCTCGGCCGGCGGGCGGGGACGAGCGGGGCCGAGTTCCGCGTCGAGCTGCCGGGCTGACGCGTCAGCGCATGATGCCGGTGTGCCCGATGGAGTACCGCCCCGGCTGGGGCCAGACGGACATTCCGTGCGGACCCTGGCCCACGGGTATGCGGTGCAGGAGCTTGCCCGTGCGGGTGGAGATCGCGTACACCTCGGCGTTGTAGCGGCCCGAGAGCCAGAGCACCTTGCCGTCCGCCGAGACCCCGCCCATGTCGGGCGAGCCCCCGCCGGGGATGTGCCACGTCCCGACCGGCCGGCGCGTGCGGAAGGAGATGCGCGTGATGCTTCCCTCGCGGCGGTTGGAGACATAGAGCAGGCGCGAGTCCCGAGAGGGGTAGAGGCCGTGGGCGCCCAGGCCGGTGGGTTGGAAGCGGATCCGGCGCCAGGAGGCCGCATCGATGAGCCACACTCCGCCCGACCCCTGGTCGGCGACGTAGAACGTGCGGCCGTCGGGCGAGATCTTCACGTCCTGAGGCTCCGCGCCGGGGGGCAGCGCGATCGTGCGGACGGCGCGCTCCTGCGCGAGATCGACGACGACCATGCGCCCGGCGAACTCGCAGGAGGCGAGGGCGAAGCGCCCGTCGGCGGTGTAGTCCATGTGGTCGATGCCCGCGCACTGCGGAAGCGAGAGCGCGTGGCGCAGGCGCATCGTGTGCGGGTCGCGGAAGTCGAGCTCGTGGCGGGCCTCGGCGACGACGATCGCCCGCCGGCCGTCGGCGGTGAAGTACAGGTTGTAGGGGTCGAGGACCGGCACGTCGCGCCCGCGGCGGCCGGTGCGCGGGTCGATGGGAGTGAGCGAGTTGCCGAGGTCGTTGGTGACCCAGAGCGTCTTGAGATCCCAGGAGGGGGTGACGTGCTGCGGCAGGGTTCCAACCGCGAAGTGTCCGACGATGCGCCCCGAGCCCTGGTCGATCACGTCGACCGTGTTCGACTGCGAGTTCGGGACGTACACGCGTGGCAGGGCGCCGCGCGCCGCCGGGGCGAGCAGGCCGGGACGGTCCGCGGCGTACACGTCGACGCGGGCGCTCGACGGCACGGGCTTCCCGGCGTGCAGGCGGGGATGGGTGGCGACCGCGCGGGGCCCGTCACCGCCAGCGCCCCCGCCGCACCCGGCGACAAGCACCAGGACCGGTGCGAGCATCATCCGGCGAAGCCTCATCGCGACCGCAGCTCGAGCAGCTCGTCGTGAACCGTTCCCGCAGCGTCCCGCCCGCCCACGACGCGCACCACGCCTTCCGCTCCGCCGGCGGCGAGGTCCGAGAGGGCGGTGGGCAGGCGGCCGGCGAGGCGGACCCGTCCCGTCCGCGGGTCGACCGCCCAGATCTCCGCGCGCTGCGAGCCTGCCGCCGCCCCGCGGCCCCCGATCACGAGGAACGTCCCGTCGAACGCCGCTCCCGCCGCGTGGGCCAGCGCCACGGGCAGGCGCCCGATCACGCGCGCGCGGTGGGTCGCCGGGTCGACGCTGACGACCTCCCGCCGGGCGATCGTGCCGTCGGTCCCCCCCGCCACGAGCACGCGCCCGCCCAGCGCCGCGACCGCGGCGTAGCGGACCGGGTGCGGCAGCGCGGCCACGTCGCGGACGGGCGCGCCGGGACGGAAGGCCAGCACGGAGCGCAGGGGCACCGTCCCGGTGTAGCCGCCGACGACGTACGCGGTGGCGCCGATGCTCGCCGCCGCGGAGTCCGAGAGCGGGGCGGGCAGATGACCGACCACGTGAGCCCGACCGCTCGGGTCGACCGCGGTGATGGTGTCGAGCTCACCGTGCGCGGTGCCGCCGCCGAAGACGTAGACCCGACTGCCGACGGCGGCAGCCCCGACGTCGTGCACGGGCTCGGGCAGAGTGCCGACGGGCCGCGGCGGCCCTGGCGCGACGCGCACGATCCGCCCCACGGACGCGTCGGCGGCATCCAGCCCCCCGAGGGCGAGAAGGCGGCCGTCCACCAGCGCCAGGCCCGGGAGCTGGAGGGCGGCGGGGAGCTTCCGCGTCGCGACGACGCGCAACGTCACGGGCGGGGCGACGGCGGCAGCGGGAGCTCTTCTCACCGTCTTGCCCGGTGGCGTCGGCCGGGAGGACACACGCGATCCGCCGCTCCCACCCCCACAGCCTACGAGCACCAGGAGGGCGCCGAGGACGGCGGCACCGCGAGCTCTCACGCGCGGGCCAGACGGCGGCGCCGGAGGACGAGGGCGGTGATGCCGAGCGCCGCCACGAGGGCGACGACCACGACGTCCACCGAGCCGAAGGCGTGATGGACCTGCTCGTAGGAGCGCCCGAGCGCCCAGCCCGCCCCGGCGAGGGCGAAGCACCAGATCGCCGAGCCGGCGAGGGTCAGGGCCGTGTAGGCGCCGAGCGGGCTGCCGAGGACGCCGGCCGGAATGGAGACGAAGGAGCGCACCACGGGCGTGAGGCGCCCGAGGAAGACAGCCGCGCCGCCGTGGCGCGCGAACCAGCGCTCCGCCCGGTCCATCCGGGCCGGACCGAGGTGGAGCCACCGCCCGCGGCGCTCGAGCAGCTCACGGCCGCCGGAGCGGCCGATGGCCCAGCCGGCCAGCGCGCCGAGGAGATACCCGAGCGTCCCGGCCACGGCGAGCACGACGTAGCTCTCGAGCCCCGCCCCGAGCGGATGGCCCAGCAGCGCGGGATGCGACGCGACCACCGCGCCGGAGGCCAGCGCCCCGGCGTAGAGCATCGTCAGCTCTCCGCCCACGGGCAGCAGGGCATCGACGGCCATGATCGCGAAGACGGCATAGACGCCGTGCTGCCCGATCCACGCCGTGAGCTGTCCGGTGATCGAGGCGAGGAGGGCGATGGTCGTCAAGGATGACGCGGCGTCTCTGAGGATCACCTGAATGCGCGCCGCCGGCGCGACCGCGCGGCCCCTAGCCGGGTCGCCGCGAGCGCGTGGACTGCGAACCGCGGCATGCCTCGCGGAGCGTGCGCGAGGCAGATGAGAATCCCGTGAGACCAGCGAGGTGCCCGTCCCGGGCGACACCGCGCTGGTCGCGGCCCGGGTTGCCGGCCGGAGCCGGGCAGCTCTCGCTGCCCGCTCATCGTCCTGGTCGCGGCCTGAGCGGGTCAGCCGTCCGGCACGGGACGGACGGGCAGCCAGATGCAGACGTCGGCTCCCCCCCCGGGGGAGTTGCGCGCTCCGACTCCGCCCGCGTGGCTGCGGGCGATCGCGGCGACGATCGCCAGCCCGAGCCCGGTCCCGCCCCGTCCCCGCGCCGGGTCGCCACGGGAGAAGCGCTCGAAGGCATGCTCGACGAAGCCCGCGGGAAACCCGGGGCCGGAGTCGAGGACGTGCAGCTCGACCCGTCCGTCCGTGTTCATCGCCCGGAGCGTCACCAGGGGCCCGTCCCCGTGCCGGAGCGCGTTGTCGAGCAGGTTGCCGAGGGCCTGCTCCAGACGGAGCGGATCAGCGTGGACGACCCGCACCTCGCCGGGATCCATGGTGATCGACATCCCATGGGCGGTCGCGCGGCGGCCGAAGCGCTGGCCGACGTGCTCCAGGAGCTCGGCGAGCTCCACGTCGTCGGCCCGGACGGGCAGCCGGCCCTGATCCGAGCGCGCGATGACGAGCAGGTCCTCGGCGAGTTGGGCGAGGCGGTCGGTCTCCTCCCCGGCCGAGAGGACCGCGTCCCTGAGCTCCGCCCGGGTGCGCTCGGGTGCGGCGGCGAGCTCGAGCTCGGCCTTGAGGATGGCCAGTGGGGTGCGGATCTCGTGGCTGGCGTTGGCGAGGAGCTCGCGCTCGCGCGAGAGGGCTAGCTCGAGCCGGGCGAGCATCGCGTTGAGCGTGTCGCCGAGCCGGGCGATCTCGTCGCTGGAGGCAGGGACGGGAAGCCGCTGGCCGGGCGACTCGGCCGAGACGCGGGCCGCACGGGCGCGCATCGCCTCGACGGGACGGAGCGCGCCCGCCGCCACGCCGTAGCCGGCCAGCGAGGCGAGCAGGAGGGCCGCCGGTCCCCCGAGGAGCAGGAGGGTGACGAGGTTGCTGAGGGCGCTACGGCGCTCCTCGAGCGAGGTGCCGACGACGATGACCAGCCTGCGGCCCTGAGCCCGGACCGGGGCGGCGAGGAGGCGGACCTCCTCGTCGAGGCCTCCGGGATGGTCGCGGTCGAGGGTCAGGCTCCCGGTGCGGGCCCGGGCCAGGTCGCCGGCCCGCAGGAGGGGTCGCGAGCGCAGCGGAGGAGGCGCGTCGAGCACGCCGCCCGCCGGGGACAAGACCTGGGCGATCGACTCTCCCCGCCGGGTCAGCGGGCTGCGTCCTGCCTCGGCGAGCCCGGAATCCGCCTGCTTGACCAAGGCGGAGAGGTCCCCGGCCCGCTGACGCAGGCCCTGGTCGATGCTCGACGTCAGCTCGGCGCTCAGGCGCAGGACGAGGAAGAGGCCGACCGCGGCCAGCACGAGGGCCATCACGCCCGCGAAGGCCAGGGTGAGGCGGACGCGGAGCGGCAGACGACGAAGGATGGTCACGGGAGCGGGCGAGCGCGCCCCCTCACGCCGCGGGCGGAGGAGGAGCGGCGACGCCACGGCCCCCGTCGGGCCGCAGCCGGTAGCCCATTCCCCGGACCGTCTCGATCGCCTCCACGCCGAATGGCCGATCGATCTTCTCGCGCAGGTACCGGACATAGACGTCGATGACGTTCGAGCGGTTCTCGTATTCGTAGTCCCACGCGTGCTCGAGCAGCTGATAGCGGTCGAGCACGCGCCCCGGGCGCAGCATGAAGGTCTCGAGCAGCGAGAACTCCTTGGCCGACAGCGGGATGTCCGTCTCCCCCCGCCAGACGCGGCGGGCGGCCGGGTCGAGCTGGAGGTCCCCGGCGTCGAGCACCGTCCCACGCTCGATCGGCCCGCGGCGGACCAGGGCGCGCAGGCGCGCCCCGAGCTCGGCGAAGGAGAAGGGCTTGGTGAGGTAGTCGTCGGCGCCGGTGTCGAGGCCCGCCACGCGGTCCTCGATGGCGTCGCGCGCCGTCAGCATCAGGACGGGCGCCCAGACGCCGTCCTTGCGCAGCCGGCGGCAGACCTCGAAGCCGTCCAGGCCAGGGAGCATGACGTCGAGGACGATCGCGTCGTAGTCGGTGGCGTCGGCCATCCACAGCGCGTCCTCGCCCTTGATGGCCACGTCGGCGGCGATCCCGTCCTCTCGCAGCCCGCGGCGGATCAGGCTGGCCATCTTGACCTCGTCTTCGACGATGAGAACGCGCACGTGGAGGAGTGTGCCGGGCGGGATGAGAGCCGGATGAGCAACCGCGTGTCCTCTCACCGTCAGCTCACGCGACGGCGGCACCGTTCGCCGCGTCCAGTCTCACCAACCACAGGAGGACATCATCATGTTCGAGCGATTCGGACGCAGGTCGGTCCAGGCCACGGTCGCCGGCCTGCTCGCCGCCCTCGGCGTCGCGGGTATCGCCACCGCCCAGGGCAGCGGATCGGCCGCGAAGGCACCCACCCCGGCCGCCGTCAAGGCGCAGGCGCCCGACCCGGCCGGCCCCAACGACAAGGCCGACGGCGCGAACGACCCGGCCGGCGCTAGCGATCCGGCCGGCGCCAACGACAAGGCCGACGGCGGTGCCGAGAAGCCGGACACCGAGTCCGGCTCCGAGGCCCGCGGCAACGACGGGCCCGGCGGCCACGCCGACGAGCCCGGCAACCCCAACGCCAACACCCAGCAGCAGGGGCAGAACTAGCCCCTTCCCGGTGAGCCCGCAGCCCTTTGGAGGGGCTGCGGGCCTCCGCGGGCCTCGCCGAGCCCGAGCGGTACTCGCCAGCACGGCGGTGGTCGCCCTGCCCGCCGCGGCGCCGCCGCCCCCGGTGCAGTCCCCCGTCCCGCACGTCGTCCCCAGGTAGGGCGGACCGATCTCAGCGATGTCGGCGGAGTTGTCGCGGCGAGTCCGCCGGCCGTGTCACCGAAGCCACGACCTACCATCAATGCCTCATGGAGGGGCTGAGGCATCCGCTGCCCGCGCCGTTGATCGAGCTCATCGCCCAGCGGTTTCGGCTCCTGTCCGAACCGACTCGCATCAAGCTGCTCGACGTACTCCGCGAGGGTCCGGCCAACGTGCAGCAGTTGACCGAGGCCACCGGCTCCACTCAGCAGAACGTGTCCAAGCACCTGGGCTTGCTGCATCGCGCAGGCGTCCTCGAGCGCAGGAAGGGGGGAACCTCAGTGGTGTACGCGCAGGAGGCCGCCCGCGCCGGCATCGAGCTGCGCGCCCTGCGCGCCCGCGTCGACGTGGACGTCGACATGCGCCGCGCGCCGTCGACGAGAAGATCGTCTGGCATGTACGGCCTCACCGACCAGAAGGGCTCGCGCACCGGGCTTCTCAACACCCCCGACGGCTTCGACCTGCTCGCCCCACCAAACC
>JBBSGJ010000025.1:0-18480 GCA_038254195.1 Solirubrobacterales bacterium
CACCGCGCTGCTCGAGCGGGGGGATCATCACGCGGCCGTCGTGCCGCTCGCGCGCGCCCGCGATCTCGAGCCCGACAAGGCCTCGATCCGCGAGGCCCTCGGCCGTGCGTGCTTCCACGCCCAGCGCTACGAGGAGGCCCGGGCGGAGTTCCAGGCCGTGGTCGACCGCGCGCCCACGAACGACTACGCGCTGTTCTGCCTCGGGCGCTCGCTGCAGATGCTCGGCCGCCACGCCGAGGCGCGTCCGCCCCTCACGCTGGCGTGCTGCCTGAGGCCCGAGCGGCGGGATTACCGCCGCTATTCGGAGCGGGCGCGGCGGCGTGCTGCCGCGCCTGAGTAGCGGCAAGGACGAGCAGCCCGAGGAAGCGGTCGAGCTCCTCGGCGCTCAGCGGGAGGTCGCCCGAGATCCACGCCTCGCCCGCGCGCGTGTGGGAGAGACTTCACGCAACGGGACCGTCCGGTTCCAGCGCAGCAGATCGTGCGGATCGAGAACGCCGGGCCCGGTCAACGCCGCCTGGGCACGGAGCAGACCGTGGCGGATGGCTACCCCGAGGTGGAGCGGCCAACCCGCCGCGTCGAGCGTGATGCCCCACTCCGCCCATGCCACCTGACGGGTCTCACCGTTCAGCCCGGCGACGTACTCGGCGACGATCGCACCGGGGTCGAGCACGCCTTCCGGGGTTGGTCCGGTGCTACGCTGCTCAGCACAACCGAGCTCCCCGCTCCGCTCCCGGGGCGGGTCTTCTGAGCGGGCTCCGGCCCGCTTTTTTGATGACCTCCGCCACCGCCATGCCCACCATCCAGCAGGACATCGAGGCGGCCCTGTCCGGCGCGGAGCCGGCCGTCGAGGTGCTGCTCGCCGAGGTCTCCGGCAACACCGTGCGGCTGTACATCGACCACCCCGACGGCGTCTCGCTCGCGCTGTGCGAGCGCGTGACCCACCAGCTTCCCGAGGTCCGCGAGCGCTACGCGCTCGAGGTCTCTTCACCCGGCCCCGACCGGCCGCTGGCCAAGCCCGAGCACTTCCGCCGCTTCGTCGGGAGTCGCGCCCGCTTGCGCCTGCGCGCCCCCCACGATGGCCACAAGCAGTACACCGGCGAGCTCGTGGGCGCCACGGGCGAGGCCGTCACCCTCGCCACGCCGGACGGGATCGTCTCCGTCGCCTACGACGACATCGCCCGCTCCAACCTCGTCCCCGGGGAGTAGCCATGTCCCGAGAGATCATGGAGGCCGCCACGGGCCTGGCGCGCGAGAAGGGCATCGCCCCCGAGAAGCTCATGGTCGCCCTGGAGGACGCCCTGCTCGCGGCCTACAAGAAGACCCCGGGCGCCGCCCACTACGCCCGGGTCGAGATGGACCGCGAGGAGGGTGACTTCCGCGTCTTCGAGCTCATCCTCCCTCCCGAGCTCGAGGAGCAGCTCCTCGACGAGCAGGCCGAGCTCGACGCTGCCGCCGCCGAGGAGAACCCCGAGCAGGCCGAGGCCGACGAGCGCGCGCAGAGCGACATCGATCCGGAGACGGGCGAGGCCCGCGAGCCCTCCGAGCCCGAGATCTCCGCCGAGCTCCTCGCCCGGCACGCCGACGAGATCGACGAGCGCGACGTCACCCCCCACGACTTCGGACGCATCGCCGCGCAGACCGCCAAGCAGGTGATCCTCCAGCGCATCCGCGAGGCGGAGCGCGACCTCATGTACGAGGAGTACCGCGACCGCGTCGGTGAGCTCATCACCGGGATCGTCCAGCAGTCGGACTCGCGCTACACGCTCGTCGCGCTGCGCGAGCGCCAGGAGGCGCTCCTGCCCAAGTCCGAGCAGGTCGACGGCGAGCGCTACGACCACTCCCAGCGGATCAAGGCGGTCATCAAGGACGTCTCGAACCAGTCCAAGGGTCCGTCGATCATCCTCTCGCGGCGCGATCCCGACCTCATCAAGGCGCTATTCGAGCTCGAGGTCCCCGAGATCGCCGACGGCCTCGTGGAGATCACCGGCGTCGCGCGCGAGCCGGGCTACCGCTCGAAGATCGCCGTCGTCTCCTACGCGGACGGCGTGGACCCCGTGGGCGCGTGCGTCGGGCCGCGCGGGTCGCGGGTGCGCATGGTCGTCTCCGAGCTGCGCGGCGAGAAGATCGACATCATCCCCTACAACGATGAGCCGGCGCGCTTCGTGGCCAAGGCGCTCTCGCCCGCGCGCGTGCGCGAGGTGTATGTCGACGACTCGGCCAAGCAGGCCACGGTCGTGGTTCCCGACGACCAGCTGTCGCTGGCGATCGGGCGCGAGGGGCAGAACGCCCGGCTCGCCGCCCGGCTCACGGGCTGGCGGATCGACATCCGCTCCGAGACGGAGTTCGCGCAGGAGGAGGCCGACTCCGAGAACGGCGAGGAGGAGCTGTCGGGGCGCTGCGCGGCGATCCTCACCAACGGCCGTCGCTGCCCGAACGCATCGCTGCCGGGCACGCGCTACTGCGGGCTGGACGCCCATCAGGCACTGGCGCAGATCGACTCCGACGAGATCGCGGATCTCGCCGAGGCGTAGCGAGGCGGAGCGCCCACGCACCTGCGTGGGTTGCCGCGAGGTGGCCCCGCAGGGCGAGCTGCTCCGGCTCGCGCAGGTTGACGGTGCCGTGGTGCCCGACCCGGAGCGGCGGCGCCCGGGCCGCGGGGCCTACCTCCACCCCCGGGCCGAGTGCGTGGAGCGGGCGGTGGGCGGGGGGGCGTTCCGAAAGTCGTTCCGGCTGCCTGTCCGGGTCTCCGGCGAAACCGTAGAATGGATCGAGGAATGGCGAGAAAACGCGTCCAGGAGATAGCGAGCGAGGCGGGTCTCGAGGCCCAGCAGGTCATCGAGACGCTGCAGAAGGCCGGCCTGTCGGTGAAGGCCGGGGGCTCTGTCGTGGACGAGGCCGAGGCCAAGCGCGTCCTCGCCGCCTCCGTGCGCAAGACCAACGGCGCGGCCAAGCCCCGGGCCGCCGCGCCCGATCGCCCGCGGAAGGTCGCTCCCCCGCTGTCTCCCACAGGGCGCTCCGCCCTGGGCTCGGACAAGCCCGGAGCGCGCCCGTCCGCACGCCCCGGCCCCGGCCCCGGCCCGCAGGCCCGCGGTGCGGCCGGTGGTCGTACGCCGCAGGGGCGCGACGGTCGCGCCGGCCAGCAGCCTGCCGATCCCAACGCACCGGATCCCCGCGGCGACCGCGCCCCGAAGCTCCGCAACGAGGACACCCCCAAGCAGCGCCCCACGCGCGATTCGCTCCAGGGCGAGCGCGCGCCCGCCGCCGGCCCCGGCGGCAAGCGGCGCGTCGTCATCGATTCCCAGGCCTCGCGCCGTCCCGGCGGCCCGGGCGGCCCCGGCGGCCCGGGAGGCCGCCCCGGCGGCGGTCCCGGCCGCCGTCCCCCGCGGCGCGGTGGAGGCGGCGGGCGCGGCGCCCGCAAGCGGGCGTTCCTCGAGGAGGGCCCCGGTGAGATCCGCGAGATGACGTCCGTGAAGTCCGACGTCATCCCCGTCAACTCGGGCTCGTCGGTCAAGGAGGTCGCCGAGTACCTCGAGGTCCCCCTCGCCGAGGTCATCAAGCGCCTCATGCTCATGGGGGAGATGGCCACCCAGAACCAGGTCCTGGCCGACGACACCGTCGAGCTCCTGGCGACCGAGATGGACCGCACCGTGGAGATCGTCCACTCCGAGGACGTCGAGGTCGAGGATCCCGGGTTCGAGGACGCCGTCGAGGACCTCGTCGAGCGCCCGCCCGTGGTCACGATCATGGGTCACGTCGACCACGGCAAGACCTCGTTGCTCGACGCGATCCGCTCCACCGAGGTCGCGGCGGGCGAGGCCGGCGGGATCACCCAGCACATCGGCGCCTACCAGGTCCGCCACGACGACAAGGAGGTGACCTTCCTCGACACGCCGGGCCACCAGGCCTTCACGGCCATGCGCGCCCGCGGCGCGAAGGTCACCGACATCGCGGTGATCGTCGTCGCCGCCGACGACGGCATGAAGCCGCAGACCGAGGAGGCCATCGACCACGCCCGCGCGGCGGACGTCCCCATCCTCGTCGCCGTGAACAAGATCGACAAGGAGGGCGCCGACCCCAATCGCGTCCGCGGGGAGATGGCCGCCAAGGGCCTCCAGCCCGCGGACTGGGGCGGTGAGACGGAGTTCGTCGACGTCTCGGCAAAGACCAAGGAGGGCCTCGACAACCTCCTCGAGACGCTGCTCGTCATGGCCGAGGTCGAGGAGCTCCGCGCGAACCCCGGGGTCGAGGCCTCGGGCGCCGTCATCGAGTCCCGGCTCGACCCGGGCCGCGGGCCGGTCGTCACCCTCCTCGTCGACCGGGGCTCGCTCCACATCGGCGACGCGATCGTCGCCGGCTCGCACTGGGGCCGCGTCCGCGCGATGCACGACTTCCGTGGCCAGCGCCACAAGGAGGCCACTCCCGGCCAGCCCGTCGAGGTGCTCGGCTTCGACTCCGTCCCCGAGGCGGGAGACCGCTTCTCCGTCGAGGAGAACGACCGCCGGGCCCGGCAGCTCGCCACGGAGCGCGCCCATCGGCTCAAGTCCGAGCAGCAGGCCCGTCGGCGCCCCCCGCGGGTGCGGCTCGAGGACCTCGCCGCCGCGCGCCTCCAGGAGCTCAACCTCGTGCTCAAGGCCGACGTGGCCGGGTCGCTCGAGGCCGTGGAGGACGAGATCGCCAAGCTCCCGCAGGAGGAGGTCACCGTCTCCGTGCTCGGCGGGGGCGTCGGCGGCATCACCGAGTCCGACGTCATGCTCGCCGCCGCCTCCGACGCGATCGTCATCGGCTTCAACGTGCGCCCGGTGGGCGAGGCCCGTCTCCTGGCCGAGCGCGAAGGCGTGGAGATCCGCTCCTACGCGGTGATCTACCGCGCGATCGAGGATCTCCGCGCCGCCATGGAGGGCCTGCTCGAGCCCGAGGAGGTCGAGGACACCCTCGGCCACGTCGAGATCCGCCAGATCTTCCGCGCCTCGCGCGTGGGGACGATCGCCGGCTCCTACGTCACCGAGGGCCGCGTCACGCGCGGGGCCAGGTGCCGCCTCGTCCGGGACGGGACCGTGGTCTACACCGGCGAGATCGCCTCCCTGCGCCGCGTACAGGACGACGTGCGCGAGGTCGCCGCCGGCTTCGAGTGCGGCATCGTCCTGCGGGACTACGCCGACATCAAGGAGGGCGACGAGCTCGAGATCTACGACACGCGCAGCGTCGAGCGCGAGCTGGCCGGCGCCACGCGCTGAGAGCCTGTGTCGCACCCCTAGTCATTCCCAGCGCTTTCGTCGCCCTCCTGCTCGTCCACCTGCACTTCCCCGCGGTCTCCGACCTCAAGGGCAAGCGCAAGGAGCTCTCGTCTCTGAAGGCGCAGATGCGGACCCGGCTCGGCGCCGCGGTGGCCGAGGTCGACTTCCAGGACTCCTGGCAGCGTGCGACCCTCTCGGCAGCGCTCACGAGCGGTTCGCTGCCCGAGCTCGAGCGCCAGGCCGCACGCCTGGAGCGCTTCGTGCTCGACCGCCATCCCGAGGGCGCGTGGGTGGAGTCGCAAGTGATCTCGCACGACGACCTGACCGGATAGTGTGGGCTCCGCCCGCCTGCGCCGGGTCGACGAGGCGGTGCGCGCCGTGCTGAGCGACGCCATCGCCACCGACCTGAAGGATCCGCGCGTCGGCTTCATCACCGTGACCAGCGTGGAGACCTCGCCCGACCTGCGCCACGCCCGGGTGTTCGTGTCCGTGCTCGGCTCCGACGAAGAGCGCCAGATGTCGCTGACCGGCCTGGACTCCGCCCACGGGTTCCTACAGGGGAAGGTCGCCCGCGAGCTGCGGTTGAAGCACACTCCGACGCTGGACTTCCGCTACGACCCGTCCATCGACACGGGCATGCGCATCAGCGAACTGCTGGACGAGGAGGACGCGTGAGCGTGGTGGGAGAGCGCACGCGCGCCGAGGTCGTCGACGAGATCCGCGCCCACGAGAAGTTCCTCCTCGTCACCCACGAGAACCCCGACGGCGATGCGCTCGGCTCCCTCGTCGCGATGCAGGAGCTCCTGCGCGGACTCGCCAAGGACTCCGTGATGTTCATCGCCGCCGACGAGTTCCCTCTGCCCCACGAGTACCGCTTCCTCGGGCTCGCCGGGCACGTCTCCAGCGCCCCGGCCGACGAGGACGAGCGCACGGTGGTCTACCTCGACTGCGGCAACCTCGACCGCAACCCGATGGTGCCGGCCGCGGGCGCGCCCATCCTCAACATCGACCACCACCACGACAACACCTGCTTCGGGAGCGTCAACCACGTGGTGGCCGACGCGTCGTGCACGGCGGAGATCGTGTGGGATCTCGCCCATGCCCTCGGCGTGGAGCCGGGGCTGGCGATGGCCGAGGCCCTCTACGTCGGCCTCGTCACCGACACGGGACGCTTCATGTACGGCAACACGGGGCCGCGGGCCCACGCGATGGCCGCCGAGCTGCTGGAGACCGGGGTCGACGCCTTCGACGTCTACCGCCGGATCTACGAGGGGGTGCCGCACGGGAAGCTCGCGCTGCTGGCCCGGGGTCTCGCCGCGGTGGAGCGCCACGATGGCGGCGCCCTGACGATCACGCGGCTGACGGCGGAGGACTTCGGCCTCGCCGACGCGGAGGAGAGCTACTCCGAGGGTGTCATCGACCACCTGCGCGCGCTCCAGGGCACGGTGGTGGCCGCTCTCGTGCGCGACCGCCTGGATTCCCCCGGGCTCCAGAAGGTCTCGCTGCGCGCCTCCGACGAGCGCGTCGACGTGTCGCGCATCGCCCGCGAGCGGGGCGGGGGTGGCCACCCCCAGGCCGCGGGGTTCACCACGTCGGAGCCCTGGGACGAGCTCGTCGGCTTTCTGCGCGATGCCATCGGCGCCCAGCTCGCCTGACGCGGTCCTGCTGGCCGACAAGCCCGCGGGGGTGACGTCCCACGACGTGGTCGCCCGCGTGCGGCGCGAGCGGGGCGTGCGGCGGGTCGGGCACGCGGGGACCCTCGATCCCTTCGCGACGGGAGTGCTGCTCGTGCTGGTGGGTCGGGCGACCCGCCTGCAGCGCTTCCTGCTCGCCCTGCCGAAGACCTACGAGGTCGAGGCCCGCTTCGGAGCCGTGTCCTCCACGGGCGACCCGGAGGGGGAGATCGTGGAGACCGGCCGGGTGCCCGATGGCGACCTCATGCTGCCCGCGGGCCGGATCCGTCAGCGTCCGCCGGCCTACTCGGCGATCAAGATCGGCGGGGTCCGTGCCTACGCCCGCGCCCGCCGGGGGGAGGATGTCGACCTGCCCGAGCGCGAGGTCGAGGTCCATGGGTTCTCGGAGCGGTGGCGCTCGGAGGATCAGCGCGCCTTCTCCATCACCTGCTCGAGCGGGACCTACGTCCGCTCGCTCGTGGCCGATCTCGGCGATGCGTACTGCACCTCACTGCGCCGGACCGCGATCGGCCCCTTCGCGATCGAGGAGGCCGGTCGTGAGCTGTCGGTCGAGGAGGCGCTGGGCTTCCTGCCCGCGCGCGAGCTCCGCCCCGAGGAGGCCCGCGGCGTCGGCCACGGGCGCGCGGTCGTGCGCGACGGGGAGCCCGCGGGCCCCGTGCGGCTCGTCCACGAGGGCGTCGTGCTCGCGGTGGCCGAGCCCCGCGACGACCTCCTCCGACCCCTCGTGGTCCTCCGTCCCGGCACCCCGGGATAGCCTCTCGGCGCATGCCCGATGCGCCCTCCGATCGGGTCAAGCGCCTCACGCTCGTCGCCTGCATCCTCGGCTCGGGCATCGCGCTGCTCGACGGGACGATCGTCAACGTCGCCCTGCCGGCGATCGATCAGGACCTCGGCGGCGGGCTGGCCGGGCAGCAGTGGGTGGTCAACGGCTACCTGCTCATCCTCGGCTCGCTCATCCTCGTGGGCGGCTCGCTCGGCGACGTCTTCGGGGAGCGGCGCGTGTTCGCCCTCGGCGTCGCGCTCTTCGGCTTGACCTCCCTGCTGTGCGCGCTGGCCTCCTCCATCGAGCTCCTCGTGGGCGCCCGGGCGCTCCAGGGCGCGGCCGGCGCGCTGCTGACCCCGAGCGCCCTGGCGGTCATCGTCTCCACCTTCTCCCGCGAGGAGCGCGGGGCGGCCATCGGCTCGTGGACAGCGTGGGGCGGCATCGCCGCCATCCTCGGGCCGCTCGCGGGCGGGGAGCTCATCCACCTCGCGAGCTGGCGCTGGATCTTCCTCGTCAACGTGCCCTTCGTGGCGATCTGCCTCGGGCTCATCGTCGCGGTCATCCCCGTGGCCGAGGAGGACGGGCGCTCGCACCACGTCGACTGGATCGGGGGGCTCCTGTGCGCGCTCGGGCTCGGCGGCCCGGTCTTCGCGCTCATCGAGCAGCCGCGGCTCGGGTGGGGGAGCCCCGGGGTGATCGGCCCGCTCGCGGCCGGGCTCGTCGTCTTCGCGGTCTTCCTGACCTGGGAGGCGCGCTCGCGGGCGCCGATGCTCCCGCTCTCGCTCTTCGCCCGGCGCAACTTCTCCGTGGGCAACGTGGAGACGCTCGCGATGTACGCCGGGCTGTCGATCCTGCTCTTCCTGCTCGCGCTCTACCTGCAGCAGGTGGCGGGGTGGTCGGCGCTCGACGCGGGCCTGGCCACCCTGCCCACCACGCTGGTGATGTTCTCCCTGTCGCGGCTGTGGGGGCGGCTCGCCGACCGCTCGGGCCCGCGGCTGTTCATGGGGCTCGGGCCGCTTGTCTCGGCGGTGGGGATGCTGCTCATGCTCCGGGTGGGACGCGACGTGGACTACGTGACGGAGCTGCTGCCCGCGCTCCTGGTCTTCGCCCTCGGGCTCTCCCTGACGGTCGCCCCGCTCACCGCGGCGGTGCTCGCCGGGGTCGAGTCCCGTCAGGCGGGCATCGCGTCGGGCGTGAACAACGCGGTGGCCCGGGTGGCGGGGCTGCTCGGGATCGCCGTCATCGGCGCGGTGATCGGCGGCGACCTCACCGAGGGGTCCTTCCACACGGCGATGGGGGTGAGCGCCGGGCTCCTGACCCTCGGCGGGGTGGCCGGCGCCCTCGGGATCCGCAATCCCGGGAGGGCGGTCAGCGCGGAGGGCTGCGCGGGCGGTCAGATCGCCGGTGCGGCCCGCGAGGTCGCCGCGCCCTCCGCGTAGCCTCCCGTCCCGCCGTGGAGACCACCTGGCTCCCGAACCTCGCGCGACGCCCTCGTCGCGTCGCGGTGGGAGAGTTCGACGGCGTCCACATCGGCCATCGCGAGGTCATCGCCGGAGCCGACACCGTCCTCACCTTCGAGCCGCACCCGCTCGCGGTCATCAAGCCCTCGGCGGCGCCCCGGCTCATCACCACAGCCGCACGCCGCGCCGA
Organism: Solirubrobacterales bacterium; assembly: GCA_038254195.1. Classification (GTDB taxonomy): domain Bacteria; phylum Actinomycetota; class Thermoleophilia; order Solirubrobacterales; family Solirubrobacteraceae; genus JBBQAA01. Next base: position 9,342 of record JBBSGJ010000025.1, read on the forward strand.
GCTCATCGCGGATCTCGGGGTCCAGGAGCTGGTGCTCATCCCGTTCGACCGCGACTTCTCCGAGCTCAGCGCGGAGGAGTTCGTCGAGCAGGTGCTCGTGGAGCGTCTGGCCGCCTCCCACGTGTCGGTGGGGGAGAACTTCCGCTACGGCGCGCGGGCGCAGGGAGACGCCCAGACCCTGGAGCGCGATTCCCGCTTCGCCACGCGGATCGCGCCGCTCGTGGAGGTCGACGGGGAGATCGTCTCCTCGTCGCATATCCGCGCGCTCGTCGGCGCGGGCGACGTGCGCGAGGCTGCCACTCGGCTCGGCGCGCCGTTCCAGCTGCGCGGCGAGGTCGTGCACGGGGACAAGCGCGGGCGCGAGCTCGGCTACCCGACGGCGAACCTCGTGCCCGACGAGCGCTACGTGTGCCCGGGTCACGGGGTGTACGCCTGCGTGACCTCGGCGGGCACCGCCGGCGGAGCCGGTGGTCGGATCCCCGCCGCCGTGAACGTGGGGGTCCGGCCGACGTTCACCACGGGGCGCGGCCTGCTCGTCGAGGCGTTCCTACTCGACTGGTCGGGAGACCTCTACGGCGAGGAGCTGCGCCTCGACTTCCTCGCCCGGCTGCGGGGCGAACGGCGCTTCGGATCGGTCGACGCGCTCGTCGCGCAGATGGCCCGGGACGTCGACGACGCGCGGGGGCTCACTGCTAGCCTGTCGCCCTTGTGACCCTGACCCAGGAGCGCAAGCAGGAGATCGTGACGCAGTTCGGCAAGGGGCCGAGCGACACGGGCTCCGCCGAGGTGCAGATCGCCCTGCTCACGCAGCGGATCAACGACCTCACCGGGCACCTGCGCGAGCACGGGCACGACCATCACTCCCGCCGCGGGCTGCTCATGCTCGTCGGGCGCCGCCGGCGCTTTCTCCAGTACCTCCAGAAGAAGAACCTGGAGGGCTATCGCGCCCTGATCCGCGAGCTCGGCCTCCGCCGGTGAGCGTCCTCGGAGTGGGCTCGCCCGCCCCGGACTTCACGCTCCAGACGGCCGACGGGGATGACTTCACCCGTTCGGACCTCGAGGGTCGCACCACGGTCCTCGTCTTCTACCCCTTCGCCTTCTCGCCGGTCTGCTCAGACCAGTTCAACGTCTACGAGGAGGTCTCGGGCGACTTCGCCGCCCAGGGCGCGACCCTCTATGGCGTGTCGTGCGACTCGACCTGGTCACAGTCGGCGTTCCGCGAGCAGCTCGGCGTCTCCATCGCGCAGCTCTCCGACTGGGAGCCCAAGGGCGCCACGTGCGCGGCCTTTGGCGTGCTGAATCCCGGCGGCTTCCCCGAGCGCGCGCTCGTGATCACCGGTCCCGACGCGACGATCCGCTGGAGCTACGAGGCGCCGTCCCCCGGCGACCTGCCCGGGGCGAACCTCATCTTCGACGGCCTCGAAGCCGTCCCCGCCTGAGCGCGCTCGGCTCCGCCCCCGTCCCGCCGCCGGGCGGGGACGACCACGTCCGGGGGCCGCAGGACGCGCCGCTGCTCGTCGAGTATGCGGACTACGAGTGCCCGTTCTGCGCGCTGCTGCACGCCCGGCTGCAGCCGGGCGCGTTCCGGCACGTCTTCCGCCACTTCCCCGTCCGCTCCAAGCACCCCCGGGGGTGGGCGGCGGGGTGCGCGGCGGAGGCGGCCGGGCGCCAGGGCCGCTTCTGGGATATGCACGACTCGCTCTTCGCCGACGCGGCGCGCCTGGAGGACCCGCACCTGTGGGAACGCGCCCGCGGGCTGGGCCTGGACCTCGAGCGCTTCGACTCCGACCGCCGCTCCGAAGAGGTCGCCGCCCGGGTCCAGCGCGACTTCCGCTCCGGGATCCGCGCCGGGGTCGGGACCACGCCCGCCGTGTTCCTCGACGGCGCGCTGCACGCGGGCTCGGCGGCGCTGGAGGTGCTGCCGGGGGCGTGAGGGACGCCGCGACGGCGCACTACCGGGAGACGATCGCCCGTGTGAGCGATCTCGAGCGGCGCTACCGCGCGCTGGGCCTGGAGCGCTGCGCCGATCAGCAGGCGCAGACGCTCTCCGTGCTCCGGAGGCCCCCGACCGGCGACGGCTAGAGTGACGTGGGTTCGGATACGAGATCCAAGAAGCTGCCCGCCTACCGAACGGCGGGCCAGAAGGGAACAACTGAATGTCTTCTGACGCCGTGACACGCGTCTCGACCACGATCTCCGGCACGGAGATCTCGCTCGAGACCGGCAAGATGGCCAAGCAGGCCTCCGGCGCCGTCGTCGTCCGCCAGGGCGACACGATGGTCCTCTCCACCGCGACCGCGGGCAACCCCCGCGACGTGGACTTCCTCCCCCTGACGGTCGACGTCGAGGAGCGCATGTACGCCGCGGGCAAGATCCCCGGCTCGTTCTTCAAGCGCGAGGGCCGCTCGGGCGAGAAGGGCACGCTGACGGCGCGCATGATCGACCGGCCGCTGCGCCCGCTCTTCCCCAAGGGGTGGAACCGCGAGACGCAGCTCGTGTCGATCCCGCTGTCGATCGACCACGTCCACCCCTACGACATGCTCGCCATGAACGGCGCGTCGGCGGCCCTCATGGTCTCCGACATCCCGTTCCCCTCGCCCGTCGGCGCGGTCCGCATCGGCAAGGTCGAGGGCAACTTCGTCATCAACCCCTCCGAGGAGGACGTGGCGGAGGGCCGCTCGGACCTCGACCTCGTGGTTGCGGGCACCGAGGAGGCCATCCTCATGGTCGAAGCGGGGGCCAACGAGATCCCCGAGGCCGAGATTCTCGACGCGCTCGACATCGCGCACGCGGAGATCAAGAAGCTCTGCGCGCTCCAGCACGAGCTCCTGGAGAAGGCCGGCAAGCCCAAGGTCGAGGTCACGCCGCCGCTCATCGACGAGAGCCTGCTCGAGCAGATCCGCTCCTCGCACGGGGCCCAGCTCGACGCGGCCACCCAGGTCCACGACAAGCTCGAGCGCCAGGACGCGACGAAGGCCGTGGAGACCGCCGTGCTCGAGCAGTACGCGGGCGCGCCGGGCTCCGACACGTACGCGGAGTACCGCGCCAAGGCGCAGCTCGCGTTCGACCGCCTCGAGAAGCAGACGATCCGCCAGCGGATCGCGGTCGACAAGAAGCGCCCCGACGGCCGCGCCACCGACGAGATCCGGCCGATCTCGATCGAGGTCTCGGTCGCCCCGCGGACCCACGGCTCCGCGCTGTTCACGCGGGGACAGACCCAGGCGCTCTCCGTGGTCGCCCTGGGCACCTCCCGCGAGGAGATGCGGCTCGACACCCTCGGGCTCGAGACGACGAAGGCCTACTTCCACCACTACAACTTCCCGCCCTTCTCGGTCGGGGAGGCGGGGTTCATGCGCGGCCCCAAGCGCCGTGACATCGGCCACGGGGCGCTCGCCGAGCGCGCCCTGGTCCCGATGATCCCGAGCAACGAGGAGTTCCCCTACACGATCCGCATCGTGTCCGACATCCTCGAGTCCAACGGGTCGTCGTCCATGGCCTCCGTGTGCGGCTCCTCGCTGTCGCTCATGGACGCCGGCGTCCCGATCGCGCGCCCCGTGGCCGGCATCGCCATGGGGCTCATCAAGGAGGGCGACGACTACGTCGTGCTGTCCGACATCGCCGGCGTCGAGGACCACCTCGGCGACATGGACTTCAAGGTCGCCGGCACCGAGCAGGGCATCACCGCCCTGCAGATGGACATCAAGATCACGGGGGTGACGTTCGACATCCTGGGCGACGCCCTCACGCAGGCCAGGGCGGGGCGCACCTTCATCCTCGGCGAGATGGCCAAGGTCATCTCCACGCCGCGGACGGAGCTCTCCCAACACGCCCCGCGGATCTCCACGGTGCAGATCGACCCGGAGAAGATCGGCCTGCTCATCGGCAAGGGCGGCGAGACGATCCGCGGGCTCGCGGACGAGTTCGACGCGCAGATCGACGTCAACGACGAGGGCCAGGTCCTCATCTACGCCACCGAGGGGTCCAAGGGCGACGCCCTGGCCGAGCGGATCCGCTCCATGACCAAGGAGGTCGAGGTCGGCGACGAGTTCGACGGCAAGGTCGTCAAGACCACCGCCTTCGGCGCGTTCGTCGAGCTCACCAAGGGCACCGACGGCCTGCTGCACATCTCCAACATCGCGCCGGGCGAGCGCCCCGCGACGGTCGAGGAGGTCATGAACAAGGGCGACGAGATCCGGGTGCGCGTGGTCGAGGTCGACCGCGAGCGCGGCCGGGTGGGCATCCGCCGGGCCGACGACCCCGAGGTCGCGGGCAAGTCCCCGGCCGAGCTCGCGTCCGTGGGGACCGGCTCCCCCGGGGGTGGCGGCGACCGTGGCCCACGGCGCGACCGCGGCCCGCGCCGCGACGGCGGCGGACGCAACGGGGGCGGACGCGAAGGCGGCGACCGCGGGCCGCGTCGCGACCGCGACCCCGACCGGGCGTAGTCCGCTTGGAACATCGCATCACGGAGCTGCCGGGCGGCGTCCGGGTGATCACGGAGGCGATGCCCTCCGTGCGCTCGGTGTCGCTCGGCTACTGGGTGGGGACGGGCTCGCGTGCGGAGGACGACTCCGAGGCGGGCCTGTCGCACCTGATGGAGCACCTGCTCTTCAAGGGCACGGAGCGCTACGCCTCGGAGGAGATCGATCAGATCTTCGACGGCATGGGCGCCGAGATCAACGCGGGGACGGGCAAGGAGACCACCTCGGTCTTCTCGCGGGTGATCGACGACCACCTCCCGCAGGCCTTCGACGTCATGAGCGACATGATCTGGCGCCCGGCGCTGCGCGACGTGGACTCCGAGCGGGAGGTGATCCTCGAGGAGATCGCGATGTACGAGGACGACCCGCAGGACAAGGTCTTCGACGTCCTCGGCGAGGCGGTCTTCGGGCCCCATCCGCTCGGGCGATCGATCATCGGCCGCCCGGAGGTGGTGGCGCAGACGTCGCTTGACGCGTTGCGGGAGTTCCACGACGTGCGCTACGTGCCACGCAATGTGGTCATCGCCGCGGCGGGGTCGGTCGACCACGACGCACTCGTGGCGCTCGCGGCCGCGCGCGTGCCCTCCCGGGACGCGGGAGGCTTCGCCTCCGACGACGCGGCCCCGGAGTCGGCCGCACGGGTGCGCTTCGAGACCAAGGAGACCGAGCAGTACCACGTGTGCCTGGGCGGTCCCGGGCTCGCCCGCGACGACGAGCGGCGTTTCGCCGCCCGCGTGCTCGACACCGTGCTCGGCGGCTCCTCCTCCTCCCGCCTCTTCCAGGAGGTCCGCGAGAAGCGGGGGCTCGCCTACTCCGTCTACTCCTTCCTCGCGCACTACGCGGGCACGGGGCAGGTCGGCGTCTACCTCGGCACCCGGGGCGACAACCTCGCCGAGGGGATGGGGATCATCGCCGCCGAGCTCGACCGCGCGCGCCACGATCCGGCGAGCGACGCCGAGCTCACGCGGGCCAAGGAGAACCTGAAGGGGCGCATCGTCCTCGCCCTGGAGTCGACGAGCGCGCGGATGAACCGTTTGGGCTCCTCACTGCTCGCCGGCGTGCCGCTGCTCTCCCTCGACGAGGCCGTGGGAATGGTGGAGGCCGTGACGCTCGACGACCTCCGCGAGCTCGCCGGAGAGCTCTGGGCCCCCGAGAAGCTCGCGGCCGCCGGGATCGGGCCCGACGAGGACGCGTTCCGGTCGGCGGTCGCACCCCTGGCGGCCACCCCGACCCCGGGATGATCCACGTCGCCGTCGCCGGCGCGGCCGGGCGCATGGGCGCGACGGTCTGCGCGGCGGTCGCCGGCGCCGAGGACATGGAGCTCGTGGGCGGCGCCGATCCGGCGCTCGGTACCTCGGTCCCCGACGTGCTCCCGGCCGCCGACGTCCTCGTGGACTTCTCCCTCCCCGACGCCGCGCAGATGAACGCCCGCGCCGCGCTCGAGGCCGGAGTCCACGCCGTGGTCGGGACCACGGGCTGGGATCCCGAGGCGCTCCGGGGCGTGGGATCGGCCAACCTCTTCGTCGCTCCGAACTTCGCCATCGGCGCCGTGCTGATGATGCGCTTCGCGGTCGAGGCCTCGCAGCACATGGCCAGGGGAGAGATCATCGAGCTCCACCACGACGCGAAGGTCGACGCGCCGAGTGGCACCGCGGCGCGGACCGCCGCGCTCATGCGGGGCGAGGTGCCCATCCACTCCGTCCGCCTCCCCGGCCTGGTCGCCCACCAGGAGGTCATCCTCGGCGAGATCGGCCAGACGCTCTCCATCCGGCATGACACGACCGATCGCACCTCCTTCATGCCCGGCGTGCTGCTGGCGGTCCGGAAGGTGGGCGGCCTCACCGACTCCCCGGTCGTCGGTCTCGAGCACCTGCTCTGAGCTCGCCCGTCGCCGCCACGAGGCAGTGACCCCCGCCTAGATGTGCAGCGCACTTACCTACGCGCAGCCGGCGGAGTAGCTTGCCGCGCGGTCAGGTGCGGCGGGACACCTGGACGTGAGGAGGCGACGAGTGACGGCCAGCACGAACGCCGGGGCTGGCGAGCGTGCGCGCGGGGCCCGACGCCACGGCCGCCGGGCGCTGACCGCCGGCCTCGTGGCGCTGGCCCTCTTCTCCGCTGCCGACGCGCGGGGTGCCCCCGTGCCGCACGCGCGCAAGCTCCGCATCGCCCTCAACGGCTTCGAGAACAACATCACCCCGTTCTCGATCACGTTCGCGGCGATCCCCAACACGCACGACCTCACCATGCTCGTGTACGACACGCTCTTCTGGTCGCAGGCGAGCGGGGACCCGGAGCCATGGCTCGCCGAGAAGGCCGTCCCGAGCGCCGACTTCACCCGCTGGACCGTGACCCTCCGGCCCAACCTCAAGTGGCAGGACGGGAAGCCGCTCACCGCGGAGGACGTGAAGTTCACGTTCGACTACTACCTCAAGTTCGCCGCGCTGGGCGGCAGCGGGCGCTATGTGCACCACGTATCCGACGTGCCGCCCTTCCAGCGCGCGGAGGTCCTCGGCCCCCGGACTGTCCGTTTCATCTACAGGAAGCCCGCGCCGACGTTCAAGATCCTCCCCGGCGCCGACCTGCCGATCATCCCCAAGCACGTCTGGGCCCGGATCAAGGACCCCGCGAAGGCCACGAAGATGCTGCCCGTCGGCTCGGGTCCCTACCGGGTGACGAAGATCGTCCCCGACCAGCTCTACGTCCTGAAGGCCAACCGCGGCTACTTCAAGGGGCGGCCGACGGTGGACGAGCTCGACCTCCCGATCGTGCCGGACCCGACCGCGGCGTTCCAGAGCCTGCGGACGGGCCAGGTCGACTTCGTCCCCCGCAACCTGCCTCCCGAGCTCATCACGCAGTTCTCCCACGAGTCGGGGATCCGGGAGCTCAAGGCCACGCGGCTGCTGTCCACGCAGCTCTACTTCAACGCGCGCAAGGCGCCGTGGTCGGACGCCCGGGTGCGCAAGGCGATCAGCCTCGCCACCGACGAGCGGGCGATCGTCCGGCGGGTCCTGCTCGGCCACGGCCGGCCCGGCGACGACGGCTTCCTGGCTCCCGGATCGCCCTGGGTCGTCCCCGGCGCCCACCACGAGTACGACCCGGCGCGCGCGCGGGGCATGCTCGACCGCGCCGGCTACCGCGTCGGCCCGGGCGGCGTGCGAGCCGGCTCCGGGGGAAGGCGTCTCGAGCTGCACGTGCTCGTGTCCTCGTTCGATCCGCTGGCCATCCGGGCCACGGAGCTGATGGCCGCCCAGGTCAAGGGCATCGGCGTCAAGATGGTCGTCGAGCCGCTCGACCCCGCGACCCTGCGCGACCGGAGCTCCGCCCTTCCGGGCAAGACGCCCACCGACGACGCCTACATCGGGAACCTCGAGACCCATGCCGAGGTCGACCCCGATGGCTTGTACTACTTCTTCCACTCACCCGGGCTCAAGGGGTTCGGCGGAGGCATCTCGGGCTGGAGCGACCCCCGGTTCGACCGTCTCGCGGAGGCGGCGACCACGAAGACGGCCGCGCAGCGCAAGCCGCTGCTGCACCGGATGCAGCAGCTCCTCGCCGCGCAGGCGCCCGTGATCGTCCTGGACTACCCGGATGAGGTGTACGCCTTCCGGTCGGCGGCCTACAACGGATGGAAGCCCGACTTCGGCCAGGCCATCTTCACCAAGCGCTCGTTCCTGCCGGCTTACGTGAACCGCTCGGCGGTGGGCGGGGGATCGGGCGGCTCCACGTCTGCGTGGGTGGTCATCGGCCCGGTCCTCGCCGTGATCGCCCTCGGGCTGCTGCTCTTCGCGCTCGTGCGGCGGCGCCGGGGGAGGACCGACGAGGAGGAGTTCGCTTAGCCGGTGGTGCGCCACTCCGCCCGTACCGCCGTCCAGTACGGGGCGCTCCTGCTCGCGGTCATCGTCCTCAACTTCGCGCTTCCCCGGCTGGCGCCGGGCGATGCGATCGACTACCTGCTTCCCCCCGAGCAGGCCGGGCAGCTCACGCCGGCACAGCGCCGCCGGGTGCTGGCCGAGTACGGCCAGGACCGGTCGCTGCCCGTGCAGTTCGGGGACTACGTCTCGGGCCTGGCCCGGGGCGACCTCCTCTACTCCTTCCGCTACGGACGGCCGGTGCGCGACCTGATCTTCGAGCGTCTCGGGTGGACGGCGCTGCTCGTGGGTGGCTCGATCCTCCTGTCCACGCTCATCGGCACGTTCCTCGGCTTCCGCTCGGCCTGGCGGCGGGGACGGTCGGCCGACGTCGGCGTGCTCGGCGCGGTGATGCTCGTCGACTCCCTGCCGCCCTTCTTCGTGGGGCTCCTGCTGATCCTCGTGTTCTCGGTGCAGCTCGGCCTGCTGCCGGTCTTCGGAGCCCTGCCTCCCACCGACCTGGCCGGCTGGTCGCTGATCCTCGAGGGCGCGAAGCGCCTCGTCCTACCCCTCGCCACCCTCACGCTGGCCACCGTGGGAACGATCTACCTCATCGCGCGCTCATCGCTCATCTCCGAGAGCCGTGAGGACTACGTGCTCATGGCGCGGGCCAAGGGCCTCAGCGAGCGGCGGGTGCGCCGTCACGCAGAGCGAAACGCGCTGCTCCCCGTCGTCACCATCACGCTGATCGAGCTCGGCACGCTGGTGGGCGGAGCCGCGGTGGTGGAGACCGTCTTCTCCTACCCCGGCCTC
>JBBSGJ010000026.1:0-17900 GCA_038254195.1 Solirubrobacterales bacterium
GACGCGGTGGCGACCGTCCTGTTCGCGCTGGCCGACGGCTTCTCGTTCCGGATGCTCTCCGAACCGGAGTACGACGCGCGTGAGGCGCTCGCCGCGGGGGTTGCGGCCGCTCGGGTCCTGCTGCGGGCGCCCTGAGCCGCGTCATGCTCTCCGCTCCTCGCTTCGACCATCGCCGCCGCCACCCCGGGCGTGCTCGACCGCCTCGGCGCCTTCGCCGGCAGGGTCTCGGGCCTGCCGCCCTGGGCCGCACTGCCCCTCGGGATCGCCGCCGGCTCGCTGCTCGTCGCCCTGCTCGGCATGTACTGGGACATCTCGCTGCACGTCGACAACGGCCGCGACCCCGGTCCCCTGGTCAACCCGGCGCACTACCTCATCCTCGTCGGGCTCTTCGGCACCTTCGCCGCCGGGACGTTGGCCCTGAGCCTGGCCAAGGACGTCCCCGGCCGCTGCTGATCGGCCTGGCCGCGGGCGTGGCGCTGGTGGCGACGCGCGGATGGATCGGGCCGGGCGGGGCGCTTGCGGCGGTCGGCTTCTTCTTCGTGGCGCGGGAATCGTGTCGCTCGTCGTCGGCCTCCTCTTCGGGGAGGTCATGCCCGCGCTGCCGCTCTACGTCCCCGAGGCGCTCTGCGTGGAGATCGCCGCGCTGGTCTTCGCCCGCCGGACGGCCCTGTTCACCGGCGCCGCTTCCGGGGCGCTGCTCGGCACGCTCGGCTTCGCGGGCGAGTGGGGGTGGACGCACCTCGTCTACCGCCTCCCGTGGCACGTGGACCTCCTGCCCGAGGGCCTGATCCTCGCCGTCGTCGGCGGCGTCGCGGGCGGCATCGCCGGCTCGCTGCTGGCCGGTGGCCTGCGCGGCGAGCTGCCCGCGTCGAGGGTGGCGCGGATCGCGGCGCTGGGGCGACCCTCGCCCTCGCGGCCGGGCTCGTGGTCGGGCTGCACACGAGCGATCCCCATGCGCGGGCCACGCTCGCGCTCAGGACCGCGCACGGCACGACCTCCGGCACGGTGACGATCACTCCGCCCTCGCCCACGACGCCGAGTGGGTGAACCTCACGGCCTGGCAGGGCAACGAAGAGCTGCGCGTCGCCGCGCTGGAGGAGATCCGTCCCGGCGTCTTCCGCCTGCCGGCCGGCATCCCCGCCCACGGCGGCTGGAAGTCGCTCGTCCGCGTCCACAAGGGCGCCGCGGTCGTCGCCGCCCCCGTGTTCATGCCACGGACCGCGCGATCGGAGTGCCCGAGGTCCCGGCGCGGTCGGGCACGCGCCGGTTCATCCGCGATACGCAGCTCCTTCAGCGCGAGCGCAGGCGGGATGTCGCGGGCTGGATCTGGGGCGCGGCCGGCGCGGTCGTGCTCTTCCTGGTGTTCATCGCCGTCCTGAGCTGGGGCGTCGGCCGGGTGGGCCGCCGGATCAGCTCGGGAGGTCCTCCCGCCCGCCCCCCGGGGGCGTCCACGCCACCCGCAGTTGCGCCTCCAGAGCGTCGCCCAGCCCGTCGATCGACACCCGCTCCTGCGTGAGCGAGTCGCGGTCGCGCACGGTGACCGTCCGGTCCTCGAGGGACCGGTGGTCGAGCGTCACGCTCCACGGCGTGCCGATCTCGTCCTGGCGGCGGTAGCGCTTCCCGATCGAGCCGCCCTCGTCGTACTCGGCGGTCATCCGCGCGCGAAGATCCGTGAAGACCTCCCGCGCGAGCTCGGGCTGGCCGTCCTTGCGCACGAGCGGCAGGACGGCCACCTTGACGGGCGCGAGGCGGGGGTGGAGGCGCAGGACGGTGCGGTTCTCCCCCTCGACCTCCTCCTCGTGGTAGGCGTCGGCGAGAAAGGCGAGGGTCGCGCGATCGGCGCCCGCGGCGGGCTCGATCACGTGCGGGACGTAGCGCTCCTTCGTCGCGGTGTCGACGTACTCGAGCTTCTCGCCGGAGAACTGCGCGTGCCTGGAAAGATCGAAATCTCCCCTGTTCGCGATGCCTTCCAGCTCCGACCAGCCGATGGGGAACTCGTACTCCACGTCGGAAGTCGCGCTCGAGTAGTGCGAGAGCTCGTCGGGCTCGTGGGGGCGGAGCCGGAGCTTCTCGGGCCGGATGCCGAGGCGGACGTACCAGTCGAAGCGCTCGCGGGTCCAGTGCTCGAACCAGGTGTCGGCCTCGGAGGGCGGCACGAAGAACTCCATCTCCATCTGCTCGAACTCCCGCGTCCGGAAGATGAAGTTGCCCGGGGTGATCTCGTTCCGGAAGGACTTGCCGATCTGGGCGATCCCGAACGGCGGCTTCTTGCGCGCGAACTGCAACGTGTTCTTGAAATTCACGAAGATGCCCTGGGCGGTCTCCGGCCGCAGGTACGCGACCGAGCCGGACTCCTTCACGGGCCCGATCGTCGTCTCGAACATGAGGTTGAAGTCCCGGGCGTCGGTGAGATCGCACTCCGAAGTCTCGCCCGGGTGCTGCGAGGGCTTGCGCCCGCACGCGGACACGTCGAGGTGGTCGGCGCGGAAGCGCAGCTTGCACGTGCGGCAGTCCACGAGCGGGTCGGTGAATCCCGAGAGATGCCCCGAGGCCTCCCACACCCGCGGGTGCAGGATGATCGCCGAGTCCAGGGCGACGATGTCGTCGCGCTCGGCGAGCATCGCCTGCCACCAGGCGGCCTTGACCGCGTTCTTCAGGAGCACGCCGTAGTGCCCGTAGTCGTAGGTGGATCCGACCCCGCCGTAGATCTCCGAGGAGGGGAAGACGAAGCCGCGCCGCTTGCACAGCGAGACGATCTTGTCCATGGTCACCATCGGGGGGTGACCGTACACTCCAACCCCGGAATGCCCCTCTACGAGTACCGCTGCGACGAGGGCCACACCGTCGAGGTGGTGCAGCGCATGAGCGAGGACGCGCTCGACTCCTGTGAGGTGTGCGGAGCCCCGGCGCGACGGGTCATGCACGCGCCCGCCGTGCACTTCAAGGGCAAGGGCTTCTACAACACGGACTACGGGACGAAGAACCGCCAGCGCGAGAAGGAGGCGAACGAGAAGAGCTCGGGCACCGGCTCCTCGTCGGACGGAAAGGGCTCCTCCGAGAAGAAGTCCTCCGACTCCTCGTCGTCGGACTCGAAGCCCGAGAAGAAGCCCGACAAGAAGGAGACCGCCGCGACCAGGGGCTCGTGAGCGCGCCACGCGGCGCTGCTCGGCCTCCTGGCGGCCCTGCTCGGGGCGCTGTTCGTCGCCGCCCCCTTTCCTGCTCATCTCCTTCGGCGAGTTGCACGTCCCCTCGGGGCTCACGGCGATCCTCATCGCGCCCTCGCCGATCTTCGTCGCCCTCCCGGCGCTCGTGCTCGACCCCTCGGAGCGGCTGGCGGGGAGGGGATGGGTCGGCCTCGCCGTGGGCTTGAGCGGGGTGGCGCTGCTCGTCGGGGTGGAGTCCGTGTCCTCGCTGGCGACGTTTCTCGGGTCCCTGGGGATCCTGCTCGCCTCGGCCTGCTACGCGGGAGCGTCCTACGTGGTCAAGACGGGCTACCGGGGCTTCCCACCACTCGTCACGAACGCGCTCGCGGTGAGCGCCGCGGCGCTCGTCACGCTGCCGGTGGCGCTGCTCGCGCCGGGGACGGACTCGCCGGACGCCGGCGACCGGGCCGCGCTCGTGGCCCTCGGCGTGACCCACACCGCGCTCGCCTTCCTTATCTTCTACGAGCTGATCGGGGCGGTCGGCGCGGGGCGCGCGACCTCGTGTCCTACCTCACGCCGCCCTTCGCGCTCGTGTAGGGCGCGGTGTTCCTGTCCGAGCGGGTGACGGTGGCGGCGCTCGCGGGGCTGGGGCTCATCCTCGCCGGGGTCACGCTCGCCTCGCGCCGGCGGGGGCCGGTGGAGGTCAGCCCTTCTCGAAGCGCCGCACCGCTGCTCGCTTCTCGCCGGGACTGACGAGGAGACCGTCGCCCCCGTCGGGGAGTCGCACGCCCGTGTAGGGCCGCAGGATCCGCGGCCGGGGCGAGCCGCTCGTGGCGAGCGCCCCGAGCAGCCCGAGCAGCGAGACCCCGCCCATGTCCGTCTTCAGCGCCTTGGGTGCGTTCCAGGACACGAGGGGGAGACGGAAGAAGATCCCCGGCGAGGTGACGCGTGACTTCATCGCGGCGAAGATCTGCTGCTGACGCCGGGCCCTACTGAGGTCGTTTTCCGCTGGGGCACAGTCGTTTTTCCGGATCCGCGAGAGGGCGAGCGCGGTCTTGCCGTCGATGTGGTGCTCGCCGCGCGAGAGGCGGATGGTCTGGCCACCGTTGCGCTTCCCGCCGCTGATCTCCGCGCGGATGCACCCGGTCTTCAGGTCGATCCCGCCCATGGCGTCGATGAGCTTCGGGAAGTTCGTGAACGACACCTGGACGAGGTGGTCGACCTTGATCCGAAGATAGGACTCGACGGTCTTGATCGCGAGCCCGGGTCCACCGATCGCGTAGGCCGCGTTGATCTTCGCCCGGCCGTGGCCGGGGATGTCGACCACGGTGTCGCGCGGGATCGAGAGCCGCTGGTTGGCCCCCCCGCCCGCGCGGATGAGCAGGATGGAGTCCGACCGGCTCGGGCCGGCGAACGCGCCCGGCTCCTTGGATCCCTTCGGCCGCTGGTCCGAGCCGAGGACGAGGATCGTGCTCGCGCTCGTGAGGGGGAACCCCCCGCCACCGGAGAGCGCCTTCCCGGCCGACCCGGACACCTTCCCGCGCTCGAGCTGCGCCGAGACGAGAAAGAGGACGAGCGACAGGAGGATCCAGCCCACGACGGCGAGCGCGAGCCACTTGAGGACCCGGCCGGGGGTGATCGGCCTGCGACCCCGGTCTCGGCGGCCGCGGTCCGGCCGGGGCCGGTCGGGCGTCGTCTCGTCGTCCCCCCCGCCTCGGAGACGGGACAGCAGGCTCTCGGGCCGGGCTCGGTAGACGGTGTAGGGACGGTCTTCCTCGGCCACGGCGCGGGAGGCTAACGTCGAGGAGGTGGCCGGGGAGCGCGTCATCGGCGTGGACCTCGGGGGCAGCAAGCTGCTGGCGGGGGCCGTGGACCCGGACTGGGGTGTGCATCACCGCAGCGTCCGGCCCGTTGTCGGGGTGGGCCAGGGCGAGCTGCTGGCGTCCTGCGTGGCGGCCGTGGAGGAGGCTGTCGAGGCCGCGGGCGGGGAGGTCGTGGGGGTGGGGTTCGGGATCCCGGCGCTCGTCGACCGGCCCCGCGGCGTGGCGATCTCCTCGAATCACCTCCCCCTCGCGGGGGTGCGCTTCGCCGACATCATGGGCGAGCGGATCGGGCTGCCGGTATGGATCGACAACGACGCGAACCTCGCGGCGCTCGCGGAGTCTGGGCAGGGGGCGGCGGCGGGAGCGCGGGATGCGGTCGTCCTCACGCTGGGGACGGGGATCGGCGGAGGCCTGATCCTGGGGGGCGAGCTCTACCGGGGCGCGTCGGGAGGAGCGGCGGAGCTCGGGCACATGACCGTGCAGGCCGACGGCCCGCCGTGCCCCGGCGCCTGCCCGAACCACGGGTGCCTGGAGGCGATGGCGTCGGGGATCGCGCTGGCGCGGGAGGGTGCGCGGCTCGGGCTCTCGGGTGCGCGTGGGGAGCCGTTGACCGGGGCTCAGGTGACCGAGCTCGCGCACGACGGGAACGCCGCGGCGGGAGAGGCGGTGCGGGTGGTGGGCACGTGGCTCGGCGTGGGGATCGCCGCGCTGCTCAACGCGTTCGACCCCGAGGTCGTGGTGGTCGGCGGCGGGGTGATCGCGGCCGGCGAGCTGCTGCTGGGCCCCGCGCGGGCCGAGGCGGCGCGGCGGGCGCTGCCGGCCCGGGCGGCGGTGCCGATCCGTGCCGCGCGGTTCGGGCAGGAGGCCGGGCTCCTCGGGGCGGCGGCGCTCGCGTGGGAGGGGTTGGCGGCGTCGTGAGCGGGCGCCTCGTCGTCTGTCCCACCCCGATCGGCAACCTCGACGACGTGACCCTCCGGGTCCTCCGGGTCCTGGGGGAGGCGGACCTGATCGCCTGCGAGGACACCCGCCGGACCCGCGTGTTGCTCGAGCGCCACGGGGTGGTCGGAGGAGGCCGGCTCGTGAGCCACCACGAGCACAACGAGCGCGCGCGGGCGGCCGAGCTCGTGGAGCGCATCGGGAGCGGGGCCGTGGTCGCGCTCGTCTCCGACGCGGGGATGCCCGGGGTGAGCGACCCAGGCTGGCTGCTCGTGCGGGGGTGCGCGGAGGCGGGCGCGCGCGTGGAGGTGCTGCCGGGTGCGTCGGCGGTGCCCGCCGCCGTGGTGGTCAGCGCCCTGCCGGCGGGGCGGTGGCGGTTCGTGGGGTTCCTGCCGCGGCGCGCGGGCGACCTCACCGGGATGTGGGACGCCGCCGAGACGACCGTGGCCTTCGAATCCCCCCAGCGGCTGGGGAAGTCGCTCGCCTCGCTGGCCGCGACCGACCCGGCGCGGCCCGTGGCGGTGTGCCGTGAGCTGACGAAGGTGCACGAGGAGGTGGTGCGCGGGAGCGCGCACGCGCTGGCCGAGCGCTATGCCGCGGCGGCGCCGCGGGGGGAGATCGTCGTGGTGTTCGGAGCCGCCGGGCGGGCGGCGCCGGAGCTCGGCGCCGCCACCGCGGCGGTGCGGCGGCTCGTGGACGCGGGCGCGCGCACGCGTCCGGCGGCCTCGGTCGTCGCCGAGCTCACGGGGACGAGCGCGAACGCGCTCTACCGCGCCCTGACCGCCGGCGACTGAAGCGCCTTCGCACCACCCGTGCGCCAGAAGGCGCGCGCGGAGGGGCGTTCGGCGGAGTGGGCGGGATGCTGGCGCTCGTGCCCCGCCCGCCGGTCCCGCTCCTCCTCCCGACCCTGCTGCTCTGCGTCGCGTTCACGTTCGCGTCCGCGCGGCCCGCACCGGGCGCGGAGAGGGCTCTCTCCTCCCATGGGCCGGCGGGCGCGGGGCACGCTTCGCCGCACTCCTCGTCCTCGTCCTCGTTCCGGAAGCCGACGTGGCGCCGGCCCGTGCCCGGAGCAGTGGTGCGCCGCTTCCGCCTCGCGCGCGATCCCTTCGCGCGCGGCCAGCACCGCGGCGTGACCCTGGCCGCCGCGCCCGGCGCCGCGGTGCTCGCCCCGTGCACCGGCCGCGTCCGGTTCGCGGGCACCGTGGGGACGAGCGGGCGGACCGTGACCCTCGGCTGCGGCGCCCTGAACGCCACGCTCACCCGGCTCGGTGCCGTGCTCACCGCCCGCCGCGCCGGCGTCGCCGCCGGACAGGTCGTCGGCCGCATAGGCCCGGAAGGCATCGTCCAGCTCGGCGCACGGGTGCGGGCGCAGCGCTTCGGCTACCTGGATCCCCTGACCCTCCTGGCCGCCGCGTCCGCGCCTCGCCTCGGCCCGGCGCCGCCCCCCGGCCGCCGCCCCTTCGCGCCACCCCCACCGCTTGCCCCCCGACCCACCACCGCCCCGGCCCCGGCAACCCTCCCCTTCGGCTCGGCATGGCTCCCCGCCGGGCTCGGCCTCCTCGGCGCGGCTGGCCTCTTCGGGGCCGCTCGCACGGTCGCCCCGCTGCTCCGTCGTCGACGCCTCGCCGTGGCCGAGCGGCGCGCCGTCGACGCGTGATCCGGGCCCTCCTCGCCGTTCTGCCCGACCTCCGCGAGCCGTCGGTGATCCCGCTCTTCGCGATCCTCGGCGGCTTCCTCGGCGGTACCCGATCGCGCCTTTAGAAGGTCCCGCTCAGCGCCGTCCGGCGGAGATCGCGGAAGGGGCCTATTTCGTCACGGCGCTCGGCCTGACGCTCTACGCCGTCAGTGACCTGGTGCCCCGATGACGCCGCGGGAGATCCTGCAGGGGTTCTTCAACGAGGAGTGGCGGACCACGACGATCCTGTCGATCGTGGGGATCGTCGTGATCATCGGCGGGACGAAGATCTTCGACTGGCCGGGCACGGTCGGCGGCACGCTGGGCTGCGTCCTCGTGAGCGTGGGGGCGTGGATCCACGCGAACAAGTCGATCGACATCCGCGAGCGCGAGCCCCACTCACCCGCGACCTGAGCGCCGGACGAGGGTGACCCGGGCCCGGAAGTAATGTCCCTCCGCGCCGTGTCCTTCTACGTCACGACGCCGATCTACTACGTCAACGGCGAGCCCCACCTCGGCCACGCCTACACGACGATCGCCGCGGACATCCTCGCGCGCCACATGCGCGCCCGCGGAGAGGACGTGTTCTTCCTGACGGGCACCGACGAGCACGGCGAGCCCGTCGTGCAGGCCGCGGAGCGCCAGGGCCTCACCCCCCGTGAGCTCGGCGACCGCAACGCGCCCCGCTTCCGTGACCTCATGGCGCGCGCCGGGGTCACCAACGACTTCTTCATCCGCACCACGGACCCCGAGCACGAGGCCAAGGTGCAGGAGATCCTCCAGCGCGTCCACGACAACGGCCACGTCTACAAGGGCCTGTACGAAGGCTGGTACTGCCCGCGCTGCGCGGACTTCAAGACCGGGACGGAGATCGCCGAGGGCAACACCTGTCCGATCCATGGGATCGCGCTCGACTGGCAGCAGGAGGAGAACTGGTTCTTCCGGCTCTCCGCCTTCGCACCGCAGCTCGAGGAGCTCTTCGCCCGCGACGAGGGCTTCGTGCTGCCCCGGGTGCGCGCGAACGAGGCGCTGTCGTTCATCCGCTCGGGCCTGCAGGACGTCTCCCTGAGCCGCTCGAAGATCTCCTGGGGCGTCCCCCTGCCCTGGGACCCCGACCAGGTCTTCTACGTCTGGTTCGACGCGCTGCTCAACTACGTCACCGCGCTGGCCTACGCGCGTCCCGGCGAGGACCTGACGAGCGAGTTCTGGCCCGCGTCGGTCCAGCTCATCGGCAAGGACATCCTCAAGTTCCACGCGGTCTACTGGCCGGCGCTGCTGCTCGCCGCGGGGTACGCGCCCCCGCAGCGCGTGTTCGTCCACGGCTTCCTGCTCATGCAGGGCGAGAAGATGTCCAAGTCGCTCGGCAACGTGCTCGACCCGAACGTGGTCATCGACGAGTTCGGCGCCGACGCCCTGCGCTACTACTGCTTCCGGGACGTCTCCTTCGGCTCCGACGGCTCGGTCTCCGCTCAGGACTTCGAGCTGCGCTACGAGACCGAGCTCGCCAACGAGTACGGCAACCTCGCCTCGCGCACGGTGGCCATGGTGCGGCGCTACTGCGACGGGCGGGTTCCCCCCGGCGACCCCGATCCGGTCCTCGCGGCCGACCTCGACGGACTCCACGAGCAGGTCGCGGCGCTCATGGACCGGACGGAGCTCTCCTCGGCGCTCGAGGCCATCTGGGAGCGCGTTCGCCGCCTGAACCGCTACGTCGAGGAGCGCGAGCCGTGGAAGCTCGCCAAGGCCGACGATCCCGCGCCGCTGCACGAGGCCCTGCGCTCGCTCGTCCACGGGCTGCGGGTCGTGACCGAGAATCTGCACCCGTACATGCCCGCCACCACGGAGAAGCTCCTCGCGGTGCTCGGCGGCGAGGAGGTCGCCGCTCTGGAGCCGCTCTTTCCCAAGCAGTGATCGACACCCACACCCATCTCGAGCTCTGTGCCGGAGACGACGGGGAGCTCGTCGCCGCCGCGACCGCCGCGGGGGTGGAGCGGATGCTCACCATCGGTCTCGACGGGGCCTCGACGCGCGCGGCCCTCGCCGCCGCCGAGGCGTTCGGACAGGTGTGGGCCGCCGCCGGGCGCCATCCCAACTCCGCCGGGGGCTGGGACGAGGCCGACCTCGCCGAGCTGCGCGCCCTGGCCACGCACCCGCGGTGCGCCGCGATCGGGGAGACCGGGCTCGACTTCTTCCGCGCCGGCGCTTCCCGCGCCGACCAGGAGCGTGCCTTCCGCGACCAGATCGGCCTCGCGCGCGAGACCGGGCTGCCCGTCGTCGTCCATTCCCGGGACGCCGCCGAGGACACCCTCCGGATCCTCACCGAGCACGCCGAGGGCCTCCGCGTCGTCCTGCACTGCTTCTCCATGCCCGAGCGCGTCGAGGAGTGCGTGGCCCACGGGTGGTGGATCTCCTTCGCGGGCAACGCGACCTACCCCCGCAACGCGGAGCTGCGCGCGGCCGCGCGGGCCGTCCCCGCCGAGAGGCTGCTCGTGGAGACCGATGCGCCCTTCCTCACCCCCCAGCCCGTGCGCAAGGAGCGCAACCAGCCCGCCTTCGTGGTCCACACCGCGCGGGTGCTGGCCGAGCAGCGCGGAGTCGCCTACGAGGAGCTCGAGCGCGACGTGGCGGCGAGCGCGGCGGCGCTGTTCTCCTGGTGACCCGTCGCCGCCTGCGCGAGCACGGGATCCGCCCGGACCACGACCTCGGGCAGAACTTCCTCGTCGACCCCAACCTCCTCGACGTGATCGGTCGCATCGCCGCGCTGGCGCCCGAGGACGTCGTGCTCGAGATCGGGGGTGGGGTGGGGGCCCTCTCGGAGTACCTGGCCGCCCGCGTCGCCCATGTGCACGTGGTGGAGATCGACCCCCGGCTCGAGGCGCCGCTGCGCGAGGCGCTCGCGCCCCACCCGGATCGCCACACCCTCCATCTCGGAGACGCCCTCGCCCTCGCGCTCGACGAGCTGGACCCGGTGCCCGACAAGGTGGTCGCGAACCTCCCCTACGGGATCGCCGCCACCGCCCTGCTCAAGACGATCGACGAGCTGCCGCGGGTCGGGCTCTGGGTCGCGATGGTCCAGCGTGAGGTGGGTGAGCGCCTCGCCGCCGCCCCGGGGTCGGGCGCCTACGGGCTGCCCTCGGTGCTCGCCCAGCTCTCCACGGATGTGGAGATCGTCCGCGCCGTGCCGCGCACCGTCTTTCTCCCGGTGCCCCACGTGGACTCGGTGCTCGTCCGCCTTCGCCGCCGCGGGCCGGCCGCGGCGCCCCGGGTCCGGGCCGTGGCCGCGGCGGCGTTCGCCCACCGGCGCAAGGCCCTGCCCCGTTCCCTGTCCCTCGCGCCCGGGGCGGAACGAGACGTCCGCGACCGCGCCCGCCGCGCCCTGGAGGATCTCGGCCACCCCGCCGACGAGCGCGCCGAGCGCCTCGCCCCCGAGGAGTTCCGCGCGCTTGCGGAGGCGCTCGCGTGAGCTTGCTCTCCGTCCTCGCGCCCGGCAAGGTGAACCTCTGCCTCCTGCTCGGACCCACCCGCGCCGACGGCCTGCATGAGCTCGTCTCCCTCGTGCAGTCGGTCTCCCTCGCCGACGAGCTCACGCTCGGGCCGGCAGGCCCGGGCGCCGAAGGCGACGAGGTCCACTGCCCCGGGGTCGAGGGACCGAACCTCGTCGCCGCCGCACTCGCCGCGTTCCGTGAGGAGACGGGCTGGCGCTCCGATCCCGTCCGGGTGATCGTCGAGAAGCGCGTCCCGGTGGCCGGAGGCATGGGTGGTGGGTCGGGGGACGCCGCGGCCGCGCTGCGCCTGGCGGTCCACGTCGCGGGCACCGGCGAGGACGTCGCCCGCGGCCTCGCGCCGGGGCTCGGGGCCGACGTGCCGGCGCAGCTCGCCCCGGGGCTGCACCTCGTCGGCGGCGCCGGGGAGGAGCTCGAGCTCCTCGCTCCCAGGGCGCTGTTCGGGGTGCTGATCCTCCCCGACTTCGAGCCGCTGCCCACCTCCGACGTCTTCGCCGAGGCCGACCGGCTCGGCCTCGGCCGCCCCGCCGACGAGCTCGCCGTGCGCCGCCACGAGCTCCGCGAGGCCCTGGGCCACGGTGACGACCTTCCACCGCCCGAGCTGCTCGTCAACGACCTCGAGCCCGCAGCGCTCTCCCTGCGGCCCCGGATCGCCGAGCGCCTCGAGGCGGCCCGGGCGGCGGGTGCCACGACCGCGCTCGTGTCGGGCTCCGGCCCCACGGTCTTCGGGCTCTTCGGAGGCATGGAGGGGGCCGCCTTCGCGTCCGCCGCCGCGGCCGAGCTCGACGGCTTCGCCGCGGTGCCCGTCGAGGCCGGATGGGCGGGAGTCCGGTGAAGCCCGTCCCCCTCATCGCCGCCGCGGCCGCCGTGGGGTGGGTCGTCTGGCGCCGGAAGAAGCTCGGGAAGGTCGAGGCGGGCTTCTGGATCCTCGCCGCCGTCGGGCTCGTGCTCTACGGCACCGGGCTGATCCACCCGCCCTCGGCCGAGAGCGTCATCCGCGAGATCGGCGCGCGGCTGGGCAAGTGGACCTACCTGCTCGTCGGGGCGCTCGCGTTCCTGGAGACGGGCGCGTTCGTGGGCCTCGTCGCCCCGGGCGAGGCCACGATCCTCCTCGGCGGCTTCGTCGCCGGCCAGGGGAAGATCTCCGTCGTCGTCCTGCTGGCGATCGTGTGGGGCGCCGCTGTCGCCGGGGACGTCACGAGCTACTTCCTCGGCCGGCGGCTCGGCCGCGAGTTCCTCTTGAAGCACGGCGACCGCCTCAAGCTCACCCACGAGCGCCTGGAGAAGATCGAGGGCTTCTTCGACCGCTTCGGCGGCTCGGCGATCCTCCTCGGGCGCTTCGTCGGGCTGATCCGCGCGTTCGCGCCGTTCATCGCGGGCGCGTCGAAGCTCGAGTTGCGGCGCTTCCTGCCCTACGACATCGTCGGCGCCGGCCTCTGGGGCTGCGGGCTCGTCGTCCTCGGCTACGTCTTCTGGCAGTCCTTCGACCAGGTCCTGAAGTTCGCCAAGCAGGGCGCGCTCGCGCTGGGCCTGACGATCGCCGCCGTCGTCGGGCTCGTCGCCCTGATCCGCTTTCTCAAGGAGGAGGAGAACCGGCGCAAGGTCGACGCCTGGCTCGACGCGCACGCCGAGGACCCGCGCACGGGGCCGCTCGTGCGCGTCGCGCGCCTGGGCTGGCGCCGCGCGCTGCTGCCCGCGGGGCGCTTCGCGGCGTGGGTCGCCCCCGGCCGCTTCGGGCTCGAGGTCATCACGCTCCTGGCCGCGGTCGGCGTGGGCGGCTTCGCCTTCGGCGCGCTGGCCAATCTCGTCGGCGACCACGACGTCCTGCCCCTGGACCGCACGGCCTTCGACCTCGTCGACCCCCTGCGGACCGGCCTCACGGTGGACATCGGGAAGGTCTTCACGAACGGTGCGAGCCTGCCCGCCGCGGCGCTCATCGTCGTAGCCACCGCCGCCTTTCTCGCCGCGCGCCGCCGCCGCCCCGACGCTGTCGCCCTCGTCGCCGGGCTCGCGCTCACGTGGCTCGCCGTCCACATCGCCAAGGGGGCGATCGACCGCCCCCGGCCCGCGGGCGGCCTCACCGACGCCGCGGGCGCCGCCTACCCCTCCGGCCACGCGGCGTACTCCGTGGCCTGGGTCGCCTGCGCGCTCGTCCTCGCCCGCGTCGCGCCCGGGCTGGCCCGGCGGCTCGGGCTCGCGGTGGTGGCGCTCGTCCTCGCCCTCCTGCTCGGCCTGTCGCGGGTCTTCCTCGGCGTGCACTGGATCTCCGACGTCTACGGCGGCTGGGGCCTCGGGGTCGCGTGCTTCGGGTTGTGCGGGCTCACCGCGTTGGTGATCGGGGAGAGACGGCAGAATGCGCGGGGGGCCTCCACATGACGAACACCGATATCACGCACCTCGTCGCCGCCTGCGCCGGGGTCTTCGGGCTCGCCGCCTTCGCCGGTCTCGTCCTCGTGCCCGCGGTGCGCACCTACGGTCGCGCGTGGGAACGGGTCGTCGCCGTGATGCTGTCCCTCTATGTGCTGGCCGCGCTGGTGGGCCTCGGGATCGCCGCCGGCCTCGCCGTCTCGCTGTGGCTCTGGCCGCGGGTGTTCTGAGCATGGCCTCCACCGCGTCGTCGCGGGAGCCCCCGACAGGTCTCGAGGCGCTCGCCGCCGTGACCGCCGCGGTGGAGTCCGGCTCTGGGCTGCCCGAGGTGGTGCGTGCGGTGGCCCGGGCGCTCGACGCCGCGCTCGCGGTCATCGACCGCTCGGGCGCGGTGCTCGCGGTGGCGGCGACGCCGGGGGAGGAGGCCGTCCTGCACCGCCAGGGCGAGGACGTGCACGTCCTGCCGCTGCGCCTGGCCGCGGCGGAGGTCGGTCAGATGCGGCTCCGCGCCCGGGGGCGCATGGCCTCGCCCGCGGTCCTCGGGCTCGTCTCCGCGCTCGTGGCCGGCGAGGTCGAGCGCGTCCGGGCGCCCGAGCGCGCCTCCGAGGAGGCCGCCGCCGCCTTTCTGCGCGACGTCCTCGCCGGGACCGTCGAGGACCACGCCGATCTCGTCGCCCGCGGGCACGAGCTCGGGATCGACCTCGCGGCGGGCGGCAGCGTCGTCGTCGCGCGCGCCCACGCGCACCGTCCCGCCGACCCCGACTGGCGCCGGCGCTTCCTCGCCGCCGCCGACCGGGCCGCCCGGGCCACCGCTCCCGGGGCCATCGCGGTGGGAAGCGAGCCCGGGCCCGACGACGTCACCGTGCTGCTGGCCGACTCCGAGACCGGGGAGGCCGCGCGGCGCCTGGCCGAGGTGCTCTCCCAGGAGCTCGAGGCCGGCCTGGAGGGCTTCTCGTTCGCCCTGGGGCGCTCCCAGCCCGCGCGCGACCCGCAGGGGTTCCGCCGGGCCGGGGCCGAGGCGCTCCTGGCCGCGAACGTCGGCGAGTCCGCCACGTCGTCGGTCCTCGCCTATGAGGACCTCGGCACCTACCGGCTCATCTTCCCGCTGTTCATGGAGCAGCCCGACGAGGTGCAGCGCTTCTACGCCGAGACGGTCGAGGCCCTCGTCGCCTACGACGAGCAGTACGAGACCGACCTCGTCGGGACCCTGGAGACCTTCCTGGACTGCGACGGGAACTTCGGCGCGGCGGCGGCGCGGATGTTCACCCACCGCCACACCGTCCGCTACCGCCTCGGGCGCATCCGCGAGCTCTCGGGGCTCGACGCGAGCGGCACCGACGGGCGCGAGAAGCTGTCCCTCGGCCTCAAGGCGATGCGCGTGCTCGGTCTCGGAGCCATCCGGGGGCCCGCGAGCGAGCGGGGTACCGGTGCGGGCCGGGTGCCTCAGGGAGGCGTGGACGGGTGACCTATGCGGGGACGAGCGGCAGGAGCTCGGTGAGGCGGAGGTTCTCCTGGGGGTCGAGCACGGAGTGCTGGACACATGCGGGCACGAGCTCGTCGGACTCGGGGTGCGCCATCGCGTAGGAGCAGGCCTGGAGGCGCTCGGCGGCGGCGAGCACGTCGGGGTCGGTGGGCGTCTCGCCCCGCTGGAGGGCCTCCCACGCGGGCTTGACGTGCCGCGCGTCCATGAACGAGTGCATGACGAAGGTCAGCGGGCGCGGCTTCTCCCGCACGAGCCGGCGGACGCCGCCGGCCCGCGCCGCGAAGCGCCGTCCCCAGGCGAGGGTCTCGACGAGGCCGCGCGGATTCGCGGCGTAGGCCCGCGCGACGCGCGCCGCCAGCAGAGCTCCGGGCAGCGCGAAGTCCATCCCCCCGAAGGTGGCGAAGAAGTGATCCCGGGCAGTGTGGTCGCGGGGCTCGCGATCGTCGAGGATCGGCACCCACTCGTCGCCCACCACCGCGCCGTAGGCCGTGCGGTTGCAGCGCTCGTCGCCGATCTGGAGCGCGCGGAAGGGCAGCCGGGCGCCCGCCCCGCGCTCGATCTGGGCCCACACATCATCCCCCGAGAGCTCGCGGTAAGGGTCCTTCCAGCGATTCGCGTTGCCCACGAACGCCGCGGGCTGGAAGGAGAACATCCGGAAGCCCATGTCGCGCGCGGCGCGGACCACGCCGGCGACCTGGTCTGAGTTGCGCGGGGTCACCGTCATGTTGTGGGCGAGGTAGTGCGTGACGCCGTGCTCGCGCTCCAGGCGCCGGAACATCGCGCAGAAGCGCGCGCGGTAGGGGTCGAGCTCCTCCTCGGAGTGCACCCGCTTGATCCCCCGCCGGCCGTACATCATCGAGTCGAAGTGACCGGCGAAGGAGAGGTGGGGGATCCGCACCGCGCCCGTCTCGGGGTGCAGGACGAGGCGCTCGAGGTGCTCGTAGTCGAAATCGCCGTGGGAGAGGGACATCGGCTTGCGCCCGTGGCGCTCCATCGTCAGCAGTGCGGCGGCGTGGTCGTCGGGGTCGAGTAGCGTGACCTCGCCGCCGATGAGCTGCGCGTTCTGGCCCGGGCCGCGGCGCTCGCGCAGGAGCGCCATCTGGGCGTCGATCTCGCTCACCGTGTGGGGGCCGTCGACCCGCACCCGGTTGGCCTCCTTGGCGTGGTAGCAGGGCGTGCAGGCGAGGTTGCAGCGGGGAAAGACGCCGTGGGTCCCCTCGCAGCCCATCGTCCGGCGCCCGAGCGCCTGCGTGGGGGTCTTCACGTGGGCGGGCAGCTCGTCGAAGCGTTCGGCCAGGCGTGCCTCGAGCTCGGGGTCCCGGGGGCGGGTGGCCCGCTCCCAGGCGCGCAGACGGGCGATCATCTTCGGGCCGCCTCCAGCAGCCCGAAGGCGTCGTCGACCTGCTCCCACCCCGTCCGCAGCAGGAACTGCGAGTTCCGTCCGTAGGACTTCTGGCCGAGGATGAAGAAGTCGGGCTCGGGGTTCGTCAGCGCGTCCGGGCCCGGCGCGGGCATGCTCAGGCAGTCGCCGCCCGCAGCGCCGAGCAGCGTCGCGGCGAGCTTCATCGGCCCCGCCGTCGCGTAGCACTCGTGGACCTGGAGCTGACGGTAGAGCCCGAAGTCCCCGACCGACCCGTTCAGCGCGAGGATGCGGTCGACCGTGTGCTCCCGGGTCCGGCCGTTGCGGAGGGTCACGCCGATGCGGTCGCCGCGGGGCTTCAGGGCCTCGGTCACCCGGCCCGGCAGGACCTGCACCGCGGTCGAGGCCCCGCCTGTGAGGTTCGCCGCGACCTGGTTGAGCCGCCGGCGCTCGGGCAGGGGATCGTTCGCCACGGCGCCCCACGTCGGCTCGGGCGCGCGCACGGCCCACAGCACCCGCGTGCCCGGCGCGTCACGGGCGAAGAGCGCGAGGTCGCGCGCGGCGGTCTGCGCGGAGTGGCCCGCGCCCGTGAGGAGGATCGTCCGGCCCGCCCAGTGACGCGGGTCGGCGGCGAGATCGGGAAGGCGGTGCTCGATCCGCTGCGCACACGCGCGCTCGCCGGGCGCGGGGATCCCCCCGTCGCCCAGCGCGTTGGGCTGGCCCCAGGTGCCCGTGCAGTCGAGCACCGCGTCGGCGTGCTCGACGCGCTCGCCGCCGGCGGACTCGACGAGCAGGCGGAAGGGGTGCTCGCGCCGGCGCCCCGTCCCGATCTCCTCGTGCTTGAGCATCCCCGAGCGCGAGACCGCGACGACCCGAGCCCCGAGCACGACGCGGTCGTGCAGGGCGGGCAGCGCGGCCACGGGGTCGAGCAGCTCGTCGGCGAGCTCGTCCCCGGTGGGGAGCTCGTCGCCGGACGGCGCCGTCTCGCCGAGCGCAACGCGCATCCGC
The DNA here is from genome assembly GCA_038254195.1 of Solirubrobacterales bacterium. Lineage (GTDB taxonomy): Bacteria > Actinomycetota > Thermoleophilia > Solirubrobacterales > Solirubrobacteraceae > JBBQAA01. Next base: position 17,299 of record JBBSGJ010000026.1, read on the forward strand.
GGCGACACGTTCATGTCCCACGGGGTGAACACGCGGACGTGCCCCCACTCGCGCACGTGGGTGGCGGGAGTGGCGCCGGCCTCGTAGACGGTGAAGCTCCAGCCGCGTTCGGCGGCGGCGAGCGCGGCCTCGAGCCCGACGGGACCGGCGCCGAGGATGGCGAGCGTGATCGGAGAGGGGCGCATCGACGTACCTTGGCTTTGTGATCCGGCTGGCGGTCTGCGGCGGAGCCTACGCCAACCCTTACGCACTGCGGGCGTGGGCGGAGGCCGCACGCCAGCGCGGCGCCGACCGGCTGCTGTGCCTGGGCGACCTCGGTGGCTTCGGGGCGGAGTGCGATGCCGTGTGGCCCGTGCTGCTCGAGCACGGGGTCGAGTGCATCGCCGGCAACTACGACATCGCGATCGGCCGGGGCGACGAGGACTGCGGCTGTGGCTATGCCGACGAGCGCGACAACCGCTATGCGCAGATGATGTACGACTACACGCGCGCCCACACCTCGGCGGACTTTGCGGAGTGGATGCGCGCGCTGCCGGGGGAGTGGCGCGAGGAGCTCGAGGGCGTCAACGTCCACGCGGTGCACGGCTCGCCGCTGGCGGTCA
>JBBSGJ010000027.1:0-17841 GCA_038254195.1 Solirubrobacterales bacterium
CCATGCTCGTCCGCCGGCTCGGGACCCTCGGCCCGCGGCTCGACGAGATCTGCCGAGCGGCGGCGACGACGCTCGACTGCTGAAGGGACGGAGAACGGGAGCGACGGGACTCGAACCCGCGACCTCCGGCGTGACAGGCCGGCGCTCTAACCAACTGAGCTACGCCCCCCGAAAGGGTCCGGAGCGAGTATGGCAAAGGCACCGCAACTCCCCGGCGGGGGGGTGTGTTCGTAGGGGCAGACAAGCATCCCCCATTCCAAGGAGGAGGGACCAGATGGTTCGACGCAACTCGAGGCTCTCGATGGGCCTGGTGACGATGGTGGCCGCCCTGTTCGCGCTCTTCGCGGCGACGGCGATCGCGAAGACGATCAGCGGTACCGACGGCAACGACACGCTCATCGGGACGAAGGGTCCTGACCGCATCTTCGCCAAGGGCGGCGACGACGTCGCCCGCGGGCACGCCGGTCGTGACCTCATCCGCGGTAACACCGGCGACGACAAGTTGTTCGGCGGACGCGGCAACGACATCCTGTTCGGCGGCAACGGCAACGACGCCGTCTACGGCGTCGACGGCAACGACGTGTCCTTCGGCGGCGCCGGCAACGACCTCATGGCCGGTGGACGGGGCAACGATGTCCAGTTCGGCAATCAGGGCAACGACACGATCTTCGCCAACCGCGGCCGTGACATCTCCTACGGGGGCGACGGCAACGACGTCCTCTGGGCCCTCGCCCGCGGCGACCGCCACTCGAAGCACGACATGCACGGCGACCGGCTCTACGGCGGGAAGGGGAACGACACGTTCCACACTCGCGACGGTGAGCGCGATGTCATCAACTGCGGTCCCGGCGAGGACACCGTCATCGCCGACTACAAGGACGCCGTGTCCAAGGACTGCGAGCACGTCGACCGCGCCGCGGTGACCGCGCCCTCGGCCTCGGACGAGTCGACCGAGAACTCGACGGAGACTCCGCCCGACAGCAAGTAGCAAGTCGATCTGTCACGCCGCGGCCGCCATCGGTCGGGCGAGCAGCACGAGGGGCCCCGGGAGACCGGGGCCCCGCGTCGTCTGCGACCTAGATCGTCGGCGGGCCGGCGGGCCCGGGCACGGGCTCCGGCGCTCCCGGGATCTCCGGGCCGCCCGGCGAGGGCTGCGGCACGGGCTCGGGCGCCGGGACGGGCTGCTCGGGTGCCGGCGGGGTCTCGGGCCCGGTGGGCGGGCTCGGAGCGGGCACCGTGGGCGGCGCGGGCGGGGGGATGGTGGGACCGCCCGGGGAGGGCGAGGGGCCACCGGGGTCGATGGGCGGGGTGATCTCGAGCACGGCGCTCATGAGCCCGACACCGCCCCGGCACCGGAGGAGGCCGGTGTCCCGCCCGCGGCGTCGCGCGGGGGCGCGGCGATGCCCTCGACGCCCGGCCCGCCGACCGTCTCGACCCTCGCCTGCTCGGTCGCCGTGTCCATCGCGTCGGTGGGGACGGGCGGATCGGCGGCGGGAGCGGTCACGGAGGGCGCCCCGACCGGCTCAGGCGCGGTGAAGCCCGGGTCGGCGCCGGAGCCCGAGGAGCGCCGGCGCTTGGCCAGGACGCCCACGAGCGCCGCGCCGCCCGTGATCGGGAGGACGAGCTTGGCCGGGTTCGGACCGCGGCGCTTGCGGGCGGTGGCCCCGATCGGCAGCGAGCCGGCGACCGTGCCGACGAAGGTGCCCAGCGTGCCGAGGCCCTTGCCCCAGCGGTGGGCCCGGCGGGTGGAGGGAGTGCGGAGTTTGGCTCTCATATCCCAGCGGCTACCCCCGTCCGGGCGCCTCTACGCGTTGAAGCTCCGTGTCCGTGACGGCGCCCGGAGCGGCGCGGGTGGTCAGCCCGCGCGCTCGGCCGACCGCAGCCCGGTGAGCGCCCAGAGCGCGGTGAGCGCGATCAACCCGGCGACGCAGCCGAAGGCGAGCGCGGTGTGCTGCTCCACCCCCGCGATGAGCCCGCGGCCCGCCTCGAGCAGCAGGGAGGCGGGGTTGACCTTCGCCACCGCCTTGATCCAGCCCGAGAGCAGGTCGAGCGGGACGTAGACCGGCGCGAGGAAGAGGATGAGGAAGATCGGCGTCTGCATGAGCGGGCCCGCCTGGATGGAGCGGAAGCGCAGGGCGACGCCCAGCGACCACCCGACGGCGGCGAGGTTCGTGAGCACGGCGAGCCCGAAGAGTCCGACGAGATCCACCCCCGAGCCCGTCACGTTCATCCCGGCCAGCAGGGCGACGAGGGTGATGAAGACGACGGTGAAGGCCATCCGGGCCAGCGCGACGAGCGCGTAGCCGACGAGGATCCCGCGACGGTTGGGCGAGGACAGCAGCAGCCGCCGCGCGAAGCCGCCCTCGAAGTCCATCGCCATCGAGAACCCCGTGAACACCCCGCCGAACGCCGCGGACTGGAGCAGGACGAACACGAACTGGAACGCCGTGTAGCCCGCGGGGAAATCGAAGCCCGGGACGTCCCCCACGGCGGAGAGCCCGCCCGCGAAGGCCGCGAGGAAGATGAGCGGGAAGATCGTGGAGGGGACGAGCAGCGCGGGGTTCGTGAAGTACGAGTGCACCCCCCGCCACGTCACCGCGCGGACGACGCCCCTCACGTGCGCTCCATCCGTCCCCGGAGGCCCGCCGCGGCGAGGGCGAGCGCAGCCGCGCCGAGCACGAGGGTCATCCCGAAGCCTCGCAGCAGCGGGGTCGCCTGCCAGCCGTCGATGAGCAGCGAGCGGAAGCCCTCGAGGATGTAGGAGATCGGATTCCAGTCCGCGACGGTGTGGAACCAGCCCGTCTTGATCAGATTCCGCGGGAGGTTGCTCGACGAGAGGAAGAGCAGTACGAAGAACAGCGGGAACAGGCCCTGGACCGCCTCCCCCGACCCGGTGCGCACGGCGGCGAACACCCCGAGCGCCCCGAAGGCCACGGCCACGAGCATCCCGAGCACGACGATCACCACCACCCCGAGCACGCCGGCCGCGATGTGCGCGCCGCCCACGAGCCCCATCCCCACGTAGGCCAGCGACTGCAGCGCGCCGAGCACGGCCACCCCCGCGAGCAGCCCGCCGAGCAGCGAGACGCGGCGCAGCGGCGTGAGCGCGAGGCGGTTGAGAAACCCGGTCTCGATGTCCGCCGCGACGTTCGTGCCCGTGTTGATGAGCGAGAACAGGGCGCCCTGCATGAACGCGACCGCCAGGGCGAACGTGATGTAGGAGTCGGTCGGGAACCCGGGGATCCTCGTCGCCGCCGCGAGCCCGCTCGCGTTGACCGCGAGGAGCATCGCGGGGAAGAACAGGACGGGAAAGAGCTGGAAGGGCTGGCGGAGGGTCTTGGCGATCGAGCGGCGGGCCAGGATCCCGACCTGGACGCCCAGGGAGGATCCCGGGCTCATGCCGGCTGCGCGGTCGCGGCCGTGGGGTCGGGCTCCTCCTCCCCGCCGGCCCCCTCGAGCGAGCGCCCGGTCTTCGCCAGGAACACGTCGTCGAGCGACGGCTGGTGGAGGCGCAGGTCGCCGACGCCGACGTCCTCGGCGTCCAGCGCGCGGACGACGTCCGTGAGCTCCTCGGCGCCCTCGGACAGGTAGACCGCCTCCCCGTCCGCGGTCGCGGAGGCGGGTGCGCCGAAGCGCGAGAGCACCTCGCGCAGGCGCTCGCGCTGCGTGGGGTCCTCAGGGACGATCTCCACCGACGGCCGGGAGACCTCCTGCTTGAGCGCCTGCGGCGTGCCCTCGGCGGCGATCCTGCCCCGGTCGATGATCCCCACCCGGTCGGCGAGGACGTCGGCCTCCTCGAGGTACTGGGTGGTGAGAAAGACGGTCACGCCCTCGTCGTGCGCCAGACGACGCACCTCGTCCCACAGCGCGGCGCGGCTCTGGGGGTCGAGGCCGGTGGTGGGCTCGTCGAGGAAGAGGATCCGCGGGCCGTGCACGAGGGCGAGCCCGAGGTCGAGCCGCCGCTTCATCCCGCCCGAGTAGCCCCCCACCTTGCGGTCGGCCGCGTCGGTGAGGCCCACGCGGTCGAGCAGCTCGTCGCCGCGGCGCGTGCGCTCCGCCTTGGGCAGGCCGTGCAGCGAGGTCTGCAGGCGCATGTGCTCCCGCCCGGTCAGGAACGGGTCGAGCGCCGCCTCCTGGAGGGCGGCGCCGATCGCCTGGCGGACCTGCGCGCCCTGGCGCTCGACGTCGAAGCCGGCGACCCGCGCCCGGCCGGCGGTGGGCGGCAGGAGGGTGGTGAGCACGAGGACGGTGGTCGACTTCCCCGCGCCGTTGGGGCCGAGGAACCCGTAGATCTCGCCCGGGGCGACCTGGAGGTCGATCCCGTTCACGGCGCGCACCCCGCCCTTGAACTCGCGGACCAGCCCCTCGACCTCGATGCCCTGCTCGCCGGAGCTCACGAGGCAGCACCGTAGAACATGCTCGGGACCATCGGCCGTGCGACGGCTGAAGCTCGGGGGGATGGGCGGTGCTGGGCTCGAACCAGCGACTTCCACGGTGTAAGCGTGGCGCTCTGACCAGCTGAGCTAACCGCCCGTGGTGGGAGGCTACGCGGCATCATGGGGGGCGTGGACCTCGACCGCTCGCTGCTGTGGCGTACCGCGCTCGTCCAGCTCGCGGGCGTGGCCGTGCTGAGCCTGGCCCTCGGGCTCGCGCTGCCGCACTCCTTCTTCGTGAGCTGGGGATGGCTGGCCGGGCCGGCGGCCTGGGTGCTGTGCGCTCTGGTGACCGCGGACGTACTGGGACTGCCGCGCCGGCGGACGCTCCTGGGCGCGGCCCTGGCGGGCGGGCCGAGCCTGCTCGCCGTGCTGGCGGGGGTGCACTGGCTCGGCGCACTCGTGGCCGTCGCGCTCTTCGCGGTGTGGTGCGCCTCGACGCCGGCCACCGCGCTGCGCGAGGCCGGCACCTGATGGACCTCGGGCTCGCGGGACGGGTCGCGCTCGTCACGGGCGGATCGAAGGGTCTCGGCGCGGGCGGGGCACCTCACCGGCGAGGGCATCCGCATCAATGGCGGGCCTGACCCGGTCGGCCTGAAGGAGTACCCCCAGCGAGAGTCGAACTCGCGCTAACGGCGTGAAAGGCCGTCGTGCTTACCGCTACACCATGGGGGCCGGAGAGTTCGCCGAGTCTAGGCCGCGAACCAGGTTCCCGGCGGCGGGCTGACGACCTGCCCCGCCTCGATCTCACCGTGGCAGTTGGCGCAGACGAGGACACACTTGTGCGCTTCGCGCCGGTTAGTTTCGAGGCCCTTGCCGCGCCCCGTCGTCATGTCGAAGGACTTCGCGGTCGGATCGACGTGGTGGAAGTGGAGGTTCAGCCCGCACCGGTCGTAGCCGCAAACGGCACATCGACCACCGGCCTCTGCCACAAGGATCGTTCGGATCTCGCGGTGGCGTCGAGTGACCGCCTCCGCCATGCACCGGCGGCAGCGGAGCCGCCTGTCCTTGCCGCGCCCGAAGTAGCGGTGCGGCTTCGGGCCGTGCCTGATGCACGTCTGCAGGAAGTCGCGGCCGTCGTTGAGGGGAGGTCGCCCGACGCGCTCGATCACGAACACTGTTCCCATATGCACCGGCGGAAGTGGGTCGCCCGGGGCTCGAACCCGGAACCTAGGGATTAACCTGCCGCACCGGCTTTCACCGGCCGCCCGGCGCGTGCCGGGGTTGCGGTCTGGACCATCTCTTCACCCTCGGCGCGACCCGGGCGGGTGGGCGGCGTATGGCCTCTGAGGCGCCCCTTGCGGGTTGCCTGCTGATTGCCCAATCCCGGGGATTGTCACCGTTCGGTACCCCGGGCTCTCAGGGGGTTCCAGCATATAGCCGCCGACGTACCAGCGGTCTCCCGACTGGCGCTCCTTTCCTTGAAGTCCCTTGCTCTGCCAATTGAGCTAACGACCCGGGGCGGGACTCTAGTAACCGCGAGCGACAGCGACCGCCTCGATCTCCACGAGCATGCGGGGGTCGATGAGCGCCGCGACCTCGACCATCGCGGTAGCCGGGCGGGCGGTCGCGAACACCTCGCCGTGGGCGCGCAGCACGTCCGCCGAGCGCGAGATGTCAGTCACGTACATCCGCGTGCTGACCACGTCGTCGAGGCCCGCCCCGAGCTCGGCCAGGGCGTGCGCGATGGCGGCGATGGCCTCGCGCGCCTGCTCGTAGGGATCACCCACGCCGAGGACCACCCCGTCCGCGGTGGCCGCGGTCGTCCCCGCGACCCAGATCGTGTCCCCCACGCGTACCGCGCGGGAGTAGGCGCCGGCCTCGGCCCAGGCGTTCCCCCCGTCGACCCGCCGGCGCTCAATCAATGTCGGAAGTGGCGGCGGCCGGTGAAGACCATGGCCACCCCGGCGCGGTCGGCGGCCTCAGCCACCTCGTGGTCGCGGACGGACCCGCCGGGCTGGATGATCGCCCGCACCCCTGCCGCGATCGCCAGCTCAGGCCCGTCGGCGTGGGAGAAGAAGGCGTCGGAGGCCAGCGCGGCGCCCTCGAGGGGCGCCCTCGCCTTCTCGACGGCCAACCGCACGGAGTCCACCCGGCTCATCTGCCCCGCGCCGATCCCCGCGGTGGCCAGATCCCTGGCCAGCACGATCGCGTTGGAGCGCACGTGCTTGCACACCTTCCAGGCGAAGAGCAGCTCGCTCCACTCGGCCTCACTCGGTGCCCGCTCGGTGACAACCTCCATCTCCGAGCGCTCCTCGAGGCCGCGGTCGCGGTCCTGCACGAGCAGGCCCCCGACAACCTGCTTGAGCTCGAACTCGCTCAAACTCATCGTGCGGCGCTCGTTGTCCTCGAGGATCCGCAGGTTCGGCTTGCCCGACAGGACTTCGAGCCCCTCCTCGGTGTAGGCCGGCGCGAACAGCACCTCGACGAACTGCTCCAGGAGCGCCTCGGCGAGCTCCCGTCCCACCGGCCGGTTGACCACGATCACCCCGCCGAAGGCCGACAGCGGGTCCGCGGCGAACGCGCGGCGGTACGCGACGAGCTCGTCCTCCCCGACGGCCACGCCGCAGGGGTTGTTGTGCTTGACGATCACGCACGCGGGCACCGAGAACTCCCGGCCGAGGCGCCGCGCCGCGTCGAGGTCGAGCAGGTTGTTGAACGAGAGCTGCTTGCCCGCGATCTGCCGGACCATCGAGAGCACGTGCATGCGCTCGCCGACCTGCGCGTAGTAGGCCGCGCGCTGGTGGGGGTTCTCGCCGTAGGAGAGGTCGAGCACCTTCTCGAAGGCGCGGACGAACAGCGGGGGGAAGTCCTCGCCCTTCTCGGCGAACCAGCGGGCGATCGCGGTGTCGTAGCGGGCGGTGTAGGCGAACGCCTCGGCCGCGAGCCACTCGCGGGTCACGGGGGAGAGGCGCCGGTCCGCGGAGCCGAGCTCGTCGAGCACCGCGTCGTAGGACTCGGGGGAGACGACCGGCGCGGTGAAGGCGTGGTTCTTCGCGGCGGCGCGGATGAGCGTGGGGCCGCCGATGTCGATGTCCTCGATGACCTCGTCGTCGGAGGCGCCGCGGCGGGCGGCCGTCGACTCGAACGGGTAGAGGTTCACGCACACGAGGTCGACCCACTCCACGCCGTGCTCGGCGGCCTGCTCGAGGTGGGCGGCATCGTCGCGGCGGCCCAGGATCCCTGCGTGGAGCTTGGGATGGAGCGTTTTGACGCGCCCGTCCATGATCTCCGGGAAGCCGGTGAGGTCCGCGATCGAGCGGACGGGGATGCCCGCGGCGTCGAGGGTGCGTGCCGTCCCGCCCGTGGAGACGACCTCGATGCCGAGGTCCACCAGGCCCCGGGCGAAGTCCTCCACACCCGTCTTGTCCGAGACGGACACCCGCGCGCGGACGACACGGACCTGGCCGGGAGCGACCGGCTCGGAGCTCATGGGCGGGCGAGGTTAGTGGGAGACGAGGACGCGCCGGGGGTGGTCGGGATCCCGGTGGACGGCGCCGTGCGCGATGAGGCGGACGGCCTCGGGAAGCAGCGCGTGCTCGAGGGGGCGCAGCGCGGCCATGACCTCTCCGGGCTCGTGCGCGCCGGGCAGCTCCACGGCCCGCTGGAGGACGATCGGGCCGGTGTCCACACCCTCGTCGACGAAGTGGACGGTGACCCCGAAGACCTTCACCCCGTAGGCCAACGCCTGCTCGACGGCGTGCAGCCCGGGGAAGGCCGGCAGCAGCGCGGGGTGGACGTTGATCACGCCGGCGGGGAAGGCGGCGAGAAAGGCGGGATCGAGGAGCTTCATGTAGCCGGCGAGGACGGCGAGCTCGGCGCCCTGCTCGCGCAGCCAGGCGGCCATCCGCCCGTCGCGGGGGGGACGGCCGGCCGGCCGGGCGAGCACGAGCCCGATGGCCTCCTCGGCGCCCGTGGGCTCGAGCGAGGGCGCGAGGGGGAACACGTGGGTGGGCACCCCCGCTCGTTGCGCACGCGCGAGCGCGGGCGCCTCGGGGACGTCCGAGGCGACGGCCGCGACATCGACGTCCTCGGCGTCGAGCAGCGCCTGGAGGTTCGTACCGGCGCCGGAGGCCAGCACGCCGACGCGCACGGCTACGCGCCCCGGCCGCCGGATCGGGCCCGGCGAGGAGCACGGAGGGCGGCCACTACGCCGCCTCGAGCTTCGGGAAGCGCCCGCCCGTGGAGCGCAGCGTCCCCGTCTCGAGCAGCGCGTCCACCCGGGCGAGCACCTGCTCGGAGCGCATGTGCGCGTAGGCGCCGTAGCCGGGCAGCCCGTCGTAGGAGTGCTCGCGGACGACCTTGGAGCGCCCGCCGCGGAGGATCTCCACCGCGCGCGTGCGCCCCACGGAGGGCTCCGCGCTCTCGACGATCTCGAGGATGGCGCCGTCGAGTGATTCGGAACCCACCCCAGCCGCCTCTCCGCCCGCCACGGCACGCACGGCCCGTACCGGCGCGGCGGGCACCGACTCGGGAGCGCAGACGTCGCAGCAGTCGACCTCCGGCGCGCCGGACCCCCCGTCGCCGAAGTGCCGCAACAGCCCCTCGCGCCGGCAGGCGCCGCCCTCCACCCAGTTCCACACCGACCGGTACTGCGCCCAGCGCACCTTCTCCGCCTCCCGCGCCGACGCGCGGCACGTCGCGAGCGCGCGCCCGTCGCAGGGCTCGAGCAGGCGCCCCACCGCGCGGTCGGGCGGCGCCGGCGCCGGGCGCAGGACGCCGGCCCGCGCGAGGTGGCCGACCAGGGACCGCGCGCCGTCGTCGCCTGACGGGCCCTCGTCCCGGCCGCCCGTGAGCTCTGAGAGCGCGATGTCGTAGCGCCCGCCCTCGGCGCGCGACTCGATGCGCCGCGCCGCGCGGCGCAGGTCGTCGTCGCTCACCTGCGCGCGCTGGATGAACCACACGTGCAGGCCCTTGTCGCGCGGCTCGGCGAAGAGCAGGCACCGGGCCGGGGCGCCGTCGCGGCCGGCGCGCCCGGCCTCCTGGTAGTAGGCCTCGAGCGAGCCGGGGACCGTTTCGTGGACCACCGTGCGCACGTCGGCCTTGTCGACGCCCATCCCGAACGCGTTCGTGGCCACCACGACCGGCACCTCGCCGCCCATGAAGCGGTCCTGCGCCTGCGCGCGCTCCTCGCGCCCGAGGCCGGCGTGATAGGGCAGGACCTCCTCCCCGAGGGCTCCCGTGAGGTCACCGGCCAGGGTCTCGGCGCCCGCGCGCGTTCCCGCGTAGACGATGGCCGGCAGCGCGCCCGGCTCCCCCAGCGCCGCGGCGATCCGCCGCCGCTTGTCCGTCTGACTCCCGCACGGCACCACGCAGAACGAGAGGTTGGGCCGGTCGAACCCCGTGCTCACGCGCACCGGGTCGCGGAGGCCGAGCCGCTGCTCGATGTCGCGCGCCACCCGCGGGGTGGCGGTCGCGGTGGTGGCGATCATGGCCCGCGCGCCGAGCCACCGCGCCGCGTCGGCGAGCCGGAAGTAGTCCGGGCGGAAGTCGTGCCCCCACTGCGAGACGCAGTGCGCCTCGTCGACGACGAACAGCCCGATGCTCGCCGCCCGCAGCTCCTCGGCGAAGCCCGGCGAGGCGAAGCGCTCCGGCGCGACGTAGAGCAGCCGGACCTCGCCCGCGACGGCACGGCGCAGCGCCTCGCGGTTCGCCGCCGCGCCCTGCTGCCCGTTGACGAGCGCGACCGCATCCCCCGCCACCCGCCGCAGCGCCTGGACCTGGTCCTGCATGAGCGAGACGAGGGGTGAGACGACGAGCGCCAGATCGCCGCGAAGGAGCGCCGGAAGCTGGTAGCAGAGCGACTTGCCCGACCCCGTGGGCATGACCACGAGCGCGTCGCGGCCGGCGAGCGCGGCCCGGACCGCCTCCTCCTGCCCGGGACGGAAGTCGTCGAAGCCGAAGCGCTCGCGCAGGGCGGTCCGTGGATCCACCCGTCCGAAGCTACCGGGGAGCCCGGAGGTCTACGCGAGGATTCGCAGAGTCGTCACGCCTTGACGAGCGGGAGCTCCTCGAGCGCCCACTTACCCTCGGCGTCCTCCGTGCCCGCCAGGGGGTACTCGCCCGAGAAGCAGGCGTCGCAGTAGTCGGTGCGGGGGTTGCCGATCGCGGCGTAGACGCCCGCGAGGGAGAGGTAGTGCAGCGAGTCGCAGCCGACCTCGGCCGCGACCTCGGCCGGCGTGCGGTTGTGGGCGATCATCTCCTCGCGCGTGGACATGTCGACCCCGTAGTGGCAGGGGTGGCGGATCGGCGGCGCGGAGATGCGCAGGTGGACCTCGGCGGCGCCGGCGTCGCGGAGCATCTGCACGATCTGGCGGGTCGTGTTGCCGCGGACGATGGAGTCGTCGACGACGACGAGCCGCTGCCCCGCCACCACCTCGGGCAGCGGGTTGAACTTGAGCCGCAGGCCGTGCTTGCGCAGCTCCTGGCCGGGCTGGATGAACGTGCGCGCCACGTAGCGGTTCTTCACGAAGCCGTCGTCCTGGGGCAGGCCGCTCGCCCGGGCCAGCCCGCGCGCCGCCGCGTTGCCCGAGTCGGGCACGGCCACGACGAGATCCGCGTCCACCGGCGCCTCGCCCCACAGGAGCTCCCCCATGCGCCCGCGGACGACCTGGTTGACCTTCCCGGCCATGCGCGAGTCGGGGCGGGCGAAGTAGATGTGCTCGAAGACGCAGAACGCGCGCCGCCCGCCCTCGACGACCCGGCGCACGCGCAGGCCGCCCTCGGTCAGGGTCACGCATTCACCGGGCTCGACCTCCCGCAGAAACTTCGCCCCGATGATGTCGAAGGCGCAGGACTCGCTCGCGACGCAATAGCGATCGCCGAGCATCCCGAGGGCGAGCGGCCGCAGCCCGAGGGGGTCCCGGAAGGCGACGACGCGGTCGCGGGTCATCACCACCGTGGAGAACGCCCCCTGCAGGCGGGGGAGCACCTCGGCCACCGCATCCTCGAGCGTGTCGGCGGGGTGGTTGGCCAGCAGCGCGGCGATGATCTCCGAGTCCGAGGTCGAGTGGAAGGCGACGCCGCGGGCGCGCAGCTCGGCGTGGAGCTCGACCGCGTTGATGAGGTTGCCGTTGTGGGCGAGGGCGAGCTCGCGCGGATCCGAGCCGCGGTAGATCGGCTGGGAGTTCTCCCACCCGCTCGAGCCCGTGGTCGAGTAGCGCACGTGGCCGATGCCGAGGTCGCCGACGAGGGTGCGGAGCTTCTGCTCGTCGAACACCTGGGAGACGAGCCCGGTGTCGCGGATCGTGAGCATCCCCTCGCCGCGCTCGGCGGTGGCGATGCCCGCGGACTCCTGCCCGCGGTGCTGGAGGGCGTAGAGGGCGAAGTAGGCGAGGCGGGCGACGTCGTGTCCCGGCGCGTAGACGCCAAAGACACCACACTCGTCGCGCGGTCCGTCGCGGGTATCGGTGAGGAGGCCGGTCACGGGGACGTGTCGACCGGACTGACGATAGCGGTGGTCCTACGGGAACGCAGCACGGAGACCACCCTCGCGGACCGCGCGCAGCTCGGCCACGGGAACGTCGATCGGGCCGCAGACGAGCCGGTCGCCGCCCACCTCGCCGATGAGGACCGCGCGGTCGAGCGCTCCGAGCGCGTCGCGGGCCCCGGAGACGACGAAGGCGCGGCCGGGGGCCTCGCCGAAGAGGAGGTCGATGGTCTCGCCCGGCGGCTCGACCCGCGCGCCCAGCCCGCCCAGGACGCACGCCTCGGCGAGCGCCACCGCGAGGCCGCCCTCCGCGATGTCGTGCGCCGAGGCGAGGGTCCCCGCGCGGACGGCGGAGCGGACGGTGCCGTGGGCGTCGCGGATCGCGTCCGGATCGGCCTCGGGCAGCGGCCCGGCCGGAGCCTCGCCGCGGAGCTTGGCCAGCTCCGAGCCCGCCGGCGCGGGAGCGAACGCGCCGATCAGGGCGATCGCGTCCCCCTCACGGGTCCAGCCCGCGCGGCCGGCCCGGGCCGCGTCGGGCATCCGCCCGACCATCCCCACCACGGGGGTGGGGAGGATCGGCCCCTCCGGTCCCTCGTTGTAGAGCGAGACGTTTCCGCCGACCACCGGCACGCCGAGCGCCTCGCACGCCGTCGCCATCCCCTCCACCGCGCGGGAGAGCTGCCAGCCGATGTGCGGCTTCTCGGGGTTGCCGAAGTTCAGGCAGTTCGTCAGGCCCTCGGGCTGCGCGCCCACGCAGGCGAGGTTCGCCGCGCACTCGTACACCGCCTCGGCCGCGCCGCGCTCGGGGTCGCAGGCCACCCGGCGCCCGTTGCCGTCGATGGACACCCCGAGGGCCCCACCGCCGGGCAACAGCAGGACCGCGGCGTCCGCCTCGTCGGGGCGGCGCATAGTGCGCGACTGCACGAGCCAGTCGTACTGCTCGAAGAGCGGCCGGCGGTCGGCGAGGTTCGCGGAGCCGAGGAGGGCGAGCAGCACATCCCTCGGGGCCTCGTCCCCCCGGAGCACCGCGGGCGGCGCGGGATAGATCGGCGACGCCGGCGCGACCGGGTCCAGGTCGTACAGCGGGCAGTGGTCCACGAGCGCCGCCACCGGCATGTCCCCGACGACCTCCTCCCCGCGCAGAACGCGCAGGCGCGCCGTGTCGGTGACCGTCCCGATCGCCGTCGCCGTGGTCTCCCACTTCGCGCAGACGGCAAGCACCTCTTTCATCCGGGCAGGCTCGACCACGCAGAGCATCCGCTCCTGGGACTCGGAGACCATGATCTCGAAGGGCTCCATGTCGGCCTCGCGCAGCGGCACCCGGTCGACGTCGAGGTCGATCCCCAGCCCGCCCCCCGAGGCCATCTCGCTCGAGGAGGAGGTCAGTCCCGCCGCCCCCAGGTCCTGCAGCGACGCGAGCAGCCCCTGATCGAGCAGCTCCAGCGAGCACTCGAGGAGCTTCTTCTCCGCGAACGGATCGCCGATCTGCACGGAGGGGCGCTTGGCCTCGTCGCCCTCCCCGAGCTCGGCCGACGCGAGCACGGACGCGCCGCCGATCCCGTCGCGCCCCGTCAGCGCGCCGAAGAGCACGAGCACGTTCCCCGGCCCGTTCGCGGCGCTGCGGATGAGCCGGTCGTGCTCGGCGATCCCCAGGCACATCGCGTTGACGAGGCAGTTCTGCTCGTAGGCGGCCTCGAAGTACACCTCGCCGCCGACGGTGGGGACCCCGATGGAGTTCCCGTAGAAGCCGATCCCCGCCACCGCCCGGTCAAGCAGGTAGCGCGAGCGGGGCGAGGCCAGCTCGCCGAAGCGCAGGGAGTCGAGCACCGCGATGGGGCGGGCGCCCACCGCGAAGACGTCGCGCAGGATCCCCCCGACCCCCGTGGCCGCGCCCTGGAAGGGCTCCACCGCGCTCGGGTGGTTGTGGGACTCCACCTTGAAGGCGACCGCGAGCCCGCCGCCCACGTCGATCGCGCCCGCGTTCTCCCCCGGCCCCAGGAGCACCCGCGGGCCCTCCGTGGGCAGGCGGCGCAGCAGCTTCCTCGAGTGCTTGTAGGCGCAGTGCTCGCTCCACATGAGCGAGAACATCGCGAGCTCGACCCCCCCGGGCTCCCGCCCCAGCTTGGCGACGATGAGCTCGTACTCGGAGTCCGAGAGCCCGAGCTCCGAGTGGCGGCTAGACACCGACGGCAGCGCGCGCGACCGACCCGAAGATCCGCAGGCCGTCCACGGAGCCCGTCAGCGGGTCGACGGCGTGCTCGGGATGGGGCATGAGCCCGAGGACGTTCCCCGCGGCGTTGACCACCCCGGCGACGTCCTGCCAGGAGCCGTTGGGGTTCACCCCGCTCACGTAGCGCAGGGCGACGCGCACGTCCTCGGCCTGCTCGGGTCCGACGACGTAGCGCCCGCTCTGGTGCTTGGCGGGGATGGAGAGCACGTCCCCGGGCGAGCAGGCCGCCGTCCACGCCGTCGCCGCGTCGATCACCTCCACGCCCACCTGGCGGCAGACGAAGCGCAGGGACGCGTTGGGCAGCAGCGCGCCCGGCAGCAGCCCCGCCTCGCAGAGCACCTGGAAGCCGTTGCAGATCCCGAGCACCGGGCCACCCTCGGCCGCGAAGCGCGCCACGGACTCCATCACGGGCGCGAAGCGGGCGATCGCGCCCACCCGGAGGTAGTCCCCGTAGGAGAACCCGCCCGGGATGACGACCGCGTCGGAGCCGTGGAGCGAGCGGTCGGCGTGCCAGAGGATCTCGGCCTCGCCGACGCGCTCGCACGCGAGCAGCGCGTCGACGTCGTCGCACGAGCCCGGGAAGCGGACGACGCCGAACCTCAATGCAGGCCCTCCTCGTCCCCCACGGGGGGAGCGGCCAGCACCGGATCCTCGTGCACGATCTCGTAGTCCTCGATGAGCGGGTTGGTCAGCAACCGCTCGCACAGCTCGGGCAGGCGCGCGGGATCCTCCACGTCGAGCTCGATGAGCGTCCCCACGTGCACGTTGGCCACCCCCGAGAAGCCGAGCGCGGGCAGCGCGCGCTCCACGGCCTGGCCCTGGGGGTCGAGGATGCCGGCCTTGGGGCGGACGAGGACCCGCGCCCTCATGCCGCGGCGCGCTCCCGCCAGGCGGAGAACGGCTCGCCCGCGATCAGCTCGTAGGCCCGCACGTAGCGCGCCCGCGTCTCCTCCACGACCGCGTCGGGGATCGCGGGCGCCGGCGGCTGCTTGTCCCATCCCGTCCCCGCCGCCCAGTCGCGGACGGGCTGCTTGTCGAAGCTCGGCTGGCCCCGGCCCGGCACGTACTCCGCGGCGGGCCAGAAGCGCGAGGAGTCCGGCGTGAGCACCTCGTCGCCCAGCACGAGCCCACCGTCCTCCCCCATCCCGAACTCGAACTTCGTGTCGGCGAGGATGATCCCCTGTGAGCGCGCGTGCTCGGCGGCGCGCACGTAGAGCGCGAGGGAGACCTCGCGCAGCTCACGCGCCCGCTCGGCGCCCACGAGGCGCTCGACCTCGGCGAACCCGATCGTCTCGTCGTGGCCCTCCTCCGCCTTGGTGGAGGGCGTGAAGAGCGGCTCGGGCAGCTCCTGGGACTCCTCGAGCCCGGCGGGCAGGGCGATGCCGCTGATCGACCCCGTGCGCCCGTAGTCCTTCCAGCCCGACCCCGTGATGTAGCCGCGCACCACGCACTCGACTCCCAGCATCTCCAGCCGCCGCACCCGGAGCGCCCGGCCGCGGACCTCCTCCGGCACGCCGTCCGTCGCCGAGAGGAGGTGGTTGGGGACGATCTCCGAGAGGAGGCCGAACCAGAACACCGACAGCCCCGTGAGCACCGCTCCCTTGTCGGGAATCGGCGTCGGGTGGACCACGTCGTACGTGGAGATGCGATCCGAGGCGACCATGAGCAGGTCGTCTGAGAGCGCGTACATCTCGCGGACCTTGCCCGTGACCAGCAGGGGTAGATCCAGGGCGGGCGTCACGTCAGCCAACCTACCGGCCGGGGCTGACGTCCCGGAGGCGGGGGCTAGGCGATCGCGTCGAGCCGGGCGACGATCTCGTCCGCGTGGCGCACGAAGGGCATGGGGTCGAAGATCTCGTCCAGGGGGAGCTCGGGGAGCTCGGCCTCCAGCAGCCCGCGCAGCTCGATCCCCTCGTCCCACGCGCGCTGGGCCAGGGTCTGCACGACCCGGTAGGCCTCGTCGCGGCTCTCCCCCCGCTCGACGAGGGCCAGCAGCGCGCGCTGGGAGAACAGCGCCCCGTGGGTGAGGGCGACGTTCTCACGCATGTGCTCCTCGAAGACGGTCAGGCCCTCCACGAGCCGCACGCCGAGCTGCAGGAGGTAGTCGAGCAGGATGGTCGAGTCCGGGAGGATCACGCGCTCCACCGAGGAGTGCGAGATGTCGCGCTCGTGCCACAACGCAACGTCCTCCATCCCCGCCAGCGCATTGCCGCGCAGGACGCGGGCGAGGCCGGTCATGCGCTCCGCGGTGATGGGGTTGCGCTTGTGGGGCATCGCGCTCGAGCCCTTCTGGCCCGCGCGGAACGGCTCCTGCACCTCGCGGACCTCCGTGCGCTGGAGGTGGCGCACCTCGATCGCGAGGCGCTCGAGCCCCGCGCCGGCCAGCGCGATCGCGTTGAGCAGCTCGGCGTGGCGGTCACGCGGGACGACCTGGGTGGAGACGTCCTCGGCCCGCAGGTCGAGCCGCCCGAGCACCCGGCGCTCGAAGTCCGGCGAGGTCGCCGAGTAGGTGCCCACCGCCCCGGAGAGCGCGCCCACCGCCACCCCGTCCCACGCGCGCGCGAGGCGCTCGGCGTTGCGGTGGGCCTCGCAGGCGAAGCCGGCGAGCTTGATCCCGAAGGTCGTCGGCTCGGCGTGGACCCCGTGCGTCCGGCCCACGGCGAGGGTGTGGACGTGCTCGCGCGCGCGGCCGGCGAGCACCCGGACGAGCTCGCGCGCCACGGGGAGGATGATCTCCCCCGCGCGGCGGAGCTGGAGCGCGAGCGCGGTGTCGAGGACGTCGGACGAGGTGAGACCGAAGTGGATCCAGCGGCCGGCCGGGCCGGCGGAGGCGGCGAGCACGTCGACGAAGGCGGCGACATCGTGGTCGGTCACGCGCTCGCGCTCGTCGACCTCGGCGACCGAGAAGGAGGCGGCCCGGATCGCGGCGCGATCCTCCTCGGTCGGCCCCTCCATCTCCTCGCAGGCGGCGACCTCGACGTCCCGCCAGGCGGTCATGCGCGACTCGTCGCTCCAGATGGCGCCGAGCTCGGGGCGGGTGTAGCGGGCGATCATCGCCCCCCCGCTCGCTCTGGCGTCACGCCGAGAGAATCCGGGCGGCGAGGACGGCGCCGTTGCGAGGGTTGTCGACGCCGACGCAACCCACCGGGACACCGGGAGGCATCTGGGTGATGGCCAGCAGCGCGTCGAGCCCGCCCGCGACCGACGTCCGGCTCGTGAGCGGCACCCCCACCACGGGGAGGTCGGTGTGGGCGGCCACGACCCCAGGTAGCGCGGCCGCGAGGCCGGCCCCGGCGATGATCACGCGGATCCCGCGCATGCGCGCGTTCCGCGCGTAATCGGCCACCTGGTCGGGGTCGCGGTGGGCCGACATGACGCGGACCTCGTGGAGGATGCCCCGCTCGGTCAGCTCGTCCGAGGCGGGCTGCATGCGCTCGAGATCCGACTGGGACCCCATGAGGATCCCCACGCGTGGAGTGTCGACAGGGAGCCCCTCCAGGGCCTCGACGACCTCGGTCTCGACCACGGTCGCCGCTTCGGGCAGGGCCTCACTCATGCGCTCTGCGCGGCGATGTCGTGGCGCATCTGCTTGCCCGCGAAGTCGATCATCTCCGCGCCAGCATAAGCCGCGGCCCGGGCGGCGGCGAGGTCCGCCCCGAGCCCGGTCACGTTGAGCACGCGGCCGCCCGCGGTGACCACGTCCCCGTTGCGCGCGGCCGTGCCCGCATGGGTGACCTCGACGCCCTCGG
>JBBSGJ010000028.1:0-17720 GCA_038254195.1 Solirubrobacterales bacterium
CACCGCGTCGACCCGGAACTCCCGGAGCTTGGCCTCGCGGCCGCTCGCGGCGTTGATCGCGCGGAAGATCGCGTCGACCGGGCCGTCGCCGGTGAAGGACCCCGTGACCTCGTCGCCCTCCGGGGTGCGCAGGCCGACCGTGGCGTGCGGCGGGCGGCGTGAGGAGGCCTCCACGTCGAACCAGGCGAGGTGGAAGCCCGGCGCCTCCTCGCGCAGCTCGTCGGTGACCAGCGCCTCGAGGTCCATCGCCGTGACCTGCTTCTTCTTGTCGGCGAGCTCCTTGAAGCGCACGAAGGCGGTGTTGAGCGCCGCGCCGTCGAGCGGGTAGCCGAGCTCCTCGAGTGCCTCGTGCAGTGCGTGCCGGCCCGAGTGCTTGCCGAGGACGATGGCGTTGGCCTCGAGCCCCACCGTCGTGGCGTCCATGATCTCGTAGGTGGTGCGCTCCTTGAGCACGCCGTCCTGGTGGATCCCGGACTCGTGGGCGAACGCGTTGCGCCCCACGATCGCCTTGTTGGGCTGCACCGGGTAGCCCGTCAGCCGCGAGACGAGCCGCGAGGTGCGCGCGATCTCCCGCGTGTTCGCGCCCGTGGACAGGCCGACGGCGTCGCCCCGGGTGTGCAGCAGCATCACGAGCTCCTCGAGCGACGCGTTGCCCGCGCGCTCGCCGATGCCGTTGATCGCGCACTCCACCTGGCGGGCACCCGCGAGCAAACCGGCGAACGAGTTGGCCACCGCGAGCCCGAGGTCGTCGTGGCAGTGGACGGAGAGAACGAGGTCACGGAGCTCGGGGACGAGCGCGTAGAGGCGCCCGAGGTAGCCCGTGAACTCCTCGGGCATCGTGTAGCCGACCGTGTCGGGGATGTTGATCGTCGTCGCGCCCTCGGCGATCGCGGCGGCCACGACCTCGGCCGTGAACTCGAGGTCCGCCCGCGTGGCGTCCATCGGCGAGAACTCGACGTCCTCGACGCGCTCGCGCGCGTGGGCGACCCCCGCGCGAGCCTGGCCGAGCACGTCCGCCCGCGTGGAGCGCAGTTGGTGCTCGATGTGGATGTCCGATGTCGAGATGAAGACGTGGATGCGCGGGCGCACCGCATCGCGCACCGCGTCGGCCGCGGACTCCACGTCGGCCGTGAAGCAGCGGGCCAGGCCGGTGATGATCGGGCCTTCGACCTCTCGGGAGATCGCCTGCACCGCCTCGAAGTCCCCCGGTGAGGTGACGGGGAAGCCCGCCTCGATGACGTCGACCCCCAGCCGCGCGAGCTGATGGGCGATCTCGAGCTTCTCCGACGTGTTGAGCGAGATCCCCGGCGACTGCTCGCCGTCTCTCAGGGTGGTGTCGAAGATGACGACTCGGTTGTGTGCTGCTGCGTCCATCGGGCTTCCTCTCGGTCTCGCGCTTCGCTTCTCCGTCGGGTTGCGGCGTCAGCGGCCGCCACGCATTACTCCCCCCGAGGGGGGAGGAGGAGAAGTCGAAGGGAGAGCGCCCGGAACATAGACGGTGCAAGGATACAGCGGTTCGAGCCACTCGGCGTGGCTACGCCGCGACGGCATGCTCATCCGACAGGAACTCGCGGAGGTGGGCGGTGAGTGCCGCGGGCTGGTCCTCCGGGATCAGCGTGTACGAGTCCTCGATCTCGACGAGCCGGCCGTGCGGGAAGAGCTCGGCCAGCCGCCGGCCGTGCTCGCGGGGCATCACGCGGTCCTCGGCGGCCCAGACCACGAGCACCGGGCCCGTGAACGCACGCTGGCGCTCGGCCCAGGCCAGGAGGGTCGCGCGGTCCAGGTCGGAGGTGACGTACTTGCGCAGGTCGCGGCGGATCGCCTTCTGGGTCAGGGCGGGGCGCAGCCAGCGGTCGAGGGTCGCCTGCGGGACGCGCTTGGACATCCACCCGAAGGCGAGCGGCAGGCGTCGCAGCGCGCGGATGCGCAGCGGCCCGAGCAGGGCGTAGAGGCCGCCGGGGACCTTTCCGGCCAGCGCGAGGCTCTTTCCCGGGAGGCCCGGCGGGTAGTTGTCGAAGGCTTCGCAGGAGCAGAGCACGAGGCGGGCCACCCGCTCGGCGCGTCCCTCGGAGACCAGGAGCTGCGCGCCGCCCCAGTCGTTGCCGACGAGGATCACGTCGCGGAGGTCGAGGCGGTCGAGGAGCTCGGAGACGAGGGCGACCAGCGCGCGGAGGGAGAGGTCGGCGTCGGGGCGCATGGGCTTGCGGTGGCCGCCGAGCGGCAGGGTCGGGACGATGCAGCGGGCGTGGTCGCGCAGGCCGGGCACCACGTGGCGCCACAGGGTCTCGTCCATCGCCACCCCGTGCAGGAGGACGACGACGGGGCCGTCGCCTCCCGTGTCCTCGTACGCGATGGTCCCCGCGGTCAGCTCGATCTCCGGCATTGCCCTCCCACTTGATAGATCGCTCTAGCGCCACCCTAGCTACTCTCCGCGGATCGTGTCGCCCACCCGTGAGCGCATCGTCACCGCGACCGCAGGGCTCCTCCGCCGTCAGGGCTACACGGGGACGGGGGTCAAGGCGATCGTCGCCGAGGCGGGGGCGCCCTACGGCTCGCTCTACCACTTCTTCCCGGGCGGGAAGGAGCAGCTCGGCGCCGAGGTCATCCGCTGGTCGGGTGCGCTCTACGCCCAGCTCGTACCCGCCGTCTTCGACCCGGCTCCCGACGTGGCGAGCGCCGTCGAGGACTTCTTCCGCGGTGCGGCCGGGACCCTGCGGGAGACGGACTACGCCGACGCCTGCCCCATCGCCACCGTGGCGCTCGAGGTCGCCAGTACGAACGAGGTCCTGCGGGAGGCGACCGCCGAGGTCTTCGACTCCTGGACCGCCGGGCTCGCGGCGCGCTTCGCACAGGAGGGCATCGGAGAGGACCGCTCGCGCGAGCTCGCCCTCGCGACGCTCTCGGCGCTGGAGGGCGCCTTCGTCCTCGCCCGCGCGACGCGGACCACCGAGCCGCTGCGGGTCGCGGGCGACCTGTGCGCCGAGGCGGTCCGCGCCGCCCTGCCCTGATGCCCTCCTTCTCCGGGCCGTCGCGATGCTCCGCGAGGGGGTCAAGCACCCCGGAACCGGGGAACGCTCCCCTCGTGCCCCATATCGAAAGCATCGACCAGTGGGTCGGACAGGAGGTCGTCGACCGTGACGGCGAGAAGCTCGGCAAGCTCGCGGACGTCTTCTTCCGGACGGAGACCGACGAGGCCGTCTTCGGCGCCGTGAAGCACGGGCTGCTCGGCCGGAAGGCCGCGCTCGTGCCCCTCGCGGAGGCGAGCCTGTCGCGCGACCACATCCGGATCGCGCACGTCCAGGCGGAGGTCGACGCCGCCCCGGCGCCCGCCGACGCGGGCGCGCTCTCTCCGCACGAAGCCGCCGCCCTGAGCAGCCATTACGGGATCGAGGTGCCACCGGGAGTGTCGTATGGGTTCGAGAGTGCATCGGCCCGTGACGCCCGACGGGAGGCGGCGGCCGCCGAGCGGGCCCGGGCCGAGAAGCTCCGCGCCGAGGAGGAGTCT
The DNA here is from genome assembly GCA_038254195.1 of Solirubrobacterales bacterium. Lineage (GTDB taxonomy): Bacteria > Actinomycetota > Thermoleophilia > Solirubrobacterales > Solirubrobacteraceae > JBBQAA01. Next base: position 3,506 of record JBBSGJ010000028.1, read on the forward strand.
CGCCGCACGGACGCCGATGCCGCTCGCCGGCGGGCCGAGGAGGCCGCCCGCGACGCCGAACGTGCCGAGCAGGACGCCAGCGACGCCAAGACCGCCGCCGCCGAGGCGGACACCGCGGCGGGCGAGGCCGAGCGCGGCCCCGGCTGACGCCGGTGGCGTCCGATCATCCACCGGGGCTCACGAAGCCCACGCGCTTCCGCCCCCGCTTCCACTACGAGCTGCTCGTGTGCGGGGTGCGCGGCCACGAGCTGCTGGGGCAGGACGTGGCGCAGCTTCGCGCCGAGGACGCCGTGGTCGTGCGCGAGGCCGAGGAGGGGCTGCGCTGGCACCGCTGCCTACGTTGCGACTCGTGGCTGCCGCTGCGCGCGCCGGCGAGGCCCGCGCGGGACACCCTCCCGCCGCGCGAGGACGTCGAGGTCCCCCGGCGCGGGCGCGCGCTGCGCGACCTCGTCGTCCTGCGCATCATCGCCGTCGACCGGGCCCTGCACTTCGTCGTGCTCGCGGCGATCGCCGTTGCGATCCTGCTCTTCACCTCCAAGCGGGCGGACCTCCGGGGACCCGTGTTCCGGGCGCTCGCCGACCTCCAGGGCGGAGTCGGCTCGAGCGGGGACCCGGGCCACGGGATCGGCCACGAGCTCCACCGCCTGTTCTCGGTGCGCGCCGGGACCCTGACGAAGGTCGGCGTCGTCGTCGCGGTCTACGCCGCGGTGGAGGGCGCCGAGGCGGTCGGCCTGTGGTACCAGAAGCGCTGGGCGGAGTATCTGACGTTCCTCGCGACGGCGGCGCTGCTGCCGCTGGAGGTGTACGAGCTGATCCACAAGGGCTCGCCGCTGAAGGTCGTCACGATCGCGATCAACCTCGCCGTCGTCGTCTACCTGCTCTTCGCCAAGCGCCTCTTCGGCCTGCGCGGCGGCGCGGCGGCCGAGCACGCAGAACGCCAGGCCGATGCGGGGTGGCCGAGCCTGGAGCGCACGGCGCCCGGGGCCCTGCCGGCTCCTCCGGTCACCGCCGCCGGCTGACCACGCGGACCTCGACCCGGGCGGGACGTGTCGGCGAGGCGAGCGAGAGGAAGTCGCGCGCGGCTCCGGTGTGACGGCAGAAGGGACAGGTCATCCGGTCTGTCGGTCTCATCCCGTCGGCGGCGAGAGCGACCGGGATATCGCAGGCCGGGCACGCGAGGGTGCCGGTACCGAGATGCGAGGAGCGGGCGGGCCGGAGCTCGTGCTCCCCGGACGTCGGAGCGGTGCGCGGTGGACCGCCCAACTCTCTGTCACCGAGCCACCGCGGGAGCGCCATGCGCGAAGTCTAGATCTGCCCGGGCGGTCCGAGACAATGGCGCGATGGACACGCATGAGCTCTACGGCCTCCCGCTCGACCGCTTCGTGCCCGAGCGCGGCGGGCTGGCCAAGGCCCACCTGCTTCCGATCGCGCCAGCCGCAACGACGCGCGTAGCTTTCCGTCGGATCGGAGCCTACGAGGCTGCGCGTGTGGCGTCTTGGCCGCTCGGCGCGAGGGCGTCGTGGGGGACACTGACGTAGTCGACCGCGTGGCCGTGGTCATCGTCGATCTCGACGAGCGCCGCGGCGTCGCTGACCTCGATGACCGTGCCGATCGTGCCGGCCGCCCAGCGCCCTGAATCGGTGAGCAGCTTGACGACGTCGAGCTCGTCGTGTCGCGTTGTGGTCATCGCCGAAGTTTGTCGCAGTTGGTCACGGGATGTCCACCCAGCAGGTGACCAGCCGCGGGGGCCGATCGCGGCCCACAAGCCACACTGTGGCGACGGGGCAGGTGGCGCCATTGAGCCCGTGAACGAGAACGACGACCTCGTAGAGCACGCCAAACGGCGTGATCCGGGTCCCTCTCACCGGTGCGTCGACAACGCCGGTCAGCAGCTGGTCGTGCAGGTAGCGCCAGTCGGAATCGCGGATCCCGAGAGCCGAGGCGAACACTCGCACCTTGTGGCGCCCGCGCGAATGGTCAGGGCTCAGTGCGTAGCCGACGAGCTTGTCGGTCGGGATCACCGCCTCGCGCGCCCGCGGAAGACCTGGAGCGCTCGACGATGCGAGATTATGGACCCGGCTAGAGCCGGGCGCCACGCGTCGCGAGGCGCCGCTCCACCCCCCGCCTACCTCGGCATGCGCTCCGGGAACCGCGGCAGGCCGTCGTCCGGGATCGGCTCCCAGGGAGCGGCGTAGGCGGTGAACTGGTGGGCGCTCGGGCGCACGCCGGGGTCGCCCTCGAGCGCGCCGAGGCGGACCGCCGCGATGTCGCGGGACTCGGGATTCCGGACGAAGAGGGCGGAGCCGCACTCACGGCAGAAGACCTTCTCGTGGCCCCCGGGAGGTGACCAGCCGGCGAGGTGCTCCTCGCCCTGGATGACCTCGAGGGAGCCGGGCTCGATCCTCGCCGAGGCCTGCGAGGCCGTGCCGGTCCGGTGCTGACAGCGCGTGCAGTGGCAGTAGGCAGCGGCGACGAGGGGTGCGGTGATCTCGAAGCACACCGCCCCACACCCGCACCCGCCCGTCAGCATTCCCGCACCCTACCGGCCGATATACGGTGAACGCGGCCGCTGGCGCTACAGCGCGACCGCCCGGGCGTCCGTGAACCCCTCACCGGCCAGGATCTCCGCCAGCGCGTCGGGCGGGACGGGCGCGTCCGTGGTCACCGCCATGACCGCCTCGCCCGCCTCGTGCGCCTCCCGGCCGACGGCCATCGAGCTCACGTTCACCCCGCGTTCGCCGAGCGCGGTGCCGACGCGGCCGATCATGCCCGGCTGGTCGCGGTAGCGCAGGATCGTGAGGTGGGGCTCGATCTGGAGGTTGAAGCGCTGGCCCCAGACCTCGAGCAGGTGCGGCCGGTCGCGCCGGCCGAGGTTGGTGCCCACCACCCGGGCGCGCACGCCGCCCGCGGTCACCGTCACGCGGACGAGATCGGTGAAGTCGCGCGCCGCGGGCTGGCGCGTCTCGGCGACCTCGATCCCCCGCTCCTGCGCCAGCGAGGGGGCGTTGACGAGGTTGACCTCCTCCTCGACGTGTCCGCCGAGCAGCCCGCGGAGGACCGAGGTGGTGAGCAGGCGCGTGTCGCGCTCGGCGATCCGGCCCCGGAGCTCGATCTCCACCCGGTCGATCGACGGCCTTAGCGCGGTCTCCACGGCGATGCGCCCGAGTTGCTCGCAGAGGGGCAGGAAGGGGCGCAGGATCTCCATGTCCTCCCCGCCCACCGCGGGGATGTTCACGGCGCTCGACACCGTGCCGCCGGTCAGGGCGGCGACGACCTGCTCGGCGGTCTGGAGGCCCGCCCGGTCCTGGGCCTCGGTCGTCGAGGCGCCGAGGTGCGGGGTGACGACGACGTCGGGGCGCCCGAACAGCGGGTGCTCGGTGATCGGCTCGGTCCGGAAGACGTCGAGCGCCGCCCCCGCGACCTTGCCCGAGTCCAGCGCGCGCTCGAGCGCCGCGTCGACGAGCAGCTCGCCGCGAGCGACGTTGAGGACCCGGACCCCGTCCTTCATCTGCGCGAACGCCGCATCATCCAGCCAGTTCTCGGTCTCCGGCGTGACCGGCAGGTGCATCGTCAGGAAGTCGGCGCGGGAGTAGGCGCCGGCCGAGTCCTCCGCCTTCTCGACCCCCAGCTCCCGGTAGCGCTCGGCCGCCACGTAGGGGTCGTAGGCCACGACGCGCATCCCCAGCCCCTGCGCGCGGGCCGCGACGAGCTGGCCGATCCGTCCGAACCCGAGGACGCCGAGCACCTTGCCCTCGACCTCGATCCCGTTGAGCTCCGAGCGCTCCCAGCGCCCGGCCACGAGCGAGGAGTGGGCCCGGGGCACGTTCCGGGCGAGCGCGAGGAGCAGCGCGATCGTGTGCTCGGCGGCGGAGACCACGTTGGACTGCGGCGCGTTGGCCACCACGATCCCGCGCTTGGTCGCGGCGGGGACGTCGACGTTGTTGACGCCCACCCCGGCACGGCCGATCACCTTCAGCCGCCCGGCGCGCTCGATCAGCCCGGCGGTCATCTTCGTGGCCGAGCGGATGAGGATCGCGTCGTAGTCGCCGATCCGCTCCGCGAGCTCGCCGTCGGCCCATCCGTCGGCGACGTCGACGTCGAAGTGCTCGCGCAGCAGCTCGATCCCGGGCTCGGCGATGCGCTCGGCGACGAGGACACGCGTCACTCAGATCCGCTCCACGACGTAGTCGATGCACGCCGTCAGCGCCTCGATGTCCGCGGGCTCGATCGCTGGGAACATCGCTATCCGGAGCTGGTTGCGCCCGAGCTTGCGGTAGGGGTCGACGTCCCAGATGCCGTTGGCGGCCAGCGCGGAGACGATCGCCTCGGCGTCGACCGCTTCCGGGAAGTCGATCGTCCCCACCACGAGCGAGCGCTTGGCGGGGTCGGTCACGAACGGGGAGGCGAGCGCGTGGGCGTCGGCCCACGCGTAGAGGTGGGTGGAGGACGCGGTCGTACGCTCCACGCACCAGGGCAGCCCGCCGCGCTCGAGCATCCAGTCGAGCTGGTCGGCGAGCATGAGCAGCGTGGCGATCGCCGGGGTGTTGTAGGTCGTGTTCTTCCGGGAGTTCTCGAGCGCGAGCCGCAGCGACAGGAACGCCGGCGTCCAGCGCTCGATCGCCTCGATCCGCTCCAGCGCGGCGGGCGAGAGCAGCGCGAGCCAGAGCCCCCCGTCGGAGCCCAGGCCCTTCTGGGGGGCGAAGTAGTAGGCGTCGGCCTGGGCGGCGTCGAGGGGCAGGCCGGCCACCGCGGAGGTCGCGTCGATGCGCACGAGCGCGTCGCCCGCGGGCCGGACGACCGGGACCATCACGCCCGTCGAGGTCTCGTTGTGCGCCCAGGCGATGGCGTCGGCGTCGGGGTCGGCGAGGGCCGGTACCGGGGCATCGCCGGCGGGGGCGCGCAGGACGACGGGATCCTCGAGGAAGGGGGCGCCCTGGGTGACCTTGGCGAACTTCTCGGAGAACTCCCCGTAGGCGAGGTGGAGCGCCCGGCGCTCGATCAGCCCGAAGGCGGCGGCGTCCCAGAAGGCGGTGGTGCCCCCGTTGCCGAGGGCGACCTCGTAGCCCTCGGGGAGCGCGAAGAGGTCGCGCAGACCACGGCGGACGCGCCCGATGACGTCGGTCACCGGCGCCCGGCGATGCGAGCGGCCCATGATCGTCTCAGCAGCCGCGAGGTGGGCGAGCTGCTCGGAGCGGACCTTCGCGGGCCCCGAGCCGAAGCGGCCGTCGGAGGGCTTCAGGTCCGCGGGGATCTCGAGCGAGGTGGCGGTCTCGGGCGTCATGGCATGCTCCGGGGTCGGGATCGAGCGCCGCGCGGGCTGCCTAGAAGTCGGGCTTGATCCAGTCCATGTGCGAGCGCAGCTCGCCGCCCACGGACTCGACCTGCGTGTTGGCCTGCTCCTCGCGCATCCGCGAGAAGTTCTCCTGCCCGGCGCGGTTCTCGGCGATCCACTCGCGGGCGAAGTCGCCCGACTGGATCTCGCCCAGGATCTTCTTCATCTCGGCCCGCACGCGCTCGTCGACCACGCGGCTTCCGCGGGTGTAGTCGCCGTACTCGGCGGTGTTCGAGATCGAGTAGCGCATCCCCGCCAGGCCCTTCTCGTACATGAGGTCGACGATGAGCTTGAGCTCGTGGAGGCACTCGAAGTAGGCCATCTGCGGGTCGTAGCCCGCCTCGACGAGGGTCTCGAAGCCGGCCTGTACGAGCGCGGAGGCCCCGCCGCACAGGACAGCCTGCTCGCCGAAGAGGTCGGTCTCGGTCTCGTCCTTGAACGTCGTCTCGATGACGCCGCCGCGCGTGCAGCCGATGCCGCGGGCGTAGGCGAGCGCGAGCGCCTTGGCGTTGCCCGTCGCGTCCTGCTCGATCGCGATGAGCCCGGGGACGCCGGAGCCCTCGAGGTACTGGCGGCGGACGAGGTGGCCCGGGCCCTTGGGGGCGACGAGGGCGACGTCGACCCCGGCGGGCGCGTCGACCTCGCCGTAGTGGACCGAGAAGCCGTGGCCGAACAGCAGGAGGTTGCCGGGAGCGACACCGTCGCGGACGGAGCCCTCCCAGATCTCGCGGTGCTTCTCGTCGGGGACGAGCATCATCACGATGGCCCCGCGCGACGCCGCGTCGGCGGGGTCGAGGACCTCGAGGCCGGCGGCCCCGGCCTCCTCCACGCTCTTCGAGTCTGCGCGCAGCCCCACGACGACGTCGGCCCCCGAATCCTTCAGGTTCTGCGCGTGGGCGTGGCCCTGGGAGCCGAAGCCGATGATGGCGACGGTCTTGCCGTCGAGGAGGGAGAGATCCGCGTCGTCGTCGTAGTACACGGCGAGAGAAGTTACGCGGTGGCGGAGCCCAGGAGGGCGACGAGGGGGACCTCGTAGCCGCCGTCGCCGGTCTGGTAGGGCGCGTAGCCGCGCTCGATCCCGGCGCGCAGGGCGCGGGCGCCCTCTTCGTGGGTCAGCGCGAGGGCGTCGCGGAGGCCGCTCGAGAGCGAGAGCTTGAGCTCCCAGATCTCGTCGAAGCTCCCGAACCGGGCCGAGAACGGCAGGGGGGCGACCTCGACCTCGTCGAAGCCCGCGCCGGCGAGGAGGCCCCGGAGACGGCCGGGCGCTGCGAAGCGGAACGGGCCGGGGTTGTCGCCGGGGGGCGGCGGCTCGGTCAGGCCCTGCTCGAGCAGCTCCCGTCCGGGCACGGAGAACCAGGGGTTCTCCGCAGGAGGCGCCCAGACGGCGAGGGCGAGGCGGCCGCCGGGCCGGAGCACGCGCCGGCACTCGCGGAACGGGGCCTCGGGGTCGACGGTGAACATGAGCCCCCAGCGCGAGAGGACCGCGTCGAAGCTCGCGGCGGGCTGGTCGATCGCCTCGGCGTCCTCGCGGCGCACCTCCACGCCGGCCGTGCCGGCGGTCCGCTCCCGGGCCAGGGCGACCATGCCCTCGACGGCGTCGGTGACGAGAACCTCGCCGTCCGGGCCGACCCGCTCGGCGGCCTGGATCCCCACCTCCCCCGGTCCGGCCCCGAGCTCGAGCACCCGCTGGCCCGGATTGAGCCGCGCCGCCGCGAGCAGGCCCTCGGTCACCGGCCGCGCGATGCGCCCGAAGGCCTCGGCCCCTTCCCCCCACGGCTGGGATGATGCCTCCCAGTAGCGCTGCTGGTCGGCGCGGACGTCCTCGCTCATGCGCGGAGCCTATTCCGGTCGAGCTTGCCCGCGGCGTTGCGCGGGAGCTCGTCCACAAGCTGCACGCGCTTGGGGACCTGGTACGCGGCGAGGCGCGCGCGCGCCCAGGCGCGGAGGTCCTCCTCCCCCACGCCGCCGACCACGAGCGCGACGACCGCCTCGCCCCACTCGGGGTCCGGCCGCCCGACGACGGCGGCGTCCTCCACGTCCGGGTGGGCGAGCAGGACCTGCTCGACCTCCTGCGGGGCGACGTTCTCCCCGCCGGTGATGATCGTGTCGGCCCTGCGGCCGAGGATGCGGAGGCGGCCCTGTGCGTCCCAGGCGCCGAGATCGCCGGTGGGGAGGGGACCGCCACCGGCGATCGTGGGCCCGGCGAGGATGATCTCGCCGTCTTCATCGAGCTCGACCCGGACCCCGGGCAGCGGGACGCCCTCGGTCACCGCCTGGGAGGCCGCCTCGGTCATCCCGTAGCTCTCGGCGACGGGGACTCCCGCGTCCTCGGCCCGGGCGCGCAGGGAGGGCGCGAGCGGCGCGCCGCCCACGAGCGCCCAGCGCAGGGCGGGCGGCTCGCGCAGGCCGGTGTCGAGCATCCGCGCGAGCATCGTGGGGACGACGGAGACGAGCGTGACGCCCTCCTCCATGACCGCGGTCACCGCACGCCGCGCGTCGAAGCGCTCGTGGAGGAGCACCGAGGTCCCGTAGACGACCGACCGGGTGAGGATGGACAGCCCGCCGACGTGCACGAGCGGCAGGGCACAGAGCCAGCGCTCCTGCACGTCGAGCCCGAGCGCCGCCGCCGAGCCCAGGGCGGCCCAGAAGAGGTTCCCGTAGGTGAGCACGACGGGCCTGGGGGCCGCCGTCGTGCCCGAGGTCAGGAGCCGCAGCGCGGGCGCGTCGAGGTCGACGAGGCCGTCGGTCCGGGCCGGGCTCTCCGCCGGGAGCTCCCTCTCCTCGCGGACGACGCGGGGGTCGCGCGGCACCGTGTTCTGCCCGCGCAGGAGTCGCGCGTGCAGGGCCACCGCGAAGTCGTCCGTCCCTTCGGCCCGGAGCGCGAGCTCGGGCGCCTGTGTGCGCGCACGCGCCAGCAGCTCCGCGTACGTGATCGCGTTGATCGCCGGGCGATCGGGGTGCGCGGCGGCGGCGCGGGGGAGCCAGGCGGGGACGAGCACGCGCCTAGCTTCGCAGCGCGCCGCCCAGGCGGTCCTCGTACTCGGCGCGCGGGATCAGGCTGGCGCCCAGGCGCAGCGTGTGCTCCGTGGGGAGCTGGATGTCGCAGAGCTCGACACCCGCCTCGCCGAGGAGGTCGAGCGTGCGCGAGAGCAGCGCGTTACCGGAGTCGGGGACCCGGTGGAACATCGACTCGAGCATCGCCGCCCGGCCGACGCTCACGCCGAGGATCCCCGCGGCGAGCTCCTCCCCGCGCCACAGCTCCCACGAGTGCGCCCACCCCTCGGCGTGCAGCTCCCGGTACAGGCCCCGCAGGCGCGGGGTCATCCACTGCCCGTCCTCGGGCCCGCGCGGCGCCGCACAGGCCTCCAGCACCGCCGCGAAGGCGCCGTCCATCCGCAGCCCGAGCTCCCGCGTCCGGGCCAGGGAGCGTCGCACGCGGCGGCGCACCGCGGCCCGGCTCGCGGGGTCGAGCCCGAACACCGCCCGCTCCTCGGGGGCGTACCACGGGAGCACGGGCTCGAGGGGGTGGTCCATGGGAAACCACCCCTGCGCGTAGAGCTCGACCGCGGCGCGAACGTCCCACATGACCCCGGCTAGTGTCACCACCGTGGCCGTGGACTGGACCTCCGAGGGCGAATGGACCGACATCCGCTACGAGCTCAGCGGCGACGGGATCGCGAAGATCACCATCGACCGCCCCGAGGTCCGCAACGCCTTCCGGCCCCAGACCGTGATCGAGCTCTCGCGCGCCTTCGAGCGGGCCCGCGAGGACTCCTCCGTCGGCGTCATCGTCCTCACGGGCGCGGGCGAGGACGCGTTCTGCTCGGGCGGCGACCAGCGCGTCCGCGGCGATGCGGGCTATGAGTCCGAGCCGGGCAGCGGGGTCGGCCGCTTCCACGTCACCGACCTCCACGTCCAGATCCGCCGGCTCCCCAAGCCCGTCGTGGCCATGGTGGCGGGCTACGCGGTGGGCGGGGGCCATGTGCTCCACATCGTCTGTGACCTCACCATCGCCGCCGACAACGCCCGCTTCGGCCAGACCGGCCCGCGCGTCGGCTCCTTCGACGGTGGCTTCGGCGCGAGCCTCCTGGCCCAGCAGGTCGGGCAGAAGCGCGCGAAGGAGATCTGGTTTCTCTGCCGCCAGTACGACGCGCGCCAGGCGCTGGAGATGGGCCTCGTCAACACGGTGGTCCCGCTCGGGCGACTCGAGCAGGAGACCGTCGCCTGGTGTCATGAGATGCTCGCCCTCTCCCCCTTCGCCCTGCGCCTGCTCAAGGCGAGCTTCCACGCCGCCGAGGACGGTCTCGCCGGCCTCCAGCAGCTCGCCCACGACACGAACCTCCTGTTCTACGCCTCCGAGGAGGCCCGGGAGGGGCGCGAGGCCTACCGCGAGAAGCGCGTCCCCGACTTCAGCACGTTCCCCCGCCGGGCGTGAACACCTGGCTCCTCGCCGCGCGGCCGCGCACGCTGCCGGCCGCCGTGGCGCCGGTGCTCGTGGGGACCGCGCTGGCGCAGACCCTCGCCGGGCAGTTCCACGTCCTCGCCTTCGTCTTCACCCTGCTCGGGGCGATCGCCATCCAGGTCGGGACGAACCTGTCCAACGACTACTCCGACGCGCGGCGCGGGACCGATGCCGAGGACCGGCTCGGCCCCGTGCGCGTCACCGCGGGCGGGCTCGTACCGCCGCGTCAGGTACTCATCGCCACCTACGCCGCGTTCGGGGTCGCCGTGCTGAGCGGGACCTACCTCGTCGCCGTGGCCGGCTGGGAGCTCCTGCTCGTGGGCGCCGCCTCCATCCTCGCCGGAGTGCTCTACACGGGCGGTCCGCGGCCCTACGGCTACGAGGGGCTCGGCGAGCTCTTCGTCTTCCTGTTCTTCGGGATCGTCGCGGTGGCCGGGACCTACTACGTGCAGGTCGAGGGCCGCGGTCTGCCGTGGGAGGCCTTCGCGCTCGCCGTGCCCGTCGGGCTGCTCGCGGCGGCGATCCTCGTGGTCAACAACGTCCGTGACCTCGACACGGACCGGCGCGCGGGCAAGAGGACGCTCGCGGTGCGGCTCGGGCGCCCACCGACCCGCACCCTGTTCGCGGGGATCGTGTATGGCGCCTTTCTCACGGCGCCGGTCACCTGGGTCTTCGGGCCCTTCTCACCCTGGATGCTCCTGCCGTGGCTCGTGCTGCCCCTCGCCGCGGGGCTCGTGCGGGCGGTGCGCAACCGCGTCGACGGTCCGGCGCTGAACGGCGCGCTCGCGGGCACGGGGCAGCTCCAGCTCGCGTTCTGCGTGCTGCTCGCCGTCGGGCTGCTCCTGTCGTGAACGGGCGGCTCGAAGCAAGCGTGGAGCGGGTCGTGCTCACGCTCCGCACGCCGCTGCGGACGGCGTGGGGCGAGCTCGGAGAGCGCGAGCTGCTGCTGCTCCGCGTCCGTGGGGAGGACGGCGTGGAGGGCGTGGGCGAGGCCGCACCGCTCGAGGCCTACGACGGGGTCTCGTTCGCGGGCTGCCGCGCGGGGCTCGAGCGGGCGGCGGTCGCGCTCGAGCAGGGGATGGGCAGCGCCGCGGCCCGTGAGGCGGGAACCGGACCCGGGATGGCGGCGGTGGACGTCGCCCTGCTCGACCTGCGCGCCCGGCGGGCGGGGGTACCGGTCTGGAACCTGTTCGCCGAGCGGGCGCTCGCGGAGATCGAGGTCAACGCGACGATCGGCGCCGAGGACCGCGCGAGTGCCGCCGCGGCGGCGGTCGACGCCCGGGACGCGGGCTTCTCCTGCGTGAAGGTGAAGGCCGGGACGGGCGACGATCCGGGGCGGGTCGCCGCCGTGCGCGCCGCGGCGGGCCCGGACATGCGGATCCGCCTGGACGCCAACGGCGCATGGACCGTGGGCGAGGCGGTGACCACCCTCCGGGTCCTCGGGCCGGCCGCGATCGAGCTCTGCGAGGAGCCTGTCTCCGGACTCGAGGCCTTCCGGGCGCTACGCGGGCGGACCGACATCCCCGTGGCCATGGACGAGACCGCCGCGGACCCGGGCGCGGTGCGGGCGGGCGCCGCGGACGCGGTGTGCCTGAAGATCGCGCGCTGCGGAGGGATCTCGGGGGTGCTCGCCGCCGCGGCGGAGGTCCGCGCCGCCGGCCAGGAGGTCTACCTCGCCTCGAGCCTGGACGGCCCGGTCGGGATCGCCGCCGCGCTGCACGCCGCGGCCCTCGTGGTGCCCGACCGCCCGAGCGGCCTGGCCACCCTCTCGCTCTTCGCCGACCTCGAGGACCCCTTCCCGCCGGAGAAGGGTTGGATCGCGGTGCCCGGCGGGCCGGGTATCGGCGTCGACTGTCCGGCCTAGATGTCCGTGTAGAACACCAGGGCCGGACGGTCGAGGAGGTCGGCCACCGCCGCGGGGGCCTCGAGGTGCGCGGCGTGGCCGGCGCCGGCGACGAGGGCGACCTCGGCGTGCGGGATCCGGGCCGCCATCTCCCCGGCGAGCGCCCGGAACTTCGCGTCGCGCTCCCCGGCGGCGAGGACCACGGGCATCGGCAGCTCGCCGAGGCGCTCCCACAGCGGCTCCATCAGTCCCGTCCCGAGGCCGCGCAGCGCGGCGGCGAGGGCCGCCGGGTCCTGGGCGAGGCGCTCGGCGCGGGCACGCGCACGGACCTCGGGCGGCTGGCCGTGCCACAGGGGCAGGCGCTCCCACGCGTCGGCGAAGGGCTCGATGCCGCGCTCGTCGAGGGCGACGGAGCGAGCCTCGTCCTCCTCACGGCGGGCGGCGCGCTCGGCCGGGTCGGCGAGCCCAGGCGACGCGCCGAGGAGGACGAGCCGGGCGACGCGATCGGGGTGCGCCAGCGCGAAGAGCAGCGCGACCCGTCCCCCCATGGAGTATCCGGCGAGGGTCGCGCCCGGCCCGACGAGGCCGTCCAGGTCGTCGAGCAGCGCGGCGAAGGTGACCGGACGGACGTCCTGCGCGGCGCCGTGCCCGCGCAGGTCGGGCGCGAGGGCCGGGGAGTAGCGTTCGCCGCCGAGCGCCGCCCGGACGCCGTCCCAGCTCCGTCCGGTCTGGGTGAAGCCGTGCAGGAGCACGAGGGGCTCGCCCACGGCCATGAGCATGACGCCCCGCGACGTCCACCTCCTCCTCCGCGCCCTGGCGCAGGAGCTCGTGCGCTGCGGCGTACGCCACGCCGTCACCTCCCCGGGTTCGCGGAACTCGCCCCTGCTCCTCGCGCTGGCGGCCGAGCCCGGGCTGCGCTCGTGGTCGCACATCGACGAGCGGGCGGCCGGCTTCTTCGCGCTCGGGGTGGCCAAGGCGACGGGCATGCCGGCGGTGCTCTGCTGCACCTCGGGGACGGCGGCGGCGAACTACGCGCCCGCCGTGCACGAGGCGCGCGAGGCGCGGGTACCGCTGCTCGTCCTCACCGCCGACCGGCCGCCCGAGCTGCGCGACACGGGCGCGGGGCAGACCATCGACCAGCTCGACCTCTACGGCCGGGCGGCGAAGTGGTTCGTGGAGGTGGGACTGCCCGGAGCCGATGCGGCGGGAACCCGCTGGGTCCGGCGCCTGGCGTGTCGGGCCGTGTGGACCGCGCTCGACGGGCGGCCGGGCGCCGTGCACCTCAACGTCCCCCTGCGCGAGCCGCTGCTCCTCGACGAGCCCCTGCCTCCCGAGGAGCCGTTTCCCGGCCGGCCGGACGGCGCGCCGTGGGTCGCCCGCGTCCCGCTGCGCCCGGCGGGCCCCCCGCTCGGGTTGCCCGGCCGCCGCGGGGTGGTCGTCGCCGGGCGCTCGGAGCGCGACCCCGCGGGCGAGGAGGTAGCCGCGTGGGCGCTGGCGGCAGGGTGGCCGCTGCTCGCCGACCCCCTCAGTGGCGCCCGGCGCGGCGAGGCCGCGATCGGCCACTACGACGCCCTGCTGCGCGCCGAGGGGTGGATCGGCACCCACGTACCCGACTGCGTCCTGCGCACCGGCGACGTCCCGACCTCCAAGCCCCTGCGCGCCTGGCTCGCCGCGCTGACGTGCCCGCAGATCGGCCTCGACGCCGAGGGCGCGTGGCACGACCCCGCCGCGGTGGTGGGCACCCTTCACCCCGGCCCGCTCGCGGCGCTGGCGCCGAGCGAGACCGCCGAGGCCGGCTGGCTCGGGGCATGGCGCGGCGGGGACGAGCGCGCGGGGGCCGCGCTGCACGAGGCGCTCGCCGAGCACGAGCTCTCCGAGCCGGCCGTCGCCGCCCACCTCCTCGCGGCCCTGCCGCCCGACGAGGTGCTCGTGGTCGCCTCCTCGATGCCCGTCCGCGACGTGGAGACGTTCGGCGCGGTGCGCGACGAGCCGCCGCGGGTGCTGTCCAACCGCGGGGCCAACGGGATCGACGGGACGATCTCCACCGCGTTCGGCGTCGCCGCCACCGGCGTCGGAACCACCGTCCTCCTCGGCGACGTGGCCCTGCTCCACGACCTCGGCGGCCTGCTCGCCCACCGTCGCCTCCGCCTCCCCCTCCGGATCGTCGTCCTCGACAACGACGGCGGCGGGATCTTCTCCTTCCTCCCCGGCGCGGGAGGCTCCGAGGTCTGGGAGGAGCAGGTCGCGACTCCGCACGGGATCGACCTCGAGCGCGTCGCCGCGCTGTTCGACCTCCCCTACCGGCGCGCCGCATCCCGGACGGACCTGCTCGCGGGCGGCCTCGTCCACGTGCGCACCGACCGCGCGGAGAACCTCGCGCTGCACCGGCGGGCGTGGGCCGCCGCTGCCGCCGCCGTCTGAGCTACCGTCCGCCCCGTGACCGAGCCGGCCATCGCCGTCGAGGGCCTGACGAAGCGCTACGGCGGCCAGGCGGCGGTCGACGATCTCTCCTTCGCGGTGCGGCCGGGCGCGGTCACCGGCTTCCTCGGTCCCAACGGCGCGGGCAAGACGACGACGC
>JBBSGJ010000029.1:0-17644 GCA_038254195.1 Solirubrobacterales bacterium
CGCCGCGGGAAGCGCCGCAGCAGCCCGGTCCCGAGCGCCCCGCCCGCCCCGGCGATGACCGCGCCGATCCCCGCCGACCGCAGCACGTCGACGCCCCACGCGCCCCAGTCCTGGGTGGCGAGCCCGACGTCACGCGCGCGGGCGTGGGAGATCGCCCCGAGCGGCAGGGTCACCGCGGTCAGGGCGAGCGAGAGCGCCGCCCCGGTCGCCGCGCCGGCGACGAGCGGCCGCCGGCGGGCCCGGGTCAGCGCCGCGGGCGGCCGGGCCACGAGCAGCACGAGGAGCCCGGCCTCGAGGGCGAGCCCGACGCCGTAGAGGGCGAGCTGGGGGTTGCGGAAGCCCCGAGCGCGCTCGATCTGCGCCGGCGAGAACACGTCGGAGGCGGAGACCCGCACGGGCGCGGTGACCCCCGAGCGGGGCCGCAGGAGCAGCACCGCCACCTCCGCCGCGAGCACCGCGACGACGAGCGGCACCGTGGCGCGGAGCGCGCGGGGCATCCGGCGCTTGAGGATATGGTCCGCCGATGCGGGTCGCGGTCGTCTCCGACGTGCACGGCAACCGGCACGCCTTCGAGGCCGTGCTCGCCGCCGTGGACGCGGTCGCCGTGGACGAGGTGTGGTGCCTGGGCGACCTCGTGGGCTACGGGGCCGATCCCAACGCCTGCGTCGACCTCGCCGAGGCCCACGCCCACGTCTGCCTCTCGGGCAACCACGACCTCGCCGTCCGCGGGGACCTGCCGCTCGAGGAGTTCTCCGATGGTGCCGCCGCCGCGGCCCGCTGGACTCAGGAGGTCATCGCCGACGACGCCCTGGAGTTCCTGCGCGGGCTGCCCTCCGCCGACGAGGAAGGCCCCGTCGGGCTCTTCCACGCCTCCCCCCGCGACCCCGTGTGGGAGTACGTCCTGTCCGATCTCCAGGCCGAGCTCTGCCTCGACGCCCAGCGCCAGCGGGTGTGCCTCATCGGCCACTCGCACGTGGCCCTCGCCTTTCATCGTCGCGCAGGCGGCACCGCCCACGGGGACCCGCGGAAGATGGGGGCGCAGGCCGACCTCTCCGAGGGCGAGTGGCTCGTGAACCCCGGCTCCGTGGGCCAGCCGCGCGACGGGGATCCCCGTGCGGCGTGGCTCGAGCTCGACCTCGACGCGTGGCGCGCGCAGTGGCGGCGCGTGGAGTACGACGTGGGCGGCGCCCAGGCCGCGATCCGCGCCGCGAAGCTGCCTGCTTCGCTCGCGGAGCGCCTCCGCTACGGCCAGTAGCATCGACCAGCCGATGAGGTCGTCGAAACCAGGCCGTCTGCAGCGGGTCGGGCGGGTGGCGCTCCCCTCCCTCCTGGCCGTTCTCCTCGGGGTGGCCGCCTCCGTTCTCGTGGCCTGCGGGCAGACGAACGGGCTGCTCTCGAGCGACGACAACGCCTCGCTCGGCGACCAGCTCGGACAGGTCTCCGACGCGGTGTCGGCCAAGGACTGTGGGGCAGCGGGGAAGGCCGCGGCGCAGTTGCGGAACGACGCGACGCGCCTCTCGCCAACGGTGAATGGCGAGCTGCGCCGGGACCTGCGGCGCGGGGCCGACACCGTCGCCGCCAAGGCCGTGAAGGCGTGCCGCAAGCAGGTCACGACGACCGAGACGATCCCCACGAACACGATCACCACCGTCACCCCGACGGCAACCACGCCGACCGTGACGACCCCCACCGCCACCGCCACGACGCCGACGACCCCCACCCCCACCGCCACCGCCACCGCCACGACGCCGACCACGCCGCCCCCACCCACCACGCCCACCGACACGAGACCGCTCACCGTCCCCCCCACCTCGGGCGGGGCGGGGCCCGGGGGCAGCGGGACCGGCACCGTGCCCTGATGGCCCCCGCGGACACGAAGATCGCCGGCCGCTACGGCCTGGAGCGCCGGCTGGGCACCGGCGGGATGTCCACCGTCCATCTCGCCTTCGACGAGCGCCTGGAGCGCCACGTGGCGATCAAGCTCCTGGCCGAGCACCTCGCCGACGACCCCTCGTTCGTCTCGCGCTTCAAGCGCGAGGCGCTCTCCGCCGCGCGGCTCGTGCACCCCAACGTCGTCCAGGTCTTCGACTTCGGCTACGACGAGCGGGCCCACCAGCACTTCATCGTCATGGAGCGCATCGACGGGCCCTCGGGGGCGCTGCTCCTGCGCGAGCAGGGTCACCTCACGCCCGAGGACGCCGTGGACATGTGCGTGCAGTCCTGCCGCGGGCTGGACTACGCCCACCGCCACGGCGTGGTCCATCGCGACGTGAAGCCCGGCAACCTCCTGCGCTCCCGCGAGGGGGTCGTCAAGCTCGCCGACTTCGGCATCGCCAAGGCCGCCGAGCAGTCCTCGATCACGCAGGTCGGCTCGGTCCTCGGCACCGCGGCCTACCTCGCCCCCGAGCAGGCCCGTGGGGAGGACGCCGGCCCGGCCGCCGACATCTACTCCCTCGCCGTGGTCGCCTACCAGCTCCTGTCCGGGCGCCTGCCCTACGAGGCGACCTCGCTCTCGGAGCTCGCGCTCAAGCAGCAGCGCGAGCAGCCCGACGACCTCGCGGCCCTCGAGCCCGGGATCCCGCCGGACCTGGCGCGCGCGGTGGCCCACGGCCTCGCGCTCGACCCCGCCGCGCGGCCGCCGGACGCGCTCGCCTTCGGAGCCCTCCTCGAGCGGGGCGCCCGCGGGGGGGACGTGGAGGCGCCGGCGGACACGGACGCCACGCTCGCGCTCGCGGGCACCGAGGCCGCCCGGCTCCGCGGGGGCGGCGACGAGACGGCGGCGACGCAGATCGGACGCCCGACCCGCCGCTCCGGCACGGCCGAGATCCCGGCGGTGCCCGCCGTCCCCCGCCGCTCCGCGCCCCGCCGCGGGGAGCCGCCGGCCGCCCGCCCCCCTGCCGCGGCCCGGCGGCGCGACGAACCCGAGCGCTCCTCGGGCCGGCGCCGCCTCGCCGTGCTGGTCGTCCTCCTGCTCCTGCTGGGAGGCGGCGCCGCCGCCATCATCGCCACCTCGAACTCCGGCAAGGCGGTGCAGGCCCGGCAGGTGATGGGTCGCGACTTCCAGCAGGTCTATGACGGGATGCGGGGGCTCATCGACGACAACACCCGTTGAGGCAGGCGGGTATCGGCGCCCGACCCCGCCGGCGTGGCGCTCATAGCGCGACGGCCGCGGCGGGCGGATCGCTCAGCCCCCGCGGCCGGTCCCCCGCGCGGAGCGCGGCCGCCCGCTCGGCCAGGCTTCCCTCGGAGATCGCCTCGCGCAGGTCGTCCATGAGCCGCGCGAGGAAGAAGAGGTTGTGCAGGGTGAGCAAGCGCAGCGCGGTCTGCTCGCGCAGGTGCAGCAGATGCGCGAGGTACGCGCGCGGGTACCCCGGCGCGCAGGCCGGGCAGGCGCAGCCCGCGAGGACCGGGGCGGGGTCGCGCCGGAAGCGGCTCTTGGCGAGATCCATGCGGTACCGCGCCGAGGGATCGGGGACCACGGCCATCCCGTGGCGGCCGAGACGGGTGGGCATGGCGCAGTCGAAGGTGTCGATGCCGAGCTCGACGCCGCGGATGAGGTCGTCGACGTCGCCGACGCCCAGGAGGTGGCGGGGCAGTGAGGAGATTCGCCTGCCCCCGCGCTCGAGCTCCTCGGTCGACCAGCCCACGACCTCGTACATCTGGGGCTTGTCGGCGCCGAGCGAGCCGCCGATGGCCACGCCCGCACACCCGCTCGCCGCGACCGTCAGGGTGGACTCGCGGCGGAGGTCCTCCCACACCCCGCCCTGGACGATCCCGTAGACGACCTGCCCGGCGGGTCCGTGCTCCGTGTGCCAGGCCAGGCAGCGCTCGAGCCAGCGGTGGGTCCGCTCGGTGGAGCGGGCGGTGTAGTCGCGCGAGACGTGGAACGGGGTGCACTCGTCGAACACGAGGGCGATGTCCGAGCCCAGCGCGCCCTGGATGGCCATGGAGGTCTCGGGGCCGAGGAAGCGCTCGCCTCCGTCCACGTAGGAGCGGAAGCGAACGCCCTGCTCGTCGATGTCGAGGATGCGTCCCGCGCGCTCGCGCGGGCGGGTGGGACTCCCTCCCGCCCGCCCCTTCACCTCGTCGGCCACGGTGCCGTGCCCCATCGAGAACACCTGAAAGCCGCCCGAGTCGGTGATGATGGGCCGCTCCCAACGCATGAAGCGATGGAGGCCGCCCATCTCCGCCACGAGGTCCTCGCCGGGCTGGAGGTGCAGGTGGAAGGTGTTCCCGAGCACCATCTCGTAGCCCAGCGCGTGCAGGTCGCGCGGCTCGAGGCCCCTGACGGTCCCCTTCGTGGCCAGGGGGACGAAGGCCGGCGTGCGGACCTCCCCGTGGGCCAGGCGCAAACGCCCCGCGCGGGCGCGGGCCCCGTCGCGGTGGGCGACCTCGAGCGGCGAGGCCGTCAAGCCTGCGCGGCGCCGGGGAGCACGCGCTCCCAGTAGCCCGCCAGCGTCGCGAGCTCCTCGGGGCTGAAGTGCTCGAGGAAGCGGCGGCGGACGCCGGCCAGGTGGGTGGGGCGGGCGTCCTCGAGCAGCTCGTGGCCGTCGTCGGTCAGCGCGGCGAAGGCGCCCCGCGCGTCCGAGGGGCAGTCCTGGCGCTCCACCACGCCCTCGCGCTCGAGCCGGTCGACGAGGCGGGAGAGCCCCGAGCGCGAGAGCAGGACGGCGTCGGCGAGATCGCACATGCGCATGCGCCGGTCCGGCGCCTCGGAGAGGTTGACGAGGACGTCGTAGGACGTGACGGGCAGACGGTGGCGCTGCTCGAGCTCGGCGTCGAGCTCGCGGACGAGCCCGGCGTGGACCCGCAGCATGCCCCGCCAGGCGGCGAGCTCCGCGGAGGAGAGCGAGGCGCGGTCGGTCGTGTGCACGCTCGGGCGAGGGTAGGGCGGCGAGGCCACCGGTCAGGGGTCGAGCAGGGAGCGGCCCGTCATCTGAGCGGGCTGCTCCCACCCGAGCAGGGCGAGGACGGTGGGCGCCACGTCGGCGAGGACCCCGCCGCCGCGCAGCTCCCCCGCCGCGGTCGAGGTGACGACGAGCGGCACGGGGTTGAGCGAGTGCGCCGTGTCGGGAGACCCGTCCGCTTCGAGCATCTCGTCCGCGTTGCCGTGGTCGGCGGTCACCACGCACACGCCTCCGGACCCGTGCACGGCGGCGAGGACGCGGGCGAGGCAGGCATCCGCGGTCTCGATCGCGGTGGTCGCGGCGGGGATCGAGCCCGTGTGACCGACCATGTCGGGGTTCGCGAAGTTGATGATCGCGAAGGCCGGCTCGTCCTCGCGCCAGGCCGCGACGAACCGGTCGGCGGCCTCGCGCGCGCTCATCTCCGGCTTGAAGTCGTACGTCGGGACGTCGCGGGGGGAGGGGACGAGCTCGCGGCGCTCCCCCGCGTGGGCCTCCTCCTCCCCGCCGTTGAAGAAGTACGTGACGTGCGGGTACTTCTCGGTCTCGGCGACGTGGAGCTGACGGGCGCCGTGGGCGGCGACGACCTGCGCGAGGGTGATCGCGGGGCGCCGGGGCGGAAACGCGACGGGGTAGGGCCAGCCCTCCTCGTACTCGGCGAGGGTCGCGTACCGGAGAACCGGTCCCCGCCCGGGCCCGGCGAGCCCCTCCGAGATCTGCCGCATCCGGTCCGGGCGGAAGTTGAAGGCCAGCACGGAGTCGCGCCCCGGGTCGATGGTCCCCTCCTCCCCCACCCGGGTCGCGCCGATGAACTCGTCGGTCTCGTCGCGCGCGTAGGCGGCCCGTGCGGCCGCGGGCCCGTCCGGCGCCTCGTGCTCCGCCCTTCCCTCCAGCAGGAGGTCGACGGCCGCCTGCGTGCGCTCCCGGCGATCGTCGCGGTCCATCGCGTAGTAGCGACCGATGACCGAGGCGATCCGCCCGACCCGCGCCTCGCGCATCCAGCCCTCGACCTGCTCGAGATACGCCGCGCCACCCGTGGGCGAGGTGTCGCGGCCGTCGGTGAAGGCATGGAGGACGAGGTCGTCGACCCCCTCCTCGCCCGCGAGGCGGATGAGCGCCTCGAGGTGCTTCGGCCCGGAATGGACGCCCCCGTCGGAGACGAGGCCGATGAGGTGGACGCGACGGGCGTCGCGCAGGGCGGCGTGGATCACCTCGTTGCCGGCAAAGCCCTCCGCGGCCGCGGCATCGATCCGGGCCAGGTCCTGCGGGACGACGGCCCCCGCCCCGAGGTTGAGATGCCCGACCTCCGAGTTGCCCATCTGGCCCTCGGGCAGGCCGACCGCGGGGCCGCAGGCGGTGAGCTGGGTGTGGGGACAGGTCGCCCAGAGCTCGTCGAAGGTGGGCGTCGCGGCAAGCTCGACGGCGTTCCCCGGCCCGGGAGGCGCGAGCCCCCACCCGTCGAGCACGACGAGGCAGGCACGCGAGGCGGGGAGATCCTCGGGGCCGGGAGGAAGGGCGGTCAAGCCGCGTCGACGATCGCGGCGAGCGTCTCGGCCTCGAGCGATCCGCCGCCCACGAGGGCGCCGTCGATATCGGGCAGGGCGAGGAGCTCGGCGGCGTTGTCGGGCTTGACCGAGCCCCCGTAGAGGATCCGCACCTGCGCGGCCGCCTCGGGCGCGCGGTCCCCCACGAGCGCGCGCACGAAGGCGATGGCCTCCTGGGCCTGCTCGGGGGTCGCGACGCGACCGGTGCCGATCGCCCAGATCGGCTCGTAGGCGATCACGACCTCGGCCAGGCGATCCGGGTCGACCTTCGCGAGATCCTCCTGGACCTGGTGGCGGAGCTTGCGCTGCATGTCGCCGCGGTCGCGCTCCTCCTCGGTCTCCCCCACGCAGAGCACGGGGCGCAGGCCGGCCGCGAGCGCGGCGGGCACCTTCCCCATCAGCGCCTTGTCGGTCTCCCCGAAGAGCTCACGGCGCTCGGAGTGCCCGAGGATCACCCCGAAGACGTCGAGCTCGGCCAGCAGAGGGGCCGCGACCTCGCCGGTGTAGGCGCCCGAGGCGGCCTCGTGCATCGTCTGGGCGTAGACCTCGACGCCGGAGCCGCGCGTGGAGTCGACCATCGGCGCCAGCGCGGTGAACACGGGCGCGATGCCGATCTCGGTGCCCGTCGCGGACACCCGGGGCAGCAGGCCGCCGATGAACTGCTCGGCCTCGGCGACCGTCTTGTGCATCTTCCAGTTCCCGATGACCAGGGGGGTGCGGCCCGCCCCGCTCACGCGAGCACCGCGACGCCGGGCAGCTCCCGGCCCTCGACGAGCTCGAGCGAGGCACCCCCACCGGTGGAGAGGTGGTCGACCTCGTCAGCGAGACCGAACCGGGCCAGCGCGGCGGCCGAGTCCCCGCCCCCGACGACGGTGGTGCCCCGGCAGCGCGCGACCGCCTCGGCCACCGCGCGGGTGCCGGCGGCGAAGGGCTCGAGCTCGAACGCACCCATCGGCCCGTTCCAGAACACCGTCCCCGCGCCCTCGATGACGTCCGCATAGCGCGCAGTCGTCCGTGGCCCGACGTCGAGGCCCATCCAGCCCTCGGGCACGTCGACCCCGTCGAGCTCTGAGACCTCGGTCTCGGCGGAGAAGTCCCGCCCCAGGACGAGGTCCTCGGGAAGACAGAGCTTGTCGCCCGCGAGCTCGAGCGCCCGGCGGGCGGGGTCGATCTCCTCCTCCTCGCAGAGCGACGCGCCCACCGGGTGCCCCTGCGCGGCGAAGAACGGGAAGGCCATCGCGCCGCCGATGAGCACGGTCTCGGCCACCTCGAGGAAGCGCTCGATCACGCCGAGCTTGTCGGTGACCTTCGCGCCCCCGATGACCGCCACGAGCGGGGGCGTCGGATCCTCGAGGATGCGGGTGAGGGTCTCGACCTCGCGCTGGAGCAGCAGGCCGGCCGCCCGGCGCTCCATCCGCCGCGGCACGCCGTCCACGCTCGCGTGGGCGCGGTGCGCGGCGCCGAAGGCGTCGTTCACGTAGACGTCGGCGAGGCGGGCCAGCGCGTCGGCCAGCGCGGGGTCGTTCTCCGTCTCCCCGGGCTCGTAGCGGAGGTTCTCGAGCACGAGGATGTCGCCCGGATTGAGGTTCTCGGCGAGGGCCTCGACCTCCTCTCCCACCACCCCCGGCGCGAGGGTCACGTCCGCGCCGGTGAGCTCGGCGAGCCGGTCGGCGGCGGGGCGCAGCGACAGCTCGGGCTCGCGCTCCTTCGGCCGCCCCAGGTGCGAGGCGAGCACGATGCGCGCGCGGGCGTCGCGCAGCCGTTCGATCGTCGGCAGGGCGGCGCGGATGCGGGCGTCGTCGGCGACGCGGCCGTCCTCGAGGGGAACGTTGAAGTCGACCCGTACGAGCACCCGGGCCCCCTCGAGGGGCCCGAGCTCGTCGAGAGTCCTCACAGGACCTTCTGGACGAGGTCCACCACGCGGCTGGAGTAGCCCCACTCGTTGTCGTACCAGGCGACGACCTTCAGCATCGTCCCGTCCATCACGGCCGTGAGCTGGGAATCCACGATCGAGGAATGCGGGTCCTTGACGATGTCCGAGGACACGAGGGGATCCTCCGTGTAGCGCAGGATGCCGCGCATCGGGCCCTCGGCCGCCGCCCTGAACGCCGCGTTGAGCTCCTCCACGGTGGTCTCGCGCTCGGCCTCCACCGTGAGATCCACGACCGAGCCGGTGGGGACGGGAGCCCGGATCGCGAAGCCGTGGAGCTTGCCCTCGAGCTCGGGGATCACGAGCGTGACCGCCTTCGCCGCCCCGGTCGAGGCGGGGATGAGGTTGATCGCCGCCGCGCGGGCGCGCCGGAGGTCCTTGTGGGGCATGTCCTGCAGGTTCTGGTCGGCGGTGTAGGCGTGGATCGTCGTCATGAGCCCGTGCTTCACGCCGACGGTGTCCTGCACCACCCGCGCGATGGGCGCCAGGCAGTTCGTCGTGCACGAGGCGTTGGAGATGACGTGGTGCTGTGCCGCGTCGTAGACCTGGTCGAAGTTGACCCCGATCGCCACCGTCACGTCGGGATCGGTCGCCGGCGCGGAGATGATCACCTTCTTCGCGCCCGCGTCGAGGTGCTTGGCCGCGCTCTCGCGGTCGGTGAAGAGGCCCGTGGACTCGACCACGACGTCGGCGCCGAGGTCTGCCCACGGCAGGTCGGAGGGGTTTTTCTCGGCGAGAACCCGGACCTCGTGGCCGCCGACCATGATCACGCCGCGGTCCTCGTCCACGGTGACCTCGCCCGGGAACGGCCCGAGGATCGAGTCGTACTTGAGCAGGTGGCCGAGGGTCTTGGTGTCCGTCAGGTCGTTGACGGCCAGCCACTCGATGTCGGCGCCGGACTCCACCCCCGCCCGGAAGACATTCCGGCCGATCCGCCCGAACCCGTTGATCCCCACCCTGACCGTCATGACTTCTCCCCGCCTCGCTTGCCCTTCCGCGGCCGGGGACGCTATCAGCGCCGGCGTGAGTTGATGTCGCGGTGCTCGACCTCCACGTGGAGATCCCCGTCACCTTCGTAGCGGTGCGCGAGGCGCTCCGTGATGGCCACGGAGCGGTGCCGGCCGCCCGTACAGCCGACGGCCACCACGAGGTGCGACTTCCCCTCTCCCACGTAGCGCGGGAGGAGGTAGTCGAGCAGGTCCGCCGTCTTCTCGACGAACTCGTCGAGCGCGCCGTCGCGGTTCGCGTAGGCGACGACCCGGGGGTCGTGGCCGGTCAGCGGGCGCAGCGCCACCTCGTAGTGCGGGTTGGGCAGAAAGCGGCAATCGAAGAGCAGGTCGGCGTCGCGGGACGGGCCGTTCTTGAAGCCGAAGGACTGGAAGCGCACGGCGAGGCGACCCGTCTTGCGGGCCGGGAGCATCTCGTCGGCGATCCGGTGGCGCAGGTCGGCGGGCTTGAGCCCCTGGGTCTGCAGGACGAGCTCGGCGCGCTCACGCAGGGGGGCGAGGATCGCCTCCTCCGCGTCGACCCCGGTCGAGACCGCGCCCTCGGGGGCCAGCGGGTGGCGCCGTCGCGTCTCCTTGTAGCGGGTGAGCAGGGTCTCGGGATCGGCCTCGAGGAAGAGCACGCGCGCGTTCACGCCCGAGGTCTCCAGCTCGTCGAGGACGGAGAGGAGGTTCTCGAAGTACGCACCGCCGCGGACGTCACACACCACGGCGGCACGCTCGACCTTCGATCCCTCGTGGACAAAGAGCTCGGCGAGCGAGCGGATCATCTCGGGCGGGAGGTTGTCCACGCAGAAGTAGCCGTGGTCCTCGAAGACCGCCATGGCCGTCGACTTCCCCGCACCGGAGAAGCCCGAGATGACGACGAGATCCTCGAGGGGGACCTCGCGGGACGGCGCCTCGCGGCGGGGGGTGCGCCGGAGCCGGTCGACGAGCGGCACCCGCCCAGTCTCGCGCTCGGGGCGGACGCTCATGTGTTCGTCTTGTTCATACGCCCGTAGAGCTGGCGCGCGACCTTGCCGGGCATGCCGGGGACGGCCTCGAGGTCCTGGCGCGAGGCTGCGAGGACGGCCTCGGGGGAGCCGAAGTGGTTGAGCAGGGCGCGCTTGCGCACCGGCCCGATCCCCGGCAGCTCGTCGAGGACGGAGACGGTGAGCTCCCTGTCGCGCCGCTGGCGGTGGTGGGTGATCGCGAACCGATGGGCCTCGTCGCGGACGCGCTGGAGGAGCTGGAGCTCGTGCGAGTGGTGGTCGAGCACGATCGGGTCGGGCTTCCCGGGGACGAAGACCTCCTCGATCCGCTTGGCCAGGGACACCACGGCGACGCCACGCTCGCGGAACGGCCGGAGCGCCTCGAGCCCCGCGGAGAGCTGCCCCTTGCCGCCGTCGAGGACGACGAGGTTCGGAAGGGCGGCGAAGGAGGCGTCGTGGTCCGTGTGATGGGAGGAGATGTCGGCCTGGCGCTCCCACTGGCCGAGGCGCCGACGCAGGACCTCGGCCATCGCGGTGAAGTCATCCGGGACGCCCTCCTCGGTGTCGCGGATCCGGAAGCGGCGGTAGTCGGACTTCTTCGGCGCCGCGCCCTCGAACACGACCATGGAGGCGACGGTGTTCGTCCCCATGAGGTTCGAGATGTCGAAGCACTCGATCCTGACGGGCGGGGCATCGAGACGCAGCGCGGACTGCAGGGCGTCGAGCGACTCGGCGCGGGTCTGGCGCTTGCGCTCGGCCCGCAGGCGCTCCTGGTCTAAGGCGAGCAGGGCGTTGCGCTCCGCGAGCTCGAGGATGCGCCGCTTGTCCCCGCGCTCGGCCTCCCGGAGCTCGACCCGGCCACCCCGGCGGGTGGAGAGGGCCTCCTCCAGCACGGGGCTCGCCACGCCGCCCTGCACGACCACCTGGGCGGGGATGGACATCGCGTCGCCGTAGTACTGGAGGAGGAAGGCCTCGGCGACCTCGCGCAGCTCGCGCCCGCCCGCGGCGTCGAGATAGAAGGACTGACGGTCGGCGAGCACGCCGTCGCGGACCTGGAAGACCTGGGCGTTGGCGTCGTCGCCGTCGACCGCGACGGCCACGGCGTCGAGGGTTCCCACCGCCTCGTTGGCCACCCGCTGGCGCTCGAGCAGCGAGCGCACGGCCTGGAGCCGGTTGCGCTCCCGCGCGGCGTCCTCGAAGCGCTGCTCGGCGGCGGCGGCGCGCATCGACTGCTCGATCACGCGCTCGATCGACCCGTAACGCCCCGAGAGGAAGTCGATCACGCCGTCGATGTCGTGGCGGTACTCCGCGGCGTCGACGTAGCCCACGCAGGGCGCCTTGCAGCGCTTGATGAAGTAGTCCAGGCACGGCGAGCCGGAGCGCCGCCCCGGCTCGGGCCCCTCGCAGGAGCGGAACATGAAGATCTTGCCCAGGAGGTCCAGCGTGCGGCGCACCCGTCCGGCGTTCGAGTAGGGCCCGAAGTAGGCGCGGTCGCGCCGGTGGCGCTCGCGCGTGAAGTAGACGCGGGGAAACTCCTCGTCGAGCGAGACCGCGATGAACGGATAGGACTTGTCGTCGCGCAGGCGGACGTTGAAGCGCGGCTTGTACTGGCGGATGAAGTTCTGCTCGGCGAGCAGCGCCTCGGACTCGGTCTGCGTGACGACGAACTCGATGCGGTCGATGAGGGGCAGGAGGTCACGCCCGGCCTTGGTGCTCGGGTTGGAGAAGTGGCTCTGGACCCGCTTGCGGACGGACTTCGCCTTGCCCACGTAGACCACGCGGCCGCGGGCGTCCCGGAAGAGGTAGACGCCCGGCTGGTCGGGGAGGGAGCGGCGCTGCTTCGCGAGGTCGGCCACGCCCCTTCCAGGCTAGGGTCGGCCATGCCGTGGTCGACCTCTCCTCCGACACGCAGACGCGACCGGTCACAACGATGCGCGCGACGATCGCCCGGGCCGAGGTCGGCGACGAGCAGAAGGGCGAGGACCCGACGGTCAACGCCCTCCAGGAGCGGGTGGCCGGCCTGCTGGGTAGCGGCGCGTTGAGGTCGCGCCCGTCGCGGCACGCGCGCCGGTGGTCGCCCTCGCCCCCCCGAGGGCTGCTACGTTTGCGTAGCAGTGCCGGACCGCGTCATTCCTCAGCGGGACCTACGGAACAACGTCGGTGAGATCCTGCGCGCCGCCGAGGGCGGCGAGACCTTCACGGTCACGGTGCGGGGTCGCCCGGTGGCCCGGGTCGTGCCGCTGGACGGTCACCCGGGGCCGCGCGTGGACGTGCCCGCCGCGGAGGTCGACGCGCTCCTGCGCCGCCACGAGCCCGACCAGGAGTGGCTCTGGGAGCTGCGCGATGCCGAGGAGCCCGTCTGAGCGACGGGTCCACGGGTTACCTCCTCGACACGAGCCTGCTCGTCAGCGCCCGCACCGGGTTGCCTCCGGAGCGGGCGACCGCGGTCTCCGTCGTGAGCCTCGGGGAACTCCACGCCGGGGTGGTGCTCGCCACCGACACGGCCGAGCGTGGTCGCCGTGAAGGTCGGCTCGCGGAGATCCGGGCCAGGTTCCTCGCTCTTCCGGTCGACGAGGCCGTCGCCGAGCACTACGGGGAGGTACTCGCCGTCGCTCGACGCGAGCGACGGATGACGAAGGCGACAGACCTCCTCATCATCGCGACCGCGCGGGTTCACGGCCGAGTCCTCGGTACGGCCGACGACCGACAGGCCCGTCTGGCGCGCGCGGTGGGGCTGGTGGTGGACGGAGAGTGAGCGAGCCCGCCTTCTTCGCCACGCCGGAGGACTTCCGGGCGTGGCTCGAGGAGCACCACGCGTCCGCTTCACGCCACGGAAACCCGGGAGCACGTGGAGCGCGGTGAACGTGGCCCGGGTGGCCGAGCTCGCGGGCGCCGGGAGGATGCGACCAGCAGGCGAGGCGGCCTTCGCGGCGCGCACGGAGAAGCGCAGCGCGACCTACTCCTACGAGCAGGGCGAAGTGACGTTCACACCCGAGCAGGAGGCCGGGTTGCGCCACGACCCCGCGGCGTGGGAGTTCTTCTGCGCGCAGCCCGGGTCCTACCGCAAGGCCACGACGTGGTGGGTCCTGAGCGCGAAGCGCGAGGAGACCCGCACCCGGCGGATCCAGAGCCTCGCCGAGCACAACGCCGGGCGCCGCCGACTGGCCCAGTTCACGTCGCCCGCTCGGCGCTGAGCGCCGCCGAAGGGCCGAGCGAGAGCTGGTCCGGATGGACGATTGGGTCGGGCGTCGGCGGGAGGGCCACCTGGGTCATGTGCGCGCCTCCGGCCGGCATGTCGATCCTCGTTCCGACGTCAAGGTTGTCGCCGTAGAACAGGAAGTCGTCCGCCATGCGTCCCCTCATCGGAGACGTTCCACGTCGGCGAGGTCGAGGTGAGACCCACGCGCCTGCTTCATGGCGAGCAGGTGCTGCCGGGACGCGACCTTCAAGGGCACCCCGAACGGCGCGACTTCGAGTGCGTCCTCGACGAGCGTCGCATAGCTGGGCACGCCGGGCAGCCGCTGCACGACATCCACGTCGCCTTGTCGTGTTGAGAGACTCATGTTGGCCCCTCGATAGAGCGCGTTCCGATCGTCCGGACCCGGAGTTCGCTCGGGGCGCAACGTGAGACGGGCTCCCAGCCGGATCAGGGCGTTCAGTAGTCGGTCGAGGTTCTCCCGCTCTGGGTTCGGCACCAGGTCGACGTCCTCGGTCGCGCGTACGAACCCGTGGACCGCGACGGCCACGCCGCCGATGACGACGAAATCGACCCCCTCGTCGGCGAGACCCCGCAGCAGCCCGCGGAGATCAGGAAGGGCCAACGCGGGGGAAATCGCTGAGGGCTGCCAGCTGCGAGCACAGTGCGTGAAGGCGCTCCAGGCGCTCCTCGGGAGTACTCCCCTGCTCACGCCGGCGACGGGCGTCCTCGACCGCTCGGGTCTCCGCGAGCCGCCGCGTGGCGTCGTGATCCTGACCGGGCGTCGTCATGCCTGGATTGTGACCGCCTGACGGACGTCCCGCTCTTCACTTCACGAGGCGGACGACGAGCCCGCCGCCGGCGCTCGCGTCGCCCGCGCCGCCGAGCAGGCCGAGGATCCGGGCGACGTAGCCCTGGGTCTCGGGGATCGGGGGAACGCAGCCGCAAGCCGCGACGGGACCGGGCCCGGCGTTGTAGGCGGCGAGCGCGAGCGGCACGGAGCCGAAGCGGCGTAGGAGGTCGCGCATGAGATGGCCCTGGGCGTCGATCGCCTGCTCGGCGTCGAAGGGGTTCCGCAGGCCGTAGCCCGCCGCGGTCCCAGGCATGAACTGGGCGATCCCCTGGGCGCCCGCGGACGACGTCGCGAAGGGGTTGAAGCCCGACTCCGCGTAGATCTGCGCGGCCAGGAGCGCGGCGGAGATGTTCCAGCGCTGGGCGGCTCGCGCGAGCATCGGCGCGAAGCGCGGCGGGACGAACGACGGCAGGGAGCGCCCCGACGCGCCGTCGCCCCCCCCGAAGCCGACCGAGCCCGTGCCGGCGTTGAGCGCGAAGCCGAAGTGCCACGGCTCCCAGGAGTAGCGCTTGAGGAAGTGGAAGCGCCCCGCGTTCGCCGCCAGCCAGGGCCAGGCCGCGTTCGGGCCGAGGTCGAGCTCCGTACCGAGGCGGTGCAGCGAGCGGCCGGGCGGCGCGACCCACTTCGGGTCGGGATGGGCGGCGAACAGGCGGGCCTGCTCGGCGTTCGCGCGGAAGCCCGAGACGACGATGAGCTGCACCCCGTCGCGCGCCGCCGCGGCGGCCATCCGGTCGTAGGCCGCGGCGACGTCGGGCCGCATCGGCCTGCCGTCCCGGTAGGCCAGCGGCCCCGAGTACTCACCGGCGCCGGGCGGGAGGCCCGGACCGCCGAAGGGGGGCGCGAGGGCGGCCTCGGCCACGGCGTGCACCGGCGCCAGCGCCCGGTGGCCGTGAACCCGGATCTCGATCGGGTCACTGACGACGACCCGGACGCGGACGGGGGCGAAGGTCTCCGCGTCGGGAAACGCCACGGCGACCTGCCGGCCGCCGTTCGCGGCGCCGGTGTGCTCGGCGGCGGCGCGGGCCCGGGCCAGGAACGCGGCCTTCTCGAGGTGTCGCGGGTTGGGGAGGCGACGGATCGTGAAGGGTTCGAAGAGCCGCCCGTAGTCCGCCCGCATCCGCTGCGCGGCCGCGAGCGCCGCGAGGTCCGCCGCCTGCTGGCGCGAGCCACGGACACCGACCCCGCGCGCGAACGTGCCGAGGATGGCCGCGCCGACGAGAACCGCGCAGAGCGCGCCGACGAGCAGGAGGAGCGCCTGGCCCGCCTCGGATCCGATCGGCGACCGCCTCACCACGCGAGCTCCAGCGCCGGCGCCAGCGCGGACCGGAGGGAGGCGGGGGCGGCGAGGCCGGTCAGGGCGAGACGGGCGGTGATCGCCGACAGCGGGGACCCGGTGCGGAGGACCGGCGGGCCGAGGGCGGCGAGGCTGTCTTCGGCGACCTCCGCCAGGACCGGATCGGAGTCGCGCGGAAGGGCGAGGACGATCGCGTCCTGGGTGGCGAGCAGGGCGTCGGCCTCGGCTGTCCGGGGGCCGGCGACGAGGAGGACCGCGGGGCCGTCGACCGCTGCCGCGGCGCGGCCGAAGTCGCGCGGACGCGCGGGCGGGTCGAGGGACAGGAGGACGAGACGGCCCGAGGCCGTGGCCGGCAGCTCGCGGGCCGCGAGCGCCGCGGCGGCCCGGTTCGCCGCGCGCCGGCCCGGGGCGCGGGAGGCGGGCGGTACGCGGAGCCCGGCGACGAGGGCGCAGGCCGCGCCGGCGTCCCGGGCGAGCGCGAGCGCGAGCCCGGCGGCCACCGGGGCCGCGGACCCCGCAGGGCCGACCACGGCGAGGGGCGCGGCAGAGGCCAGCAGCCGGCGCGACGCGGCCCGCTCGGAGGCGCGAGGACGAACGGACGATCCCCCCAGCCGCCGCGCGAGGGAACGCTGGGAGGCGCGGGGACGAGCCGCCGACGCGGACGGGGCGAGGAAGACCGACCGCAGACGGGCGACGAGGTCGCTCATTGCTTTCCCTCCCCCGCGTCCGCCCGCGCCTCGGCCTCCAGCAGATCGGCCAACCCGCGGGAGGGCGCCGGCGGCGCAAGATGGATCAGCACGCGGGAGCCGGCGATCTCGACCCGCATCCGGTCGCCGGCCCAGCCCGGGACCGCGCGACGGGCAGCATCGCGCGGGTCCCCGCCCTGCACGAGGGCGACGGCGGCGGCTTCGGCGGCGTGTCCCGCGAGCTCGTGCGCCGCGCCCGCGGCGAGGAACTCGAACGCGGCGGCGCCCCCGAGCAGCAGGAGCGGCATGATCGCCACGACCTCGACGGTCGCCTGGCCGGAGGAGGAGCGAAGGTGCCGCGCCCGAGACCCGCGCGACGACGAGGCGCGCGACCGCATCGTCAGCCCCCCTGCGGCGCGAACCGCGCCCGCTCGGTCACGGTGAGGAGCTGCCCGCCGCCCGCGACGAGCGGAACCCGGACGCGGATCTCCGCGCCGCCCTCCTTGTCGGCGACCACGCGCAGCCCGTCCTCGAAGCGCCCGGGCAGGACCCGCCGCGCCGCCGCCTCGGGGTCGCCGCCCACGGCCTCCGCCCGCGCCGCGGCCCGCGCGGCGGCGCCGGCGGCCCACGTGGCCTCGCCCCACACCGCGACCTGCCACAGCGCGAGGGCCAGCACCCCCAGCAGTGGCAAGAGGGCGCAGAGCTCGACGGCCGCCTGACCGTCCTCGCGTTGGCCGGGAACCATGTCCGCACCCTCCCAGCGACGGGCGCGCGGCTCTACGCGTGGATGTGCCGACTCTGCGTCAGTACTCGCGTATGGCGCGCACGACCGTCACCAGGCCGAAGACCGCCGCGGCGATGAGCGCAAACCAGGCGAGCACCCCCGCCGAGGTCTCCCAGAGCTTGTGCGCCCCCACGATCGCCAGCGTGGTCAGCGCGGCCGTCCCGTAGAGGGTCCCCCGCACCCCGTCGCCGAGCGAGAACAGCGCGACCCGATGCTCGCGGTAGAGCCGGTAGGCGAGAAACGCCAGGCCGGCGAGGAAGATCACCGAGATGAGCTGGAGGATCACCGACGCGGTCGTCCCGCCGCCGGGCAGGAACGCCAGCGCCGCCGCGAGCCCCAGCACGATCGCCAGGTTGCGGAGCCCCGCCGACCTCACGGCAGCGCGACGGGCTCGTCGTCGGCGGCCCAGCGCTCGGCCGGCTCGGCCGGGTCGCCCACCGCCACGCCGTCCCACTCCACCGTCGCCACGGCGTCCGCC
>JBBSGJ010000030.1:0-17574 GCA_038254195.1 Solirubrobacterales bacterium
CGGCCGCGGTCTCGGCCACGCTCGCGGCCCGCATCCCGGGGGCGAGCACCCGGCGGCGGCTGGCGGTCCAGCCCTGCGGCGTTGAACTCGGGCGCTTCCGCCCCCTTCCGCGCGCCGCGGCCCGGGCGGCGCTCGGGCTCGACCCGGCGCGGCGTTACCTGCTCCTCCCCACCGACCCCACCCGGCGCGTGAAGCGCGCCGACCGGGCGCGAGCGCTCGCCGCGGCGGCCGGCGCGGAGCTGCTCACGCTCGGCGCCGAGCACCCCGCACGCATGCCGCTGTGGGTCAACGCCGCCGACGCGGTCTGCGTCCCCTCCGAGGAGGAGGGCTTTGGCCTGGCCACGCTCGAGGCCCTGGCCTGCGACGTCCCCGTGCTCGCAACGCCCCGCGGGGTGGCGCCGCTCGCCCT
This sequence comes from Solirubrobacterales bacterium, assembly GCA_038254195.1. Classification (GTDB taxonomy): domain Bacteria; phylum Actinomycetota; class Thermoleophilia; order Solirubrobacterales; family Solirubrobacteraceae; genus JBBQAA01. The sequence goes on from JBBSGJ010000030.1 coordinate 410, forward strand.
GCGGGGGGTCACCGGGACGCTCTGCGCGGAGTGGGACCTCGAGGTCTGGAGGCGGGCGCTCGCGCCCCACCTCGCGGTGGCGGACCCGCGCGTCGCCGGCCGGCGCCGGGCCGCGCTCTTCGGGGCGCGCCGGATGGCCGACCGCGTGCTCGTGGCCTGGGAGGAGCTCGTCCAGACCCGGTCGTGAGCCCGGGACCGTTTCTATACTTGGCGGTTCTGCGCCCCGTCGGCGCGGCTCCTCCATGGCCGGTCTGTTCTCTCGCATCACACGCCGCGCCGCCCCCCCCAGAGCTCCCGGTCCCGAGCGTGCGACGGTGTCCGACTCCCCGGTCTCCGCCTGGCTCGAGCGCTCGTCGGAGGCGACCGCCCGCCCCTCGGCGCCGGGCTGGGGGAGCCGGAACGGCGCCCCCGCGCCCCCGGTGACGCCCGAGCCCGCGGCGCCTCCGGCTCCCGCGCCCCCCGTGACGCCCGAGCCCGTGGCGCCCCCGGATCGCCCCCTCGTGGAGGAGATCGCCCCCGCCCCGGAGCCCGTCTCCCGGCCGATGTCACCGCCGGCCGAGCCCGACCCCCCTACGCGCACCCTGCCGCCGGTCGCCCCCGACACCCCGACCGCAGCGGAGTCCGAGGCCCCGGCTCCCAGGGACGACGCCGACGGCCGCCCCTCCTTCCGCCACCGCGCGCGCCTGCGCCGCCGGGCGCGCTACCTCCGCCGCGGGCGCGAGGTGCAGCTCCGGGACCTCGGCGGCCTCGTCTTCGAGCTCGACCGGGCCGGGCGCGAGCCGGGCGACCTCGTCCGTCAGAAGCTCGATGCGCTCCGGGCGACGTCCACCGAGCTCACCGCGCTCGACGGCATCCTCGGCAATCCCGCCACGCTGCTCGAGCTCCGTGAGCCCGGCGTCGGCGGCTCCTGCCCGCACTGCCGCGCCGTCCACGGCAGCGCCGACGCCTTCTGCGCCTCCTGCGGGCAGGATCTCTCGGCGGGCGGAAGGTGAACGGGTGAGCGCCACCGTCGAGCAGCCTCCCACCCGCCCGGCTGTCGCCTGCCCACGCTGCGGCGCGGAGGTCCCCCCCGAGCGCGACTGGTGCCTCGAGTGCGGCGAGGCCGCCCGTACCCAGATCCTCCCCGCCCGCGGCTGGAAGCTCCCGATCGCGATCGTCGTCGGTGTGGTGCTCCTCGCCGGCGTCGCCGCGATCGTCACCTTCGTCCAGCTCTCGAGCGACGCCGGGGACGCCGCCCGCCTCGCCCAGGCGCCCACGACCGCCCCGCCCGCACCCACCGCACCACCCCCGGCGGCCACGACCACCCTCCCGCCGGGGGCCACCCCCGCGGCACCGACGCCGCCGACGACCCCCCCCACGCCGGCCACTCCCGCCCCCACCGGCACGGTCGGGACCTGGCCCGCCGGCCGGACGGCCTACACCGTGGTGCTCATCTCCTCCACGTCACCCACGGCCGCCCGGGCCGCCGCGCAGAAGCTGCTCGGCAAGAGTCGCGGTGAGCCCGTCGGCACCCTGCGCTCCGACGACCACCCGGGCCTCACCCCGGGCTACGTCGTCGTCTTCTCCGGCCAGTACGACACCCTCGTCGCCGCCCAGCGTGCCGCCCAGGGCTGGCACGGCATGGGCTCGCGCGGCGCCTACGCCAAGCTCGTCAGGGCGGGCGGGGTCAATTCCGGCTCAGGCGCTCCGCCGCCTGTCGCGCCAACGGGTGCAGCGCCAGCTCCGTCGGGTGGGGGGGCGGCTCCGGCGACCCCATGACCTCGAGGGTCGCTGCCACCGAGCGCCCCAGCGCGCGCAGCGCGTAGCCGCCCTCCAGGACCGTTCCGAACGGCACCTCGAGCTCAGCCGCCAGCCGCCGCACGGAGCCGGCCATGGTCGCGAAGCCCTCGTCGGTGACGAGGCAGGTGGCGAGCGGGTCCTCCGCGTGGGCGTCGTACCCCGCGGAGACCAGCACGAGCTGGGGGGAGTACTCCCGGGCCCGGGGAACCACGACGTGCTCCACGAGCGACGCCCACACGGCGTCCCCGGATCCCCCGGGCACCGGCAGGTTGATCGTGAAGCCCTCGCCCGCGCCGCTCCCGCGCTCCGTCGCCCGTCCCGTCCCGGGGAAGAGCGGGGACTCGTGGATCGAGACGAACAGCACCTCGTCCGTGTCCGCGAGCACCGCCTGGGTGCCGTTGCCGTGGTGGACGTCCCAGTCGAGGACGAGGACGCGGTCGAGCCCGCGCACGTCGAGCGCGTAACGCGCGGCGATCGCGACGTTCGAGAACAGGCAGAAGCCCATCGCGCGCGCCGGCCCGGCGTGGTGGCCGGGCGGCCGGTGCACGCTCATCGCGGTGGGCACGGCGCCGTCGAGTACGAGGTCGACGACGGCCACCGCGCCTCCGGCGGCGTGCAGCGCCGCTTGCCAGGAGCCCCGGGAGACGATGGTGTCGGGGTCCAGCGCGCCGCCGCCCGCCCGGCACGTCTCCTCAATGCCCCGGACGTAGCGCTCGGGGTGCACCCGGGTGAGCGCCTCGGAGGTGGCCTCGGGCGAGGACGCCCTCTCCCAGCCCAGGCCGCCGCGGCGCTCGAGCTCGGCGTCGATGGCCACCATCCGCGCCGGCTGCTCGGGGTGCGGCTCCGTGTGGTGGTCGAGCGAGGACGGGTGGGAGAGGAGGACGGGGGCGGCCATGGAGCGGGATCCCGCTCCGTACGGTAGACCGCCTCGGCATGGCGAGCGGGCACGCGGATCTGGCGGTGGTGGGTGCCGGCGCGGCCGGGCTCTACGCCGCCCTGCGCGCGGCACGGGAGGGGGCCCGGGTCATCCTCGTCTCGGCCGCGCCGCTGGCCGAGTCGGCCTCCTACTGGGCCCAGGGCGGGATCGCTGCCGCGCTCGCCGCCCCGGACTCTCCCGAGCGCCACCTGGAGGACACCCTGCGGGCCGGGCGCGGGGCCGTCCGGCCCTCCGCCGCCCGCGCGCTCGTCGTCGAGGCTCCGGGGGCGGTGCACGACCTCGTCGGCCTCGGCGTGCGCTTCGACGCCGATCGCGAAGGACGGCTCGCGCTCGGACTCGAGGGCGGGCACTCCGAGCGGCGCGTCGTGCACGCGGGGGGCTCCGCGACCGGCCGCCGGGTCACCCGGCAGCTCGCGGCCGACGTCGCCGAGGACGACGGGATCGAAGTGTGGGAGCCCACCCGCGCGATCGCCCTGCGGGTCCACGAGGGCCGCTGTGTGGGGCTCGACGCCGACGACGGCCGCACGCTGACGGCCCGGGCCGTCGTCCTGGCCACGGGCGGCGCGGCCGCGCTCTGGGCGCGGACGACGAATCCCCCCGGCGCCACGGGCGGGGGGCTGGGGATCGCCTGGGCGGCCGGGGCGGCGCTCGCCGACCTCGAGCTCGTCCAGTTCCATCCCACGGCCGTGGTGGGAATCGCCGGCATCGAGGGCTTCCTCGTCACCGAGGCGGTCCGGGGGGAGGGCGGGACGCTGCTCGACGGCGGCGGGGAGCGCTTCGTGGACGAGCTCGCGCCGCGCGACGAGGTCGCCCGGGCCGTCGCGGCGCAGGAGGATGTCGTCCACCTCGACATGCGCCACGTCGACCACGAGCGCTTCCCCAACGTGGTGACCGCGCTGCGCGGGGCCGGCCTCGATCCCGCACGGGACCTCGTGCCCGTCGCGCCGGCTGCGCACTACGTCATGGGGGGGATCGTCGCCGACCGCGACGGCCGCTCGACCCTCCCCGGCCTCTTCGCCGTGGGAGAGTGCTCGTGCACGGGCCTCCACGGAGCCAACCGCCTGGCCTCGAACTCGCTGTCGGAGTGCTTCGTGTGGGGCGCCCGCGCGGCGCGGGCCGGACTGGAGGAGCCCGCCCCCGCCGCCTCGGGCGAGCCCGCCCCGCCCGCGCCCGCGACGCTCGCCCCTCCCACTCCCGCGACCCGCGACGCCCTGTGGCGACGCGCCGGGCTCGAGCGCGACGCCGAGGGCCTCGCCGCGCTCGCCGGCGACCTCCATCCGCTCGCCCGCCTCGTGGCGCGCTGCGCGCTGGACCGTGAGGAGACCCGCGGCGCCCACGTGCGCTCCGACCACCCCGCGCTCGACCCGGCGTGGGATGGGCACCACGCCGTCCTCACGGGTGACGAGGCGCCCCTCGCGCAGCGCTGGTCCTGATCAGTCGCGCCTTAACACGTCCTCAACACTGGGTGCGTTTAAGCACGACGAGGGACCGATTCGGGAGGAAGGACCCAGGGAGAGATGTACCGCTTCAGCCGTGCCATCTACCGGGAGCTCGCCCACGACATCGTCGACGGCGAGCACGAGAAGGTGCTCAAGGCCTGCGAGAGGACCGTCGAGCGGCTCGCGCTCGACCGCACCTACTTCGCCCGGCCCACGCGCACCCTGTTCAACGACATCCGCTCGCACTTCGGAGTGCACACGCAGCATCGCGTGCTCCGGGTCGTCGATCGCTACGTCAGCTGCGCGGACGACTATCTCTCCAAGCTGCCCCGTAGCGGCTACGACGCGGCCGGCAACCCGCTGCACTGCAAGGCGACCACGCGCCGCGGTACGCCGTGCCAGCGCATCCCGCTGCCGCGCAACGGCTACTGCCCGTCGCACCAGCACCTCGCCGAGACGGAGGACGCAGCACCCATCGCGGCGTAGGAGGAGAATCCCGGGCATGGTCCTCGGGGTCGATGTCGGCGGCACCTTCACCGACGCGGTGCTGGCCACGCAGGACGGCGTGGTCACCGCGAAGGCCCCCTCCACGCCGGAGGACCAGTCCGAGGGCGTGCTCGCCGCCGTGCGGGAGGCGCTCGAGCGCGCGGGGCGGCGCGCCGAGGACGTGGAGCGCTTCGCCCACGGGATGACCGTGGCCACCAACGCGCTGCTCGAGGGCAAGGGCGCCCGCACCGCGCTCGTGACCACCGCGGGCTTCGAGGACGTCGTCGAGCTCGCGCGCCAGGACCGCCCCGCGCTGTACGACCTGTGCGTAGGGCGCCCGGCGCCGCTCGTGCCGCCCGAGCGCCGCTACGGCGCGCCCGAGCGGATGGGGCCCGAGGGCGTCGAGCAGGCGCTCGACCCGGAAGCGGCGCGTGACCTCGCCGCGCGCATCGCGCAGGACGGCGCCGAGGCCGTCGCCGTCGTCCTCCTGCACGCCTACCGCCATCCCGAGCACGAGCGGCTGCTCGCCGAGGCGCTCGCCCACCACGAGATCCACGTCTCGCTCTCCCACGCGGTGACCGGCACGTTCCGCGAGTACGAGCGCGCGGCGACCACAGAGGTCGACGCCGCCCTCTCCCCCCTGCTCGCCCGCTACCTGCGCGCGCTGGTCACCCGCGCCGGGGAGGAGGGACTGCCCGCCCCGGCGATCATGCAGTCCAACGGCGGCCTCGTCGAGGCCGGGGCGGCGGCCGGCCACGCGAGCTGGACGGTTCTCTCGGGCCCCGCGGGGGGCGCGGCGGGAGCCGCCTACGCGGGCCGGGCGGCAGGTGTGGACGACGCGCTGTGCTTCGACATGGGCGGCACCTCGTGTGACGTCTGCGTGGTCGACGGCGGGAAGGTCCGCGAGACGCAAGGCCGGGAGGTCGGCGGCCGTCCCCTCGCCCTGCCGATGCTCGACGTCCACACGGTCGGCGCGGGCGGCGGGTCGGTGGCGTGGCGCGATCCCGGCGGCGCGCTCGGGGGGGGGCCCCGCGCGGCGGGCGCCGACCCCGGTCCCGCCGCCTACGGCCGTGGCGGCGAGGAGCCGACGGTGACCGACGCCCACGTCGTCCTCGGCCGGCTCGGGGGTGGACTGGCGGGCGGAGTGGAGCTCGACCACGAGGCGGCGCGGCGGGCGGTGGAGGTCCTCGCCGGGGAGCTCGGGCTCGGACCCGACGAGTGCGCCGAGGGGATCCTCCGGGTCGCCAACGCGGAGATGCTCCGCGCGCTGCGGGTGATGACCGTCGAGCGCGGCGTGGACCCGCGCCGCTACGCACTGCTCGCCTTCGGTGGGGCGGGTGGGCTCCACGCCGCCGACCTCGCCGCCGAGCTCGGCGCCGAACGCGTGCTCTGCCCCCGCGCCGGCGGGGTCCTCTCCGCCCTCGGCCTGGCCGTCTCGCCCGGCCGCCGGGACGCCCAGCGCTCCCTGCTGCTCGCGGGCGACGAGCTCACCGCCGATGCGGCCCGGGAAGCCGCCGAGGCGCTCGGGGAGGCGGCCCGCGACGCGCTCGACGCGCCCGAGGCCGAGCTGCGCACGGAGTGGGACCTGCGCTACCGCGGGCAGGCGTTCGAGCTGACGGTCGGCGGGGAGCCCGGCGGCCGGGGAGGTGGGTGGGACCCGAATTCCCTCCGTGAGGCCTTCGAGGACGCCCACGAGGGCCTGTACGGCCACCGCGACCCCGAGGGCGTGCTCGAACTCGTCACGGCCCGCGTCACGGCCACGGTCCCCGGCCCGGAGCTCACGCTCGTCGCCGCCGCGGGCGAGGTCGAGGAGGCCGAGCGCGAGGTCGTCTGGGCGGGCGAGCGTCAGTCCACCCGCATCCTCCGCGGCGACCTGCCCCAGGGCACCACGGTCTCGGGCCCGGCGATCTGCGAGCTGCCCGAGGCGACGGTCGCCGTCCCGCCGGGGTGGAAGGGCGAGATCCACGAGAGCGGAGCCCTCACGCTGTGGATCCCGTAGAGCTGCGCATCGTCCTCGGCGCCCTGCGCGCCGCCTGCGAGGAGATGGGCGCCGTCCTTGTCCGGGCCGCCCACTCGGCGAACATCAAGGAGCGGCGGGACGCCTCGGCCGCGCTCTTCGACCCCCACGGGGAGATGGTCATGCAGGCCGAGCACATCCCCGTCCACCTCGGGGCGATGCCCGCGGCGGTCGCCGCCGTCCTGCACGAGGACCACTCCGAGGGGCGCCCCTGGATCCTCAACGACCCCTTCCGCGGCGGGACCCACCTCCCCGACATCACGATCGTCACCCCCGTCCTCACCGACGAGGAGCTGGTGGGCTTCGCCGCGTGCCGCGCCCACCACGCCGACGTCGGCGGCCCCACCCCGGGCTCGATGCCCGCCGACTCGAAGACCCTCGAAGACGAGGGTGTCGTCATCTCCCCCCGCCCGGTCGACCCCGACGACCTCGACGCCCTCGTCGAGGGCATGCGCCAGCCCGCCCAGCGCCGCGCCGACCTGCGCGCCCAGCTCGCGGCCAACCGCGCCGGGGCCAGACGGCTGCTCGAGCTGCGCGAGCGAACCGGTCCCGACGCGCTCCGGGAGGCGTTCGTCGAGGTCCTCGAATACGCGGAGCGCCGCACCCGCGCCTGCCTGGAGGCGATGGAGGACGGCGTGCACGAGGCGCAGGACGTCCTCGAGGCCGAGGAGGGCGACCTCACCCTGCGCCTCCGCGCCACGGTGTCCGGCGACGGGCTCGAGCTCGACTTCACCGGCTCCGCCGAGCAGCACCCCGGCAACCTCAACTGCCCCGAGGCGGTGACACGCTCGGCCTGCTACTTCGCCCTGCGCGTGCTCACCGACCCCGACATCCCGCCCTCGGCCGGGGCCTACCGGCCGGTCCGGGTCCTCGCTCCCGAGGGCTCGCTGCTCAACGCGCGGGCCCCGGCCGCCGTGGTCGCCGGCAACGTGGAGACCTCCTCCCGCGTCGCCGATCTCGTCCTGCGCGCGTTCGGCCGCGCCCTCGGGCAGGGCACGATGAACAACCTGACCCTCGGCTCCGAAGCCTTCACCTACTACGAGACCCTCGGCGGCGGCCAGGGCGCCTGCCACGACGCCGACGGGCCGAGCGCGGTCCACGTCGCCATGAGCAACACGCTGAACACGCCCGTCGAGGCGCTCGAGCTCGAGTTCCCCCTCCGGGCCCGGGAGTACTCGGTGCGTCGCGGGTCCGGCGGCGAGGGCCGCTTCCGGGGCGGCGACGGGGTCGTGCGTGAGCTCGAGGCCCTCGCCCCCATGGAGTTCTCCCTGCTCACCGAGCGCCGCCGCCACGCCCCGCCCGGGGCGCAGGGCGGCGGGGACGGCGCCCGCGGCCGCAACCTCCTCGACTCCGAGGAGCTCGGGCCCAAGGCGCGCGGGCGGCTGGAGCCCGGCCAGCGCCTGCGGATCGAGACCCCGGGCGGAGGTGGGCATGGCTGAACGGGTCGGCTTCTGCGGGCTGGGGATCATGGGCTCGTGCATGGCCGCCAACCTCGTGCGGGCGGGATTCCCGCTCACGGTGTGGAACCGCACCGCGGAGACCGCGCTGGCGTGGGCGGCCGCGCACCGCGCCGAGGTCGCCGACTCCCCGGCGGCGTGCGCGGCGGCCTGCGACGTTCTCGTGACGATGGTCGTCGACGGCCCGCAGGTCGAGGAGGTCCTGCTCGGCCCCGAGGGCGTGGCCGCCGGCGCCCGCCCCGGGCTGCTGTGCGTCGACTGCTCGACGATCGCCCCCGCCGCGGCGCGGGACATCGCCGCACGCCTCGACGCGCAGGGGATCGCCTTCGTCGACGCCCCCGTCACCGGCTCCTCCCCGAAGGCCGAGGACGGGACCCTGACGATCATGGCCGGCGGCGCGCCCGAGGACGTCGCCCGCGCCCGCCCTCTGCTCGCGGCGATGGGCGAGCGGATCGTCCACGCCGGGCCGCTCGGCCACGGGCAGGGAATCAAGCTCATCAACAACTCCGTCGCCGCGGCCAACACCGCCACCCTCGCCCAGGCGCTGCTCGTGGCCGACGCCGAGGGGCTCGACCTCGACGCGCTCGTCGAGGTCATGGGCGCCGGCTCGGGAGGTTCGGCGATGCTGGCACTCAAGGCGACGCCAATGCGTGCACACGACTACACCACGCTGTTCAAGGCGGCCCACATGCTGAAGGACGTCGCCCACTGCCTCGCCGAGGCCGAGCGCGCCGGCGTCCCCTTCCCCGCCGCCGCCCAGGCCCGGGACCTCCTCCTGGCCACGGTCGCCCGCGGCCGGGGCGACGAGGACTTCGCCGCGCTCCTCGAGGCCGTGGAGGGCCTCGCCGGCCGGCGACTGGGCGGATAACTGCCCTTGGCGTAGGGCCGGCTGTCGCGTACGATTCCGCATCTGCCGCCGGGTACGCCGGATCGGTCCCGGATCCACCGATCAGAGAGCCTTCATGCCGATTGCGTTCAAGGAGTGGGCCGTCACCGTCCGCGCCCTCGCGGAGGGAGAGCAGCTCGTCACCCTGCGCAAGGGAGGGATCCGAGAGGAGGGCAAGCACTTCCGGCTCGACCACGAGCGCTTCTTCCTCTACCCGACCTTCGACCACCAGCGCACGGACCTCGTGCGCGCCTCGCACCGCCCCGAGCTCGCCCGGGCGCTCGAGGAGGGCGTGTGGACCGACGGCGAGCCACCCGAGGGCGCGCTCGAGCACGACGGCGGCATCCCCCAGCCCGACCGCGTGCGGATCCGCGCCTGGGCCGAGGTGTCCGGACACTTCACGGTCACCGACCGCCGCGCGGTGGACGCGCTGTCGCCCTACTACGTCTGGACCCCGGACTACGCCGAGAAGCGGCTGGCCTGGAAGCGGCGCCATCCCCTCCACGTCATCCTCCTGCGCACCTACCGCATCCCCCGCCCGGTGACCGTCCGGGTCAAGGACGAGTACGGCGGGTGTCGCTCCTGGCTGGAGCTCGCGCGCGACCTGCCCTTCGAGGGTACGCCGGTGCTCTCGGACTCCGAGTGGGAGCGCGCCTCGGACGAGATCGCCTCCATCGTCGCGGCCGGCGATCGCCAGCCCGCCCTCGCCTGAGGGTCCGGAGGGCTTCGCGATCGCTAGGCCGGGGCCGGCGCGACCCGCGCGTGCAGGCGGCGCAGGGCGGACGGACTCCACCAGTTCGCCCGCCCGAGCAGCGCCATGAGGCTCGGGACGAGCAGCGCCCGGACCACGAAGGCGTCGACGAGGACGGCCACGAGCGCGCCCACCCCGACCTCCTTGAGGAAGATGAGCTGCGAGGTGGCGAACGCCCCGATGGCCACCGCGAGCAGCAACGCGGCCGCGGAGATCAGCCCGCCCGTGCGACCGATGCCGTGGGCCACCGCCTCGCGGTCGTTCTGCCCCGCGTCGTGCTCCTCCTTGATGCGGCTGAGCACGAACACGCCGTAGTCCGTCGACAGGGCGAAGCCGACGGCCACCAGCACGAGGAAGTCCGACTGCTCGATCGAGCCCTGCGAGGTGTAGGCGAGCAAACCCTCCGCGCGGCCGTCCTGGAAGACGAGGACGAGCACGCCCGTGGCCACCCCGAGCGTGAGGAGGTTCATGACCAGGGCCTTGAGGGGCAGCAGGACCGAGCCCGTCATCAGCCACAGGAGCACGAGGGTGGCGACGACGAGGACGCCGAGGGCGAGCGGAACGCGGGCCGAGATCGCCGCGCGCTGGTCGAAGAACGACGCCGCCCCGCCCCCCACGTCGACCGGGGCGGGGGCGGGCAACGTGTGGACCGCCGCGACGAGTCGCTGCGCGCGCGGGCCGGTCGTCGTGCCGGGGGCCGCGAGGTCGATCCGCCACAGGTCCGGCGCGAGCCGCGCCGGCGGCGAGGCGCGCAGCGCACCGGGCAGGGCGGCGAGCTCCCGCGCGTAGGCCGCAACCCCCGGGCCGGAGGCGCGGTGGACGACGACGGTCACCGGGCTCGAGTCGTCGCGCGGGAAGTCCCGGGCCAGGGCGTCGGCGACCTGGCGCCCCGAGTGGCTCGTCGAGAGCGCCGAGGCGTCCACCCCACCCCACTCCACCCGCAGCGCCGGCAGCGCCACGAGGACCATCGCGACCGTGGTGAGGATCGCGACGAGGCCCGCGCGCCGCATCGCGATCCGGGCGATCCCCTCCCAGCGCCCCGCATGCTCCCGCGGCGCCCGTGCGAGCTTCCGGCCCCAGAGCACGAGCAGCGCCGGGGTGAGTCCGAGCGCCGCGGCCGCGGCGACGAGCGCCACCACCGCGCCCCCGATCCCCATCGACTTGACGAAGCGCTGCGGGAAGAGGACGAGGGTCGACAGCGCCGCGGCGACGGTCAGCGCGCTGAAGATCACCGTGCGGCCCGTGTGGGTCATGGTCGTCCGGACGGCGGCGTCCGGCGCCGCCCCCGCCGCGAGCTCCTCGCGGAAGCGCGAGAGCAGGAACAGCGAGTAGTCGATGGCGAGTCCCAGCCCGAGCCCGATGACCACGTTGAGCGCGAAGACCGACAGGGAGTAGGCCGTGTTGACGGCGCGCAGCACGAGGAACGTCCCCAGGACGGTGACGAGCCCGGCGCACAGCGGCAGCGCCGCCGCCCGGGCCCCGCGGAAGAACAGCAGCGACAGCGCGGCGAGCAAGGGAAAGGCGAGGAGCTCCGCCGTGCCCAGGTCGACGTTCGCCTGGTCACCCACCTGCCGGCCCACCACGGCCCCGCCTCCGAGGGTCACGCCGGGGTCGCGGGCGAAGCGCGCGTCGAGCCGAGCGACGACGCCGTGCTCCCCGGCACCCGCCTTCAGGGAGGCGAAGAGCGCCACGCGGCGGCCGTCCCGGGAGACGGCGGGGCGCCGGGCGACGACCGCGATCCCGGCATCGCCGCGCAGCGTGCGGGCCACGCGGGCGGCGGCAGCCCGGCCCGCAGCGGCGCCGGCGCCGCCGGGGGTGCGGACGAGCGCGATGATGCCCGGCTCCGCCTCCCGCCCGGTGGCGCGCTCGATGCTTCGGACCGCGCGCTGGCTCGAGGACCCGGGCACCTCGAACGCCCCCGAATCCGAGAGCAGTCCGGCCACGGGGCCGCCGAGCCCGGCGGCGACGAGGAAGAAGACGAGGGCCCCGACCAGGACCCGCCGGGGATGGGCGACGGCGTGGTCGGCGAGCGCGCGGAGCACGGGCACAGTGTGCCCCTACCGTCCTCTGCGCCGTGGCCTGGGTCGAGTCCGTCTCCCCCTCGTTCCGCGCCCGCCACGAGTCAGCCGACGCGGAGGACGTGTCCCGGACGCTCGAGGACCTCGAGCGTCTCCGCGACGCGCTTGACCGCCGGTTCGCCGCCACCCCCGGCGACGTGTCCGTCGTCTTCCATCGCTCGGCGGCGGCCCTGGATCTCTCGAAGCCCGCGCTGCCTCTCCTGCGCCGCCTCGACGCGCCCGCGGCCCGGCGCTACCGGGTGGGCGCCGTCGCGGCCGGCCGGCTCGACGTGCTCGCGCCGCGTGTCCTGCGCGAGCGGGCGTCCGGGGGGGCGGGCGGGTCCACCTCCCTCGAGATGCTCCTGCACGCGCCGCGCGCCCTCTACGCCCGCCTGGCCGTCGCCCACGTCAACCCCGCCCTGCCGCCGCCCCCGACCCCCCGGCGCCTGCGCGCCGGGCTGCGGTGGGCGTGGCTGCTCGAGGGCGCGGCGGCGTGGCTCGGCGGTCAGGTCGAGCACGCGCGGCCGGCGATCGTCCGCCGGCTGCGTGAGGGCCCGGCGCCCGCCTTCCCGCCGGCCCGCCCCGATGCCGCGCTGCTCGGGGGGACCGTGTTCGATCTTCTGGCCCGTGAGGCGGGCGTCGACGCCGCGTTCGCCCTCGCCCAGCGGCCACCGGCCCGCGACGACGCCCGCACCGTGCTCGAGGAGGCGTTCGCCGGCCGGCCTCTGAGTCACACGGAGGCGGCGTGGCGCGCGCACCTCGTGCGTCGGCCGTGACTCAGGAGACGAGCTGGGTCCCGATCCAGGCGATCAGGGCGACCACGAGGACCGCTGCGAGCAGCCCGGCGAGCAGCGGCCCCGGCCGCGGCCCCGCGACCACGCCGTCGCTCGCCCCGAGCTCGGCCTCGAGCAGGACCTCCCGCGCCACAGCGGCGCCGGACTCCGCCACGAGCACGTCCCGCGGCCCCGCGGCGAGGAAGTCCGGCACGTCGAAGCCCGCCGTGCGCCGCAGCACGCTCGGCACGCCCTCCTCGAGAAGCATCCCCTGGATGAACTCCGCCTCGGCCTGGTTGCGCCCCCCGGCCACCCGGACGAGGTCGCCCTCCGTGAGCTGGGGCTTGATCTTCCGGGCCCGCGCACCGGACTCGTCGGGCTCGGGCGCGACGGACGGTCCGGCGTGCACGAGCGGCATCCCGCACGCCGCGCAGAAGCGCTCCTCGAAGGTGGGCGGGACCGGATTCTCGGCGCACCGCGGACACACGAGCGGGCTCACCCGAGCTCCAGCTCCTCCTCGCGGACGTCCGAGTCCTCGATCCAGTACCCGCGCAGGTGGGCGGGCTCCTGAGTCTGAGCGATGAGCCAGAACGTCCCCGGCCACAGGCGGGCGAAGTTCTTGTCGGTTTCGGACGGATAGGGCGCCGAGACCGTGTGCGAGTGGTAGATGGCGACCTCGAGGCCGCCGTCCTCGAGGGCCTGCCAGGCGCGCAGCTGCTCCGGCCCCTCCATCTGGAAGCGACTGCGGCTGCGCGCCTCGTTGGGCACGCGCACCGCGCGGACGGCGACGCCGTCGCGATGCCCGACCATCCCGCAGCACTCCAGCGGCGCGTCCTCGTGCGCGTGGGCGAGGATCTCGTCGTGGACCGCGCGGGGCAGGATCACCCCGCGCAGGCTACGCGTGGAGCTCGGGGTCCTCGTCGTGCTTCGAGGCGCCCGAGATGGAGTCCTTGAACTCCCGCAAGCCGTTGCCGATCGAGCGGCCCGCCTCGGGCAGCTTCTTGGGCCCGAGCACGATGAGCGCGATCACGAGGACCAGGATGATCTCCATCGGTCCGATCTGGGGTCCGAACACTGAAATCCGCTCCTTGCTTCGCGAGACCGTTCCCTCCATGAAGAGGTGGAAGACACAGTAGTGGCGATCACGCGGACGCCTCGCCCGACTCGAACGCGTTGGGCAGCGGGTCGCGCCCGAGCGCCGAGCGCAGGATCACGAGGTGCTGTCCCTCGTTGGCCATGATCTGGGCGCCGGTGGTCAGGAGCTTCGGGCTCTCGAGCTTCTGGTGGGCGTCGTAGTACGCCGCCACCGCCGCCGTCTCGAGCTCGATCGCGAAGATCAGGATCTGCTTCTGGTGCTTCAGCGACCCCAGGGGCGTCCGGATCCCGAGGGACCCGAGCGCTCTGTCGACCTCCCCGACGCTCTGCGGCGCCGCGGGGGCCGTGCCGCCCATCCCCGTGAGGGCCGTTCTCAGCCCGTCGGCGTGCTCCTGCTCCTGGGTCTTGAACCGCCTGGCGACCTTCTTCGTGGCGGGGGCGAGCGCGCCCGATCCGATCGCCGCGCGGTAGGCGAAGACGGCGACCTGCTCGAGGCCGATGGCGCTCATGAGGATCGCCCTGTCCCCGCCGACCTGGGCGAAGGCGTTGCGCACGCCGAGCAGCAGAGGCACGCTCGAGGCCGCCACGGTGGCGCCGCCGACCGCGATACCGCGCCGGAGGAGGTCACGGCGGGTGGATTCGTACTCGGCGATCTGCGACGTGGGGACATCGGCGTCGTCGTGGATGACCAGCCGCTCGGGAGCCACGGCTCTACGCCTCTGTCCCGTCGACGAAGGCCGAGGGGACCGGGGTCAACCCGAGCAGGCGGCGCAGCAGCGTGATGTGCTCGGCCTCGTTGGTCACGATCGCCGCCGCGGTCGCCCGCAGCTTGGGATCGGTGAGCCTCGGGATCGCCCCCACGTACGCCTGCACCGCGGCGTTCTCGATCACGTTCCCGAGCTTGAGGACGTCGGCCTGCGACTTCGGATCGCCGATGACCTCCGCGTAGCTCTGCTTGGGCACGTGCGGCGTGCCCCCCATCTGCTTGATCGCCTGCTCGAGCCCCGCCGCGTGCTCCTGCTCCTGCCCGAGGCACTTCCGGACGATCGTGAGCGCCTCCCCCGTGAGCAGCTTGGCACCGGCGGTGTAGGCCGCGATCGCCGTGTTCTCGAGATCGAGCGCCTGGTTGAGGATGTCGACGTCGCTGGTCCCGCCGCCGCCGCCCGGGCCGGCGCGGGTCTCCTTCGGGTCATCGCCGCAGGCGACGAGGAACGTCGCGGAGCCGCCCACGAAGGTCACCCCCGACGTGCGGAGGAACGCCCTGCGTGTCGCCGGGTCCGGCAGGACCTCGGTCCACTCCATGATCGCCCCCTCAGGCTCTGGGTGTAAGGGGGCCTGCGGCCCAGCGGGGCGGGCGGATCACCACCAGACCGTCGACTCGAGGTCGGCGATCTCGTCCACGGGCTTGGTGTAGATGCCCGAGGAGAGGTACTTCCAGCCGTCGTCGCAGACGATGAAGACGACGTTGCCCTCGTCGAGCTCCCCCGCGATGCGGTGCGCAACGCGGGCGATCGCCCCCGAGGAGACGCCCGCGAAGAGCCCCTCCTCGTCGAGCAGCTTGCGCGTCCACAGGATCGCGTCGCGGTTGGTGACGAAGATCTTCCGGTCCAGGAGCGAGAGGTCGATGATCGGCGGGATGAACCCGTCGTCGAGCGAGCGCAGGCCCTGGACTGGCTCGCCCGGCATGGGCTCGGCCGCGACGATCTTCACCGCGTCGCCAAGCTCCTCCTTCAGGCGGCGCCCGTTGCCCATGAGCGTCCCGCCCGTCCCCAGGCCGGCCACGAAGGCCGCGACCTCGTCGAGCTCCTCGAGGATCTCCAGCGCCGTGCCGTTGTAGTGGGCGAGCGGGTTGGCCTCGTTGCCGTACTGGTAGGGCATGTAGTAGGACGCGTCGTCCTGAGCCATCGCGAGCGCCTGCTCGACCGCGCCGTTCGAGCCCTTGGCTCCCTCCGAGTAGACGATGCTCGCTCCGTACATCTCCAGGAGCTGCGTACGCTCGGGCGTCACGTTCTCCGGCATCACGACCTTGAGCGGGTAGCCCTTGCGCGAGCAGATCAGCGCCAGGGAGATCCCGGTGTTGCCGCTGGTGGGCTCGAGGATGGTCTGCCCGGGCCGGATGAGGCCCTTCTCCTCGGCGTCCTCGATCATCGCGCGGGCGACGCGGTCCTTCACGGAGCCCGTCGGGTTGCGCGACTCGAGCTTGGCCCAGATCCGCACGCCGGGCTTCGGCGACATCCGCTTGAGCTCGACGAGCGGCGTGTTGCCGATGGCTTGGACGATGTCGCCGTAGCGACCCCCACAGGGCTTGTTGGGGAGCAGGACCTCCGGCATTACTTCAGGAAGTGTAGTGAAGGGGAGCGACTAGGACCCGCCGGCCATCGCCGGCAGGATGACGAGCGTGTCGCTCTCCCCCACCCGCGTGGTGAGGCCGTCGAGGACGCGGACGTCCTCGTCGTTCAGGTACACGTTGACGTAGCGGTTGAGCTCCCCGTCGCCGGCGAAGAGCTGGCCCTGGGTCTGGGGGTGCTGGTCGGCCAGCGCGCGCAGCACGGCGCCGACGTCCGCCCCGGACGCGGCCACCTCGCGCTCTCCTCCGGTGGAGGGGCGCAGGACGGGCGGGATCTTGACGGTGGCCATCAGCTCAGCCGGCGCCGGCGCAGAACGCCTCGTAGTCGGGGAACACGCCCATCTCCTCGTCGGTGATCGACCCCGGATCGCGCGCGCAGATCGGGCAGTCGGAGTCACGGCGCACCTTCAATTCCATGAAGGAGGTCGAGAGCGCGTCGTAGAGCAGCAGGCGCCCGACGAGCGGTTCGCCCTGACCGAGGATGAGCTTCATCGCCTCGGTGGCCTGCAGGAGCCCCATCGTGCCCGGGAGGACGCCGAGCACGCCGTTGGCGCCGCAGCTCGGGGCGAGCTCGGCCGGCGGAGGCTCCGGGTACAGGCAGCGGTAGCACGGCCCGTCGTAGGGCTTGAACACCGAGAGCTGGCCGTCGAAGCCGAGGATGGAGGCCGATACCACGGGGATCCGCAGCCGCACCGAGGCGTCGTTGAGCAGGTAGCGCGTGGGGAAGTTGTCCAGGCCGTCGACGACGATGTCGTAGCCCGGGAGGATGTCCATGATGTTCGTCGCGTCGAGGCGCACGGCGTGCTTGACGACGGCCACGTCCGGGTTGATCGCGTGGATGGACTCCTCGGCGGAGTCGACCTTGCGGACCCCTACGCGATCGGTCGTGTGGATGACCTGCCGCTGGAGGTTGGAGAGGTCGACGGTGTCGTCGTCGATGATCGTCAGCTTGCCTATGCCGGCCCCCGCTAGCGCCGGTATCGCTGCCGCGCCGATGCCGCCCGCGCCGACCACCGCGATCCGCGCCGCCGTCAATCGCTGCTGCCCGGCGCCGCCGACCTGGGGGAGGACGATGTGGCGGGCGTAGCGGTCGAGTTCCTCGTCGGTCATTGGCCGGTCGAGCCGAAGCCTCCGTGACCGC
>JBBSGJ010000031.1:0-17403 GCA_038254195.1 Solirubrobacterales bacterium
CCCCCCCCCCCGCCGCGGGGGGGGCGGGGGGGCGGGGGGGGGGGCCGGGGGGGGGGGGGCGGCGGGCCGGCCCCCCCCCCCCCCACCCCACCCCCCCCCCCCCCCCGCGACCGTAGGGTCCTTCGCGTGCGCGTCGCGGTCCTCGGAGTCGGCCTGATCGGGGGCTCGGTCGGCCTGGCCGCCGCCGCGCGGCTGGGCGCCGACGTCGCGGGCTGGGACCCGGACGCCGGGGCCCTCGCCCGGGCGGCGGAGAAGGGCGCGGTGGGCCACCGTTCTCCCTCCCTCGAAGAGGCTGTGCGCGGTGCGAACGCGGTGGTCGTCGCTGCACCGGTGGGAGTGCTCGCCGACGTCGTCGCCGCCGCTCTCGTCGCCAGCGACGACCAGACCGTCGTCACCGACGTCGGCTCCACCAAGCGCGGGGTCGTCGCCGCCCATCCGCACCCGCGCTTCGTCGGCGGCCACCCCCTCGCGGGTGCCGAGACCGCCGGCGTCGAGCACGCCCGCGAGGACCTGTTCGACGGCGCCACCTGGTATCTCACGCCCACCGCGACCACCTCGGGTGTGCACTTCGAGCGCCTGCACCGCTTCGTCTCCGGCCTCGGGGCCCGGCCCCAGGCGCTCGACGCCGAGCGCCACGACGCCCTGCTCGCCGCCGTCTCGCACCTGCCCCACGTTCTCGCCAACGTCCTCGTGGCCCAGGCCGCGCAGGTCACCGCCGAGGACCCCGTCCCCGCCGCCGGCCCGAGCTTCCGCGACGCCACGCGCGTGGCCGGCGCCTCGAGCGCCATCTGGCGCGACATCTACCTCTCCAACGCCGACGTGCTCGTCGAGCGCATCGACGACACCGTGGCCCGACTCACCACCGTGCGCGACGCCCTCGCCGCCCGGGACGGGGAGCGCATCACGGCCTGGAACGACGGCGCCCGGGAGGACCGCCGGACGCTGCTCGAGGCCGGCCTCACCGGCGGTCCGGTCCACGAGCTGCGCATCCGGGTGTCCAACCAGCCCGGGGTCATCGCGTCGCTCGCCCTCGAGCTCGGCCGCGCCGGCGTCAACATCACCGACATGGCGCTCTACCCGGCCCCGGACGGCCGCTCGGGCTCCGTGGCGCTGTGGATCGCCGGCGACGCCCCCGCCGCCCGGGCGCAGGAGCTCGTCGGCGGCCTCGGCTTCACGGTGGCCCGCCCGTGAACACCAACTTCGCTCCCGCCGGGCCCCTGCGCGGCTCGGTCGCCCCCCCGGCCGACAAGTCGCTCTCGCACCGCGCCGCGCTGCTCGCGGCCATGAGCTCCGAGCCCGTGCGCATCGCCAACTACCTGGACGCCGCCGACACGAACTGCACGCTGGAGGCGCTGCGGATGCTCGGCGCCGTCGTCGACGAGCAGCCCGACGAGCTCATCGTGCGCGGGACCGGCCTGCGCCACCCCGATGAGCCCACGCTGGGGATCGACGTGGGCAACGCGGGGACGCTCATGCGCCTGCTGCCGGGCTGGCTCGCCCAGCTTCCGGGCACGACCTGGCGCTTCGACGGCGACGAGTCCATCCGCCGGCGCCCGGTCGACCGCATCGCCGCCCCGCTCGAGGCCATGGGCGCGATCGTCGAGGCGACGGACGGCCGCTTCGCGCCCTTCGTCGTCCACGGCGCCCCCCTGCGCGGGATCGATTACACGCTGCCCGTGGCCTCCGCCCAGGTGAAGTCCTGCGTCCTGCTCGCCGGGCTCACCGTCGAGGAGCCGGTGGTCGTCCGCGAACCGATCCCCAGCCGCGACCACACGGAGCGCATGCTCGGCCGCGCCGGGGTGCCCGTCCTCCGTCGCGGGAGCGCCGTCGAGGTCCGTCGCGTGGACGGGCTCGAGCTTGCCGGCGAGCGCATCCCCGGCGACCTCTCCTCCGCCGCCTTTCTCATCGCCGCGGCGCTGCTCGTCCGCGGCTCCCGGATCGTCCTGCGCGACGTGGGCGTGAACTGGACGCGCACGGGATTCCTGCGGATCGTGGAGCGGATGGGCGGGATCGTCCTCGGCGACCTCGAGCCCGTGGGTGAGCACGGCCTCGACGAGCCGGTGAGCGACCTCGACGTGACCGCGGGCCCGCTCGAGGCCACGGAGGTGAGCGCCGACGAGGTCCCGCTGGCGATCGACGAGCTCCCTCTCGTCGCCCTGCTCGGGTGCTTCGCCGAGGGGACGACGGTCGTGCGCGGCGCCGCGGAGCTCCGCCTGAAGGAGTCCGACCGCGTCAGCTCGGTGGTCGAGGGGCTCCGCGGCCTGGGGGCCGACATCGAGGCCACGGAGGACGGGTTCGTCGTCCGCGGGGACGGCGGGCTGGAGGGCGGCGTCCTCGAGGCGCGCGGCGACCATCGCCTCGCACTGCTCGGGGCCGTCGCCGGGCTGGCCTCGCGCTCGGGGGTCGAGGTCATCGGCGCCGAGGCGGCGAGCGTCTCCTACCCCGGCTTCGCCGAGGACGTCGCGAGCCTCGTGCGGCCGTGGTGATCGCCATCGACGGGCCCGCGGGCGCCGGGAAGTCCGGCGTGGCCCGGGGGGTCGCCGCCGCGCTCGGCTTCACCTACCTCGACACGGGAGCGATGTACCGCGCCGTCGGGCTCGCCGCGCGCGAGCGGGGCGTCGGCCCCGGACAGGCGGCCCGCGAAGCGCGGATCGAGCTCGGGGACGCCGTCCGGCTCGACGGCCGGGACGTCTCGGCGGAGATCCGCACCCCGCAGGCCTCCGAGGACGCCTCGCGCGCCGCGGCCGATCCCGCGGTCCGCGCCGCGCTCGTGGCCCGCCAGCGGCAGATCCTCGCGAGCGGAGACTGGGTCGCCGAGGGCCGCGACATCGCCACGGTCGTCGCGCCCGGCGCGGAGCTCAAGGTCTTTCTCACCGCGTCGCCCGAGGAGCGCGCCCGGCGGCGGGCGGCGGACCTCGGGGCGGACCCGGCGGAGGTCCTCGCCGACCTCGCCGCCCGGGACGCGCGCGACGAGGGCCACGGCCGGACGACCTCCGTCGCCGCCCCCGGCGCCGTCACCCTCGACACCACGGGGCTGTCGCTCGCGGAGGTCGTCGGAGAGGTCGTGGCGATGCTCAAGCCACGATCGGCAAGATGATGGGGTGATCGGAAAGGTGGCCGTCGTCGGCTATCCCAATGTCGGCAAGTCCTCGCTGGTCAACCGCCTCGCCGGTTCGCGGGAGGCGGTCGTCCACGAGACCTCGGGCATCACGCGCGACCGCAAGGAGATCCGCGCGGAGTGGAACGGCCGGGAGTTCGCCCTCATCGACACGGGCGGCGTCGACCAGGCCGACCCGGGCGACATGGCGCGGCTCATCCGCGAGCAGGTCCGCGCCGCGCTCGCCGACGCCCGGGTGGTGGTCCTCGTCGTGGACGCCCGCGCCGGCCTGCGCCCCGGCGATGCCGAGATGGCCGAGGAGCTGCGCCGGTCGCCGCTGCCCGTCCTCGTGGCCGCGAACAAGTGCGATTCTGTGCGCGACCTGCCCCTGGCGGCCGAGTTCCACGGTCTCGGCCTCGGCGAGCCGCACGCCGTCTCCGCCGCCCAGGGCCTGGGCACGGGCGACCTGCTCGACGCCGTGGTGGCGCTCCTCGGAGACCAGACCGACGACGACGAGGACGACGAGCAGGTGCGCCTGGCGATCATCGGCCGGCCCAACGTGGGCAAGTCCTCGCTGGTCAACCGCTTTCTCGGCGAGGAGCGGGTCATCGTCTCGGAGGTGGCGGGGACGACCCGCGACGCCATCGACCTCCCGCTCGAGTTCGAGGGCCGGCGGCTCGTCATCGTCGACACCGCGGGGATGCGCCGTCAGTCCAAGGTGGGGGAGTCCATCGAGTACTACACCGCGCTGCGCTCCCAGCGGGCGGCCGAGCGGGCCGACGTCGCCCTCGTGGTCTGCGACGCGAGCGACGGCGTCACCGCCCAGGACCTGCGCGTCGGCGAGCTGGCGATGCGCGCCGGGTGCGCGACCGCGCTCGTGCTCAACAAGTGGGATGTCGGAGGAGCCGACGTGGATCTCGACTTCGAGCGCGCGAAGGCGATGCAGAAGCTCCGCCTCCGCCCCAAGGTCCACACCGCGTCGGCGACGACCGGCCGCGGCATCCGGCGGCTGCTCCAGGAGGCGATCGCGCTGGGCGACCGGACCTCGCACCGCATCCCCACCCCGCGCCTGAACCGCTTCCTCTCCGAGCTCGTGGCCACCCGCCAGCCCCCGGCCAAGCAGGGCCACCGGCTCAAGCTCATCTTCATGAGCCAGACCCAGGAGCGACCGCCGCGCTTCTCGGTGCAGGTCAACTCGCGCAACCGGGTGACCCGCGACTACGCGTACTTCCTCGAGAACCGGCTGCGCAGCGACTTCGGGATGGAGGGGGTGCCGCTCATCATCGACTTCGTGGAGCGCTCCGAGCGGCGGATCGGGTCCCCACCCACCCGGTCAGAGCGCCGGGCGCGCAGCCGATGAGGCACCCCCGCACACGCGTGGCGATCCTCACCGGGGTGCTGGTCCTCGTGGTCGCGCTGGCGGAGGGGCTCCTCGCGCCGGGCGGCGACGACGCGGCGCCGGCCGGCGCCGCGAAGCTCGTCCCCGCCTCCGCGCTCATCTACGTCCACGCGCTGACCGGCTCCAAACGCCCGGGCACGCAGCGCGCCCTGCGCCTGGCCCGGCGCTTCCCCGCCTTCGCGCGAGCCCAGCCCGCGGCCGAGGCCGCCCTGGGGCGCTTCGGGCGCGGGACGGGCGTCGACTTCGCCCGGGACGTGCGGCCGTGGCTCGGCGAGGAGGCCGCGGCCGCGCTGGTGGGGGTGTCCCCCACGCGGGCCGCGAGCGTCATCGTCCTCGCCGTCTCCGATCGGGCTGGAGCGCGCGAGTTCCTCCAGCGCCTCGGGCGCCCCCGGGGGGCCCAGCGCTACGGGGGCGTGCGCCTCGAGCTCTTCGGGACGCAGTCCTACGCGTTCTCGGGCTCCTGGCTGCTGCTGGGACCCCCGGACGCGGTGCGGGCCGCCCTCGACGCCCAGGCGGGGCGCCGGCGGGCGCTCGCCGACGACCCGGTGTTCAGCCGCGCCGAGGACGGCGCCCCCGGCGATCGCGTCGCCGACGTCTACGCCACGGCGGGCGGGGTCCGGCGGCTGCTCACGCCCCGCGGCGGGGCGCTCGGGTTCGCGGGTGCGTCGCTTGACCAGCCGGGGCTCCAGGGCGTCGCGCTCTCCCTGACCGCCCACGACGCCGCCGCGTCGCTGCGCGTCCACTGGGCGCTGTCCGGCGGGCCGGGCGTTCCCGGTGGGCTACCGCTCTCCGTGTTCGACGAGACCCTGCCCCAGACGCTCCCCGGGC
The DNA here is from genome assembly GCA_038254195.1 of Solirubrobacterales bacterium. Taxonomy (GTDB): domain Bacteria; phylum Actinomycetota; class Thermoleophilia; order Solirubrobacterales; family Solirubrobacteraceae; genus JBBQAA01. The sequence goes on from JBBSGJ010000031.1 coordinate 5,325, forward strand.
CGGTCAGCGCCCTGGTCGACGTCGCCGGCCTGAACCGCGCGCTGCCCGGCCTCGTCGGGAGCCTGTTGCCGCGTCGACTGCTCGCGCGCCTCGCGGCGGCGGGCCTCGACCTCGGAGCGGACGTCGCGCCGCTGCTGGCGGGCGAGGCCGCGCTCGCGGTCTACGCCCGGCCCCAGGGGCCCGCCGTCCTGCTCGTCGCCCGGGTGCGCTCGGAGGCTCGCGCCCGGGAGGCCCTCGCGCGCCTGCAGGGGCCGCTCATCTCCCTCGTCGCTCCCGGAGCCGAGGCCGCCGGGGTCTCGCCGACGTTCACCCAGCGGCACCTGCCCGGGCTCACCGCCTACGGCCTGCGCCTCGGTCCCGGAGTGGAGCTCGACTACGCGGTGGGGGGTGGCCGCGTCGCGCTCACCACGGACTTCGGCCTGCTCCGGGCGCTCGCGCGCACGGACGCCCGGGCCGACCAGCAGCCGCTGTTCGAGGAAACCGTCGGTCCGCGAGCTCCCCGTTCCGCGGCGGTGGCGTTCGCCGACCTCAAGGCGCTCCTCCTCGCCGCCAAACGCTCGGGGCTCGCGGCGGATCCCCGGTATGCCGCGCTCGCGCGCGACCTCGGGCCGATCCGGGCCGTCGGCTTCCGGGCGGCTGGTGGGCAGCGCGATTCCCGCGCGGAGATCACACTGTCGATCCCGTGAGCACGCTGTCCGAATCGGTCGCCCAGGACTGGATCGGAACGGAGGTCCCCCGCTGATCCTCCCCCCGCGCCGTGACCCGTGGGGGCGCGACCTCGCGGGTCGGCTCCACGAGCTGACATTCACGAGCGCCGTCCTGCGGGACAACCCGCTGGGCGATCCGGCGTCGCGGCCCCTGCTCGTCTACACGCCCCCGGGCTGGCCGGACGATGGCCCCTACCCGGCGGTGTGGAGCCTCCAGGGGCTGACCGGGCAGGCTCCGCAGTGGCGCGAGCGCAGCGCCTTCCAGACGTCCTTCCCCGAGGACGTCGACCGGCTCATCGCCGCCGGGGAGTGCCCGCCGGTGGTCGTCCCGATGCCCGACGCGTGGACGGCGTACGGCGGGTCGCAGTTCATCGACTCGGCGGGAACCGGGCGCTACGCGACGTATCTGTGCGACGAGCTCGTCCCCTGGGTGGACGAGCGGTTCGCCACCATCCCCGCGTCCTCGGGCCGCGCCGTCCAGGGGAAGTCCTCGGGCGGCTACGGCGCGCTCGTGCTGGCGATGCTGCGCCCCGACGTCTGGGGCGCACTGGGGGACGTGGCCGGCGATGCGGGGTTCGAGTACGCCTACCTCCCCGAGCTTCCCGCGACCTGGGCGATGCTCCGCGAGCACGGGAGCATCGAGGCCTTCTGGGCGTGGATGCTCGAGCAGCCCCGGCCCTCCCCGGCGGCGATGTCCGCGATCAACACGATCGCCATGAGCGCCTGCTACTCCCCGGGGCCCGACGGCCGCCCCGAGCTGCCCTTCGAGCTCGTCGACGGCTCGTTGCGCGAGGACGTCTGGGCGCGGTGGCTGGCGTGGGACCCGGTGCGGATGCTGCCCCATCACCTCGAGGCCCTGCGCGGGCTGCGCGGGATCTCGCTCGAGTGTGGGCTCCAGGACGAATACAACCTCCACGTCGGCACGGCGATGCTCCACCGCCGGCTCGAGGAGGCCGGAGTCCCCCATCGCTTCGAGCTCTTCGCGGGCGGCCACGGTCATATCGGGCACCGCTACGCGCCGCTCGTGGCCTGGCTCGCCGAGCGCCTGACGGCGGGGCCGGGCTGACCCGCGGCACGGGTGGCGGCGGGGGCCTCGCCGCCACCCCGCATCGCCCGGTCCACGCGGCCGCCGATCTGCTATCTGAGAGGCGTTGACCGCGAGCATCGCCCGGATCGAGCCGCTCACGACCGCCCGGGCGGTCCGCGGGCCCTACGACTACCGGCTCGGCGCGCTCGGGGATGGGGTGGTGGTGGGCACGCGCGTCGAGGTTCCGTTCGGGGGGCGACGGGTCCCGGGGGTGGTGACCGGCCTGGCCGAGGCCTCCGACGTGCCGCCCGAGAAGCTCGCCGAGCCCTTCGGGGTGCTGGCGCCGGGGATCCCGCCCGACCTGGTGGAGCTCGCGCTGTGGATGGCCGACGAGTACTGCTCGACGCCGGCGCGGGCGCTCGCGCTCGTCGCGCCGCCGGCGGGCCGGGGGGCGAAGCTCGGGCTCGTCGCCGTGAGGACGGGAAAGCCCGCGCAGGGAAGGCTCACGCCGGCCCAGGAGGGACTGCTGACGGCGCTGGGGGGTGGCCCGCGCCGCGCGGCGGAGCTCCCGGGGGGCGCGGCGGCGCTGCGCCGGCTGGAGGCGCGCGGGCTGGTCGCGCTCGAGCGCCGTGAGCTGCCGCGACGCCCGCCGGCCCCGTCCCTCGGCGCCGCGCCCGCCCCGGCCGCATTGACGGCCGCCCAGGCGGCGGCGCTCACGGCGCTGGAGGCCGAGAAGGCGGGGACGTTCCTCCTGCACGGCGTCACCGGCTCGGGGAAGACCGAGGTCTACCTGCGGGCCGCGGCGCGGGCGCTCGCGCGCGACCAGGGGGTGATCGTCCTCGTGCCGGAGATCGCCCTGACCCCCCAGGCGGTGAGCCGCTTCAGCTCGCGGCTGGGCGACACGGTCGCCGTCCTGCACTCGGGCCTCCCGGACGGGGAGCGCTTCGACGAGTGGCAGCGGCTGGCCCGGGGGGAGGCGCGGGTCTGCGTGGGCCCGCGCTCGGCGGTCTTCGCTCCCGTGCGCGACCTCGGGCTCGTGGTCGTCGACGAGGAGCACGAGGGCTCCTACAAGCACGAGGGCGACCCGCGCTACGACGCGCGCACCGTCGCCGCGTGGCGGGCCGCGCGCGCGGGGGCCGCCCTGGTCGTGGGCTCGGCGACGCCGCGGCCGGAGAGCGCGCACGCCCTGCGCCGGCTCGTCCTGCCCCGCCGGGTGGACGACCGGCCGCTCCCGCCCGTCGAGATCCTCGACATGCGCGCAGCCGGCACGCCGCTGCATCCCGAGGCCCGCGCCGCCCTCAGGGACGCCCGCAAGGCGATCGTCCTGCTCAACCGTCGCGGCTGGTCGAACTTCCTGTCCTGCCGGACCTGTGGGCACGTGTGGGAGTGCCCGCAGTGCGATGTTGCGCTCGTCCTGCACCGGGCCGCGGGGCGGCTGGCCTGCCACCACTGCGGCCACGCCGAGCCGGCGCCGCGACGCTGTGAGGAGTGCGGCGGCGTGTCGGTGGCGCGCCACGGGGCGGGCACGGAGCGGCTGGAGGCGGAGCTGGGCGAGGCGCTCGACGTGCCCGTCTTCCGGCTCGACGCCGGGGTGGCCGCCGACGCGGTGCTCGGGGCCTTCGGGCGCGCGGAGACCGGCGTGCTCGTGGGGACCCAGGTCGTCGCCAAGGGCCATGACTTCCCCGACGTGGAGCTCGGGCTCGTGGTCGACGCGGACGCCACCCTGCGCTTCCCGGACTTCCGCGCCGAGGAGCGCACGTTCTCGCTCGTCACGCAGCTCGCGGGGCGGGCGGGCCGCGGCCCGCGGGGCGGCCGGGTGCTCGTGCAGACGATCGCCCCCGAGGCCCCGGCGATCGCCTTCGCCGCCCACCACGACGCCGACGGCTTCCTCGCGCTCGAGCTCGCCCGCCGGCGGGTGCTGCGCTATCCGCCGTGGGCGAGTCTCATCCGCGTGGTGTGCGGAGCGCCCGACGCGGCGACGGCGCTCGCGGCGACCGAGGCGCTGCGCGCGCGGATCGCTCCGGTCGGAGCCCAGGTTCTCGGGCCCGCGCCGCTCTTCCGCCTGCGCGGCCGGGAGCGCTCCCAGCTCGTGGTCAAGGCCGAGGACCGCCGGGCGGCGATCGCCGCCGTGGACGGCGCCGTGCGCACCGTCGCGGGGACGCGGGAGGGCCGGGCGGCGAGCATCTCGGTGGACGTCGATCCGGTCTGAGCCGGGCGTAGAGTCTCCTGCCGATGGCCGAGAAGCAGCTCGAGCAGCCCGAGGAGGCCGAGGAGACCGAGGAGGAGCCTCCCCGCCTCGACCCGGAGACCGCCGCGCGCCGGCAGGCGGCGCTGGCGCGCATCCGCCAGTGGGGTGACCCGTCCCTCACCACGCCCGCCCGTCCCGTCGGGGACTTCGACGAGGACCTGCGGACCGAGGTCGACGAGATGGGACAACTCATGCGGGACGCACTCGGCGTGGGACTGGCCGCCACGCAGCTCGGCCGCCTGCGGCGCCTGCTCGTCTACCGGCCCGGGCCCGAGGCCGCTGCCGTCGCCCTCGTCAACCCCCAGTTCGAGTGGCGCGGGTCAGAGGAGGAGGCCGCCGAGGAGGGGTGCCTCTCCCTCGCCGGGGTGCTGGTGGACGTCGAGCGCCCGGTGTACGTCCGGGTGCGGGCGCGCGATGCCCGCGGCGAGCCGCTGCTCATCGAGGCCTCGGGCTTCGAGGCCCGGGTGATCCAGCACGAGATGGACCACCTCGACGGGGTGCTCATCCTCGACCGCATCCCACGCCCGGCCCGCAAGGAGGCCCTCCGCGCCCTGCGCGAGACCACGCTGGCTCATGAGAGCCGCGCCGCTTGAGGACCGTCTTCCTCGGCACGTCGGATTTCGCGGTCACGGTTCTCGACGCCCTGGTGGCCTCGGCGCACGCGGTGGCGCTGGTGGTCACGCGCCCCGCTCGGCCGCGGGGCCGGGGCCGACGGCTCGCCCCGCCGCCCGTGGCCGACGCCGCCCGCGAGCACGGGATCGAGGTGCTCGCGCCCGAGCGTCTCGACGCGGCGGCCGACGCGATCGCCGCCGCCCGTCCGGACGCGCTCTCGTTGTGCGCCTACGGCGCGATCGTCCGCGAGCCCCTGCTCTCGGCGTGGGAGATCTTCAACGTCCATCCCTCGCTGCTGCCGCGCTGGCGGGGAGCGGCGCCCGTGGAGCGCGCGCTCCTCGCGGGCGACGAGGAGACGGGGGTGTCGATCATGCGCCTCGTCGCCGAGCTCGACGCCGGGCCCGTCGCCCTCGCGGGCCACGAGGCGATCGGCCCGCAGGACACCTACGGGACGCTCTCACCGCGGCTCGCGACGCTCGGGGGCGAGCTGCTCGTCCGGGCGCTGGCGGAGCGCCCGGCGTGGCGCGAGCAGCTCTCCGATGGGGTGGCCTACGCCGAGAAGATCGGGGCGGAGGACCGCGAGCTACGCCCGGCCGAGGAGGACGCCGCGGCACTCGACCGGCGCGTCCGCGCGCTCACGCCGCACATCGGCGCGTGGGTCGCGCTCGACGGCGAGCGCCTCGGCGTCCGCGCCGCCCGCCCCGCGCCGGCCGGCCCCGCGCCGGGGGAGCTCGACGGGGCGCGACTCGGCACGACCGACGGCGCCCTGGACCTGCTCGAGGTCCAGCCGCCCGGTAAGCGCCCGATGGCCGCCGCCGACTGGCTGCGCGGCCGGCGCTAGAACTCCCCCATGGCGCACTCCTACGACCGACGAGATGCCCACCCCCCGGCCCTCGGGGGGGCGAGCTCGCTCCTCGTGGCCTTCGTCGAGGACGTCGACGAGCACTGCGCCCGGGCGCAGGCCGCGGGCGCCACGATCCCATGGAGCCCGAGGACCGGCCGTGGGGGCTGCGCCAGTACATCGCCCAAGACCTCGACGGCCACCGCTGGGAGTTCTCGCAGTTCCTCCGCGACGTCCCCGCCGCCGAGTGGGGCGCGACGCTCGCCGAGCCGGGCTAGGGCCCCACTTCCGCGCAGCGCGGCGGTTCAGTACGTGAAGAGCTCGACCCGGTAGCCGTCGGGGTCGGTCACCTGCACGCGGACGAAGCCGCCGTCGTCCTGCCATTCGGTCTCGGGTACCCCCGCGGCGCGCAGACGCGCTCGCCCGGTACGCACGAGATCCCCGGCCTTCACCCGGTAGCCGAAGTGGTTCGTCCGGGGAAGGTGCGCGGCCGGCGGCGCGCCCTCGGAGAGGGCCAGGAGGGACCCGTCCTCGTCGGCGAGGATGAGCAGATGCGCATCGTCGTGGACTCGGGCGGTGAGGCCGAAGTGCGCGCCGTAGAACGCGGCGGAGCGCTCCCGGTCGCTCACGGTCAGCGCGACGTGGTTGAGCGGCATGGGCCAGACCGTAGGCGCTCGGAAGTCGCCGAGTGGCGATCCGGCGACGCATACGGTGGGTGGATCGCCACTCGCCCCCGTGATCCGGCTCGCGCTGTCGCGCTGCGCGTCGTACGGCGCGTCGCCGAGGAGGGCGCCTACGCCGACCGGGCACTCCACGCCGAGGCGCGCCGGGCGGGCCTGGCGGGGCGGGACCTCGCCTTCGCGACCCGGCTCGCCTACGGAGCGGTCCAGCGACGGCGGACGCTCGACGCATGGGCCGAGGAGCTGGCCGGCCGGCCCGTCGCGCGCCTCGAGCCGGTCGTGCGGGCGGCGGTCGAGCTCGGTCTGCTCCAGGTCGGCTTCCTCGACGGCGTCGCGCCCCACGCCGCCGTCCACGAGACGGTCGAGCTCGTCAAGGGCGACTCGCCGCGCGGGGCGAAGCTCCTCAACGCCGTGCTGCGCCGGGCGGCCCGCGAGGGGAGGCCCGAGCTCGGAGACGGCACCGCGCGCGAGGCGGCGCTCGCCCATTCCGTCCCGGACTGGCTCGCCGAGCTCTGGTTCGAGCAGCTCGGTCCGGAGGAGGCGCGGGCGCTCCTGCGCACGGTCAACGAGCCCCCCGAGCAGGCCCTGCGCGTCAACCCGCTGCGCCCGCTCGATCTCTCCGGCATCCCGGCCCATCCCGACCCCGACCTGCCCGAGGCGCTCGTGCTCGACGGGCCGTGGGACGCGTGGGCGTCCGCCGAGTGGCAGCACGGCGCGGTCTTCCCCCAGTCCCGGGCCTCGATGCGCGTGGCCCGCACGCTCGCGCCCCGGCCCGGGGAGCGCGTGCTCGACCTCTGCGCCGCGCCCGGCGGCAAGACGACGCACCTCGCGGCGCTCATGGGCGACGCGGGCGAGGTCGTGGCCGTGGAGCACAACCCCTCCCGGGCGCGCGCACTGCGGGAGACCGTCGCGCGGGCCGGGGCGACGTGCGTCCGCATCCTCGAGGCCGATGCGCGCGACCAGGTCGTCGGAGCCGGTTTCGACCGCGTGCTCGTCGACCCGCCGTGCACGGGACTCGGCACCCTGGGCTCCCGGCCCGACCTGCGCTGGCGCGCCGATCCCGCGCGGATCGGGGAGCTGGCCGCCCTGCAGGACGAGATCCTCCGCGCCGGGGAGCGCGCCCTGGCTCCCGGCGGGACGCTCGTCTACTCCGTCTGCACGCTCTCGCGCGCCGAGGAGCCCGAGCGCCCCTGGGCGTCCACGCGGCGCATCCTCCCGCACCGCGATCAGACCGAGGGGTTCTTCGTCGGCTGCCTGGCCTAGGCTTCGCCCGAGTGGCCGACCCCGTCTGGAGCCCCGGGCCACCGTGTCCGAGCTGCCGCGAGCCGTGGCTGCGGCCCACGAACATGCCGGGGCGCTACCGCTGCGTGAACTGCCTCGGGCGCTTCGAGCTCGTCTCCGTGTGCCCGAACTGCGGCGAGCACTCGACGATCGTCAGAATGTCCTCCACGGCGATCATGACCTGCAACCATTGCCAGGGCTCCATGCTCCAGACCGTATGACCGAGCTCGCCGCCTCCATCCTCGCCGCCCACCCGGCCCGGCTCGAGGGCGAGGTCGCCACGGTCCTGGACGCCGGTGCCCGCTGGATCCACGTCGACGTCATGGACGGGCACTTCGTCCCCGCCCTCTCGATGGGGCCGCAGATCGTCAAGGGGCTCGCCGACCAGGTGCACGACGCCGGCGCGGTTCTCGACGTCCACCTGATGATCGAGCGCCCCGAGCGCCACGTGGAGGCCTTCGCGGAGGCGGGGGCGGACGTGATCACCGTCCACGTCGAGGCCACTCCGCACGCTCACTACGCCCTCCAGGCCATCGGCGCGGCGGGCTGCCGCCCCGGCCTCGCCCTCTGCCCGGCCACGCCGGCCGAGGCGGTGTCCGAGCTGCTCGACCTCATCGGCCTCGTCCTGTGCATGACGGTGAACCCGGGGTGGGGCGGCCAGCCCTTCATCCCGCACTCGCTGGACAAGCTCCGGCGCCTGCGCGAGCTCATCGGCCCCGAGCTCCCGCTCGAGGTGGACGGCGGCATCGACGCCGAGACGGCCGGTCCGTGCGCCGCCGCGGGCGCGACGCACTTCGTGGCCGGGACGGCGGTCTTCGGATCCGATGACGCCGCCGGGGCGGTCCGGGCGATCCTCGCCGCGGCCGGCGAGTGATCTGGCCGCCCGACCTCACGGTCCGCTGCGCCAAGTGCCGCCCCGACTTCCGCAGGTTCGACCGGATCGTCCTCGGCACCGCCCGGCGCCGGATCTCCGTCCTGCCCGTGGTGCTCGGAGCGCCGGCCTACCTCGCCGAGAACCCGGATGACGAAGTCGTTCTGCCGCGCGACGCGGCGGACCTGGGCGCGTTCCTGCGCCTGGCCGTCCGGCGCTACGGCCCGGACGGGGTGCTCTGGCAGCAGCACCCGGAGGTCATCCCGGTCCCCATCCGCACCTGGCAGGTCTGGAACGAGCCCGATCACGAGCTCTACATGCCCCACACGCAGAACTGGCCCGCGCGCTACGTGGAGCTGCTCAAGGCCGCCGCCCAGGGCATCCGGGCCGAGGACACGGGCGCCAAGGTCATGCTGGCGGGCTTCGCCGGCCAGGCGCGCGGGGGCACACGCGACTGCCCTTGTGGTGCTCGTTCTGCCTCACCGAGCCCCAGGCGGCGAGCTCGCTGCGGAAGGTGCTCCCACTTCTGGCTCGTGAGCGCCGGCGCCTGGTCATCTCGGGCGTCTACGTCTACACGTGGATATCGGCCTACCAGCACGGGTTGTGGGACTACGCGGGCCTGCGCGTCTACCGGCGCGGTCGGGTGACCTCCGCTCCCTCCTATTTCGCCTTCCTGGCCGCGCTGCGCTCGCTGCGCTGAGGGTTTCTCTGGGGGGCGCTAGACGCGTCCGACCGGAGCGCGGTTCGCGCCGTTCGGTGACGCCGGCGTCGTGAGCGGCTCGACGATGTCGGCGGCCGGCCCGACGATCGGCTCGCTCGAGATCCGGCGGTAGAGCGCCGAGAGCAGCGCGCAGAGGATGGCGGCGGCCCCGAAGTAGCCGACCTCGACCCGCATGAGCAGGTCGGGCATGACCGGCGCCGCGACCCAGCCCAGGAAGAGCACGGCCACGAGCGCCCACGCCGCGGCGGCCTGGGCGGAGTGCCGGCGGGCCAGCGCGGCCTGGTTCAGCGTGCCGGCCACCAGGTGGAAGCCCATGCCGAGCCCGACGAGCGTCAGGCCGAGGCGGGCGTACTCGCCGCCCGGGCCGAACACGGCGTGCATCACCGTCGGCCCCACGGCGAGGAGCGAGAGGCTCACCGCTCCGGCGAAGACCGTCACCAGCCCGACCGTGGCGCGGATGACCTTCTTCTCGTCGCCACCCCCCGCGATGTAGGGCAGCAGCGTGGTCTGGATGGCCTGGAAGAGCACGAGCGGGGCCCGGGTGATGAGCAGGACGTTGAACACGTAGCCCGCGAGGGCGCCCTCCGAAGCCGGGGTGACGACCTCGGTGACGATGACCGGGGCGTTGATCATCGCCTGCTCGGCGAGCTGGATGGCGAGCACCGCCCCGGCGAACTGCGCAGCGTGGCGGCGGCGCAGCCGCGGCACCCCGGAGTCGGGCGTCCGCTGCGACGCGATCCCCCAGGGCACCACGGCGAGGGAGAGCAGCGGCGCGGCGGCGATGCCGAAGGCCACCGCCACCTGGCCGTGGGACACGCCGAGGGCGACCGCGAGCACGAACAGGAAGCGCGACGTCGACTCGAGCGTGACGAGCCCCGAGTACAGCTCGAAGCGCCCGTGCCCGGCCAGCCAGCCCCGCGCGAAGTACGACGCCGCGTAGGCCATCACCGCGATGAGGAGGATCATGTAGAGCCCGCTCGAGCCGTCGAAGGCGTCGTCCTGGATCTTGTGCCGGAAGGCGATGGCCAGGCCGAGGAAGATCAGGGCGAACAGGCCCTGGATGGCCAGCGGTGTCTTGAGGCTTGGAGCGCCGCCGCGCTCGGCGATCGTGCGCGAGAGCAGCTGCTCGATCGGCCGGTAGATGACCGTGACGATGATGAACGCCATCGACCACAGCAGCGCGACTCGCTTGTAGGCCACGGGCTCCAGCGAGTGCGAGGCCAGCGCGAAGAACGCGAACGTGATGAGCCCGCTCAGCCCGACGCCGAGCCCGAGGACCTTCGCCCCGACGCGGTAGGAGCGCCTCATGTGGCGGGCCGTCCGAGGATCTGCGGGGTCGCGCGGCGCAGGTAGATCTTCTGGATCACGAGCTTCACCCGCGCGGCGAGGCTAGCGGTCGCTCCGGTCAACGGCGTTCGGCCGCAACTCTGACCGCGTCCTAGAGTTGAAGACGTGATGACCCGCGCCCTTCTCTCGCTCCTCGCCGCCGCCAGCCTCGCCGCGGGGGCTCCCGTCGCCGCCGACGCCCGCCCCCAGATGCGCTCCGTCTTCCAGGACGACTGCCTGCTCGTGCAGCTCTCCGGCGACCGGCACTGCCAACGACCCGCGGCGCGCGAGGAGGCGCTGACCACGATGAAGGAGCTGGGCGCCGACACCATCCGCATCACCATCGTCCGCGACAAGCTCAGCAAGTTCGGGTTCGGGAACTTCGACGCCGCGGTGAACGGGACGGTGAATCGCGGGATGGAGCCCTTCCTCTCGCTGACCGACCGCAAGCGGATCCCCACGACGAAGGACTTCGGGCGGTTCGTGCGCTCGACGGTCAAGCACTATCGCCAGGTCCACCTCTGGTCGCTGCTCAACGAGCCGAACCTCCGGTACTTCCTCGGCATCGAGAGCAAGCGCAACGCCACGGCGCGCGACTGGCGCGTGCTGTTCGTCGCCGGCCAGAAGGCCCTGCGCGCCGTGCCCGGGCATCGCCACGACAAGGTGCTCCTCGGCGAGCTCGCCCCCCGAGCCACGGCGAACCACGGCACCGCGGAGGGTCCGCTCTTCTTCGTCCGCGAGTTCTTCTGCCTCAACAAGAAGCTCCGCCCCTACACGGGCCGCGCGGCGCGCAGTCGAGGCTGCCGGAGCTTCAAGCGGGTGACCGCAGACGGCTTCGCGATCCACCCCTACACGAACGCGGCGCTCGCGCCCCCGAACTTCAGGGACCCGGGTGACGGCGTCTCCGTCGCGACCATCGGCGGCCTCTCCAGGATCCTCGACGCGGCCGCCCGCCGCGGGCGGACGAACCGGATGAACGTCTGGGACACCGAGATGGGCTTCCAGTCCAACCCGCCCGACCGTCGCGCCCCGTCGCCCGCGAAGCAGGCCGAGTACGTCAACTGGTCGGACTGGATCCAGTACCGCAACCCCCGGGTCGTCGCCGTCAGCCAGTACGAGCTCGACGATGCCAAGGCCCGCCCGGAGTACAACACCGGGCTGCGGTACTACAGCGGCAAGCGCAAGCCGCTCTTCAACGCCTACCGCCTCGGGATCTTCCCGACCAACTCCGGCCGCGGCTTCGTCCGCGTGTGGGCGCAGGCGCGGCCCGGCGGCGCGCAGACCGTCACCTTCCTGCGCCAGGCCGGCGGGAGGGGCCCGTTCCGGAAGGTCGCCACGAAGCGGACGAACGCGAGCGGCTACGTCGAGCCGCGGTTCCGCGGCGGCCCGCGGGACCGCTGGCGGGTGACGACGAGGAACGGCTTCACCAGCCGCACCGCCGCCGTCCACTGAGCGGCGGCGGGGGGTGCAGGGCGCCGCGCCCTTTCTCGGGTCCTCTGCGCGCGCACTACGAGCGCGATTACTCCCGGGGCGGCGAGGAGGGCCGCCGCTTCGCCGCGTGGCGGGAGCTGAGCGCCCGGGCCAAGGCCGACCACGTTCTCGCGCTCGCGCCGGACGCTGAGGGCCGGCCTCGCGGCCGGCTCCTCGACGTGGGCTGCGGGGACGGCAGCCTGCTCGCCGCGAGCACGTGTACGACCCGGTCGGCCTGCTCCGCGAGGCCGCGCGGGTTTGTGGGACGGTCGTCCTCGAGATCCCGCTCGATGCC
>JBBSGJ010000032.1:0-17324 GCA_038254195.1 Solirubrobacterales bacterium
CCTCGCCGCTGCACCTGCTCGGCCACGTGCTCCTCTTCGCGTGGGCGGGCTACGCGGTGCTCCAGCTCCTGAATGCCCAGAAGGCGGCGAGCATCTTCGTCTGGCTGCTGGCCGCGGTCCTGCTCCACGACTTCGTCCTGCTTCCGCTCTACGCGGGGCTCGACCGCCTCGGGGGCGGGCGGCTCGGGCCGCGCGCGGTCAACCACCTGCGCGTGCCCGCGGCGCTCTCCGGCCTGCTGCTGCTCGTCTACTTCCCCCCGATCCTCGGGCTCAACGACGTGACGTTCGTTCGTGCGCTCGGCCATCGCCCCGCGGGCTACGCGCGCGACTGGCTGCTCATCACGCTCGCGCTGTTCCTCGTGTCCGGCGTCGTGTACCTGGTGCGCCGGGTCAGATGATGCGCCGGGCGGCGCTCGTCGCGCTCGTCCTCGGGGGCTGCGGATCCTCGAGCGCGCTGCCGCCCGCCGCCGAGCCCGCCCGCGCCCCCGTCCCCAGCGAGCGTCCGTCGGGGCGCGTCGTCGCGGTGGGCGCCGGGGCGGAGGGCGTGGTGGCCGACGGGCCGACGGGGCTCGTCGCGGTCGCCGTCCGCGAGCCCGCCCGACTCGTGCTCGTGCGCGCACGGACGGGGAAGGTCGTCCGGGAGGTGCCCCTGCCCGCAGGCGCCCGGCACCTCGCCCTCGCCGCGCCGGGCGGCCCGGTGCTCGTGCCCGCGGAGCTCGCGAACACGCTCGCGCTCGCCCCGCTGCGGGGAGGCCGGGTGCGGACGGTCCGGGCCGGGCTCCACCCCCACGACGCCGCCCCGGCCGACGACGGCCTGCTGTGGGTCGGCAACGAGAAGGGCGACACGGTCGCCGTCGTGGATCGGTCCCGCCCGCCCCGCGTGGTGCACCGGCTCCCCGCCCGTGTCCAGCCCGGCGGGGTCGCCGCCCTCGGTCCCCGCCGGATCGGGGTCGTGACCGTCGCCTCCGACGAGCTGCTGATCTACGACTCCGCGCGCCGCGCCCTGATCGGGAGGATCCGGGCGGGGGCGGGACCGACGCACATCGTCGCCGGCCCCGACGGGAAGGCCTACGTCGCCGACACGCGCGGCGACGCGGTGCTCGTCTTCGCCACCGAGCCGGAGCTGCGCGTCGTCGGACGCCTCGCGGCCCCCGGCGCGCCCTACGGGATCGCACTCGACGCCGCACGCGACCGCCTGTGGATCACCGAGACCGCCCGCAACCGCCTGATCGGCTACCAGCTCACCACGGGCCGCGTCCGCCGCCGGTGGTCGTTCCCCACCGTCCGCCAGCCCAACTCCGTCGCGGTGGACCCGCGGACGGGGCGCGTGTTCGTGGCGAGCGCGAGCGCCGGGACACTCGAGCTCATCGACGCTCCGCCGTAGGATCCGTGGGGACGTCGAGCACTGGGAGCTCGCGCTCCCTGGCCTGCTCGGTGAGGCGCCAGGCGGCATTGATGAGCCCGACGTGCGAGAAGGCCTGTGGGAAGTTGCCGAGCAGCTCCCGTCGGTCGGGGTCGGCCTCCTCCGCGAGGAGGCCGAGATCGTTGGCGTAGGAGGTGGCCCGCGCGAACCATGCCTCGGCGCGCGAGAGCTCACCCCCCAGGGCGAGGCACTCGACCAGCCAGTAGGTGCAGATGAGAAAGCCCATGGGATCCTCCGGCCAGCGCCGGACGAGGCCGACGTCGCCGAGCTCTGACTCGATCGCCTCGATCGTCGCCCACATACGCTCGTCGCGTGCCGGGAGGAAGTGGACGAGCGGCAGCAGGAGGACCGACGCGTCGAGCTGATCGGAGCCGAAGGCACCCGCGTAGGCTCCGGCCGGCTCGCTCCAGGCATTGGTCAGCACGGCGACTCGCACGCGCTCCCGCACCTCTTTCCAGCGGTCGAGGTCAACGTCGTCGCCCAGGAGCGGAGCCAACCGGATGGCGCGGTCGAGGGCGACCCAGCACATCACCTTGGAGGAGACGTACTGACGCCGTTCGTCGCGCGCCTCCCACATCCCCGCGTCCGGCTCGCGCCAGGTCGCCGCCGCGCGCTCGGCCAGCGTGATCAGCAGCTGCCGGGTGCGCTCCTCGAGCTCCCCCAACTGCTCGCGCAGCTGCTCGGCGGCGTCCAGCACCTCCCCGAGAACGTCGAGCTGCACCTGTTCCCAGGCCCCGTTTCCGATCCGGACCGGGCGGCTGTCGCGAAAGCCGGGCAGGTGGGTGAGCTCGTGCTCAGCGAGGTTGCGCTCGCCCGCCACGCCGTACATGATCTGGACGCGCCCGTCGCCAAGGGCACCGCTCGCGTCCGCGATCCACCGGAACAGCCGGTTGGCTTCGTCGGGGCACGCCGCGATCCACAGCGAGCGAATGGTCAGGCTCAGATCGCGCAGCCACGCGTAGCGGTAGTCGAAGTTGAGATCCCCGCCCATCTTCTCGGGCAGGGACGTCGTCGCGGCGGCCACCACGGCACCGGACGGCTGGAAGGTGAGGCCCTGCAGCACCAACGAGCTGCGGTGCACCGCCCTCGCGTGGCGGCCCTGATAGCCGTCGTGCAGCTCGGTCCACGACTCCCAGCCGGCGATCGTCTCCTCGAGGGTGGCCTGCTCTCCCGGGTCGGCCCGGCTACCGACCTCGGTCGAGGGCGTGAAGTCGAGCCGGAGGTCCACCCGCTCCCCGGCACGGACCGTGAAGCGCCCGGTGGCGCAGCCAAGCCCGGGCGTGAGCGCGACCGGACCGGCGAGGGCCAACCGGACCGGGCCGCCCCGCGCCACCATCCCGTCGGGAGAGCCGTCGACGTGGGGGACCGTCAGCCCGTACTCCATGCGTGGCGCGAGCTCCGTCTCCATCTGAACGGCGCCGCGGACTCCCTCGATGCGCCGCAGCAGGACGTGAGGACTGCGCAGGCCGATCTCATGACCACGCGCCCCGAGCTCCAGTCCGAGGGCGTCGAGGACCGTCACCTCGCCGCCCGCGGTCGTGAACGACGTGCGGAGCACCAGCGTGCCCGGTAGGTACCGGCGCGCAACCTCGAAGCCCGCCGTCGGGCGTAGTGACCAATGACCGGCGTCGGCGCCCAGGAGGCGCCCGAACACCGACGGGGAGTCAAAGCGCGGCACGCACCACCAGTCGACCGAGCCCGCGCGACCGACGAGGGCGGCCGAATGACAATCCGACAGGAACCCATAGTCGTCGATAGCAGCCATCTGAGCTACACCGCCCGGGCGACTGTTTGCGCGGGAAGGTCGTCGGCGCACGGGATCCGGGCCGCCGCCTCATCGCGCAGGCTTCGCTTCAGTTGGAGGAACGCCCAGCCGCCGAGCACGGCTGGTACGACCAGCAGCACCGTGCGGTACGCCAGGACGGCGGCCGCCGCGACGGCGGCCGGGGTCCCGTAGAGCACGAGCGCTCCGACGAGTCCGATCTCGGCTCCCCCGATCCCCCCGGGCACCGGGATCAGCGAGCCGAGCTGGCCCACGAGGTAGGCGAGCAGGAGGCCGGCGATCGGCGGGGGGACACCGAACGCACGAAAGCAGCCGGCGAGCACGGCGACATCGAACGCGAGATAGCCGATCGCCCCGCCGAGGAGTGGCGCGTTGCCGGCGCGCAACAGCGCTCCCGCCTCGCCGATCCCGTCGCCCGTGGCGTCAAGCGCCCGCGCCAGGGTACGCAAGCGCCTCGCGCGGCCGGGGGCCGACCAGCCCGGGGCCAGGCGGTGGGTCAGTCGGGGCGCGGCCAGGGTGAGGAGGATGGCGCCGACGGCAAGCACCACGGGCCCCACGGTCAATAGCAGCCGGCCGGTCCCGGGCAGGAGTCCGAGTGCCAGCGCGACGCCGACGAGGATGACGGCAGCGAAGTTGACCGCGCTGGTGATCAGGAAGAAGGCGACCGTGCGCCGGGCCACGCGCTCGAGCGGCAGGCCACTGCGCCGGAGAGCCCAGGCACCGAGGGCCAGGCCGCCCGCGCCTCCCGCCGGAAGCACCGAAGCGGCGCCGAGCTCCGACATGCCGATCCGGTAGCTCATGCGCCAGGTCATCCGTGCGCAGAACGCAGCGCGGAAGACGACCACGTACGCCAAGCAGGACAGCACCTCCAGCCCGGCGGCCAACGCCAGCCAACCCGGCGACGCCGACTCGAGGCGCTTCCGCACGTCGCCCAAGCCCGGCACCAGCATCACCACCACCACCACCACCACCACCAGCGCCCCGATCTGGAGTAGGCGCCGGCGCAGTCGGTGCATCTCCATCGGCATCTCGTCGGGCGAGAAGTCGGGTGAGCTGCCCGCGGCGCTCACCGGCGTCGCCCCCGCACCGATCGAGCTCACGCTCCCTGCCCGACGTTCTGCATCAGTCCGCCGTCGATGAAGTACGTCGAGCCGGTCACGTAGTCGCTGTCGGAAGAAGCCAGGAAGACCGCGAGCCGGGCGATCTCACTTGGCTCCGCGGCCCGCCTGAACGGGATGCTCCGGACCTGCTCGTCGAGCAGCGCGGGGTCGTCGATCGCCGCCTGGTTGAACGGCGTGAGCACCATCCCCGGCCCGAGGTTGTTCACGTTGATCCTCAGCGGCGCCAACTCCAGGGCGAGGACGTGCGTGAGATTGCGCAGCGCTCCCTTGGAGCAGTCGTAGTCGGCGCCGCCGGCGTTCGGGATCTCCTGGTGCACGGAGGTGACGTTGATGATCTTCCCGCCCAGGCCGCCGTCGTCCTTCCGGAGCTGGACGTAGCGCCGGCAGCAGAAGAAAGCGCCGTACAGGTTGACCTTGATCGCCTTGTCGAACACCTCGGTCGAGAGATCGGACACCGCTGCGCCCGACGCGTCCACGCCGGCGTTGTTCATCAGGATGTCGACCGTCCCGAAGGCCTTGATCGCCGCGCCGAAGAGCGCTTCGACCCGTTGCTCGTCCGTGATGTCCGCCTGCACGACGATCGCCCGCCTTCCCGCCTCCTCCACGGCCTGGCGGGTGTGATCGGCCCCGTCCTCGTCCTCGAGGTAGTGCACCACCAGGTCCGCGCCCTCCTTGGCGAACCCGATCGCCGAGGCCTGCCCGATCCCGGAGTCCGACCCGGTGATCAGCGCAACCTTGTCGTGCAGCCGTCCTGTCATGAGCCTCTCCTCGGTCCATCGCTCGGACGACCCGCGGGCGCCGCGCGCTTGGTTGCCAGCCGCTGGGCGAGCCGCGAGGCGGTGGCCATGGTCGTCAATGCCGGATTGGCGCTTCCCTGGGTCGGCATCACACTGCCGTCGGCGATGAAAGGTTGGGGATGCCCACACCCTGTGGTCGTCTCATAGAACTGCTCGGAGGAGAACTCGGGCGGCGGTCCCTTGTACATCCCCATCATCTCGGGGAAGCGCGCCGCGGTCTGCGCGGCGCCCTGCACCACCAACCCCTGGCCGACCGCCTCGGCGGTGCGTGCCAATCCCACGATGCGCCTCCCGGACGGTGCCTGGTCTAGCCAGTCTGCCCAGGCCGGCGTCTCCGGGCAATTGGCGACCGGCCTGTTCATGGTCCTGTCAGCGTCGTTAGGGCTGCTAATGAAGGACGGTAGCTCGAACACGAGCGGCTGGCTCTCGCGCACCGGGGCCGGTTAAGCGTCGGCGACCTCAGCAGTGCAAGCACCTGGTTACCGATCCTCGTCGTGCTTACGTGCCGATCGCGGTAATCATCTTCCCATCCGGTTTCGGCGTCGCAGGGGAGAGGTGCTTTCATGGTCATGAGTAACAGCCGCAACTGGTTCGCGGCGGCGCTGGTGTCGGCGGTGTCGCTGAGCGCGTGCGGAGGCGGCGGCAGCTCGTCGGCCGGCACGGCCCAAGCCGCAGCCGGTGGCACACCCAGCGAAGCGCTCATCCGCGAGCGCAGCGCGTCGCCGCCCCCGCGCTTCGCTCCCCAGGGTGACAAGCTGCTGCCCAAGAGCAAGGTCGTCCTCCAGAGCGCGCTGGGTGTCGACCTGACCCACAGCTCGGTGACGATGCCGCTGCACAAGGGTGAGTTCCGCGGCAAGACCGTCTGGTACATCCTCACCGAGTCCTCTGACTTCGGCCTTGCCCACGACCTCGACGTCAATTTCTCGCCGAAACTCGCCAACATGGGCATCGGGTGCCCCCGCTGCGTGCAGGACGTGACCCTGACCGGTCTGAAGAAGAACGCGTTCGGGGAGGGCGTCGTTCACTTCCAGGGCATCCCGAACTTCAAGCCCAGGCGCGAGCTGCGGCCCGGGCCGGCGGCCGATCCCAGCAACGCCTTCCCGCCCGCGAACGCCAAGCCGGGCGCGGTCGCCGGCCGGAACTACAGCCCCTTCATCCGCATCAAGGGCTCAAACGTCGTCTACAACGCGCCGATCATCGCGACCGGCGATGGCCCGTTCGACGTCAAACACCACACCAACACCTCCGACCGGCTGCTGTCGATCAAGCCTCCGGCCGCGCCCGCGGGCACGCCGTCGGGCCAGTTCAAGCCCGGGACCGCGGAGCTCCTGCTGGTTCGGGGGCGCGAAGCGGGTCAGGAGATCTTCTACCTCAGCACCGAGAGCTCCGATGCGGTGGGAGCGACCCTCGAGCGCGCCGTCTTCGTGCCTGCCCTGCAAAACGCCTCGCTGCTGGGAGGCGACGACTTCCTCGGCTCTGCGCGCGAGCGGATCTTTCTGTTCACCAACGGCCAGACCGGCAGGGACAACCCCGAGGCGCAGGGCCTCGGGCACCTGATCATGGACGGTCGGGCGTCGGAGGACGCGAGCCTGGCCAACAAGCGGCTGATCAACACACTCGCCAACCACGAGGGCGACACGCTCAACGTCCTGGGCGACTTCCCGTCGCTCGCCGACCCGCGGCACGCCAATGCCTACAGCCCGCTCTGGGATGCTCAGATCGGTCAGTGGACGAAGAAGGCCGTGCGTGAGAAGCTCAACAAGCGCCAGGACGACGAGAACGAGATCCTCAACCTCGCGGCCCGTCGACCCGATCTGCTCACCGGCCCGCTCGGCGCGCCCTACGGCGCCGGCGGGTTCGTCATCAACTGCCCGACGGTCGCCTTCACCCGCAACGAGCCGGTCGTCGACCAGGTCGCGCCCATCCGGGGAGCCCAGGGGTGAGCGCTCGTCGCCCGGGGAGGACCCGCGCCTCACCGGTTCGCCAGGCGGATCGGTGACGGGGAGCGGCCGAGGCGGATGATCGGGACCTCGACGATCGCGGCCCGCGCGAGCGTCCGCGACCTCCAAGGACCACACGCCGTCGTAAGAAGGGCTAATCGCCCCCGTCCACCTCGCCGTGCTCCTTGCCCGCGGCGTCGCGGTAATGAGCGTGGCCGCCCTCGCGTCGCTGGCCAGCGCCCGCGCAGGCGTGCTGTTCAACTCCTCCGAGCCCACGCTGCGCGCCGCCGTCCCGCTGGCCGCGAACGTCGAGCTCGCCGCCGTGCTCGCCGCGACCATCCTCGTCGCCCTCCGAATTCGAGAACTCGCCGCGCCGATGAATCGCTCGCCGTCAGACCCCGCATAACACCCGATGCGTTCCCTCTGGGACACCTTCATGCGGGGCGAGAATCGTGTGCACGCGCTGCTCGTGCGCTACAGCATCGTCGCCCTGCGCGTCAGCCTCGGCGCGACCTTCTTCGCCTTCGGCGTCCTGAAGTACTTCCCGGGGGTCAGCCCGGCGCAGAACCTTGCCGAGACGACGTCGGACATCCTCTTCCTGGGGCTCGTGCCCGGCAGTGCGGCGGTCATCCTGATCGCCACCCTGGAATGCACGATCGGCCTGCTGCTGATGAGCGCCCGCGGGATGCGGATCGCGGTCTATCTCCTGGTCGGCGAGCTCGTCGGCATCCTGTCGCCGATCGTGCTGCTGCCCGGCCGGCTGTTCTCCGGTCCCTACGGCGCGCCCACCCTCGAAGGCCAGTACGTGGTCAAGGACATCGTCCTCGTGGCGGCCGCGATGGTGATCGCCGCGGCGAGCTTCCGCGGCGGTCGCCTCGTCCGCGATGAGCCCTCACCCGCCGGTCCGCGGGCACTGGGCCGCACGCGCATCATCGATGGCCGCCACAAGCTCGACGTCGTGCTCAGCGCCACCGGCAGCGGGCGCTCCATCGACGAGGTCTGCGCCGAGCACGACATCTCCCGCGCGACCTACCACGAGTGGCGCGACGTCGCCCTGCACGCCGCCACCGGAGCGCTGGAGGAGCCCTCCCGCCCAGCCGGCGCCCCGGCGCGGAGCTAGGGCTTCACCCTCAGGCCGAGCTGCGTCAGGAGTCCCAGTTCGTCCGAGCTGCCCCAGCGCTCGATCAGCTTCGCGTCGCGAAAGCGGACGATCTCCACTCCGCGCACGGAGATGCGTGTGCCGGTGGCGGGGATGCCCTGGAACTCACCCTCATGCGTCCCGTTGACCGTGTAGGCCATCGCCACGTGCTCGTCGTCGGCGACGACGATCACCGGCTCGAGCTTGAGGTCGGGAAAGGCGGCGCGCAGCGCGGTGAAGAAGTCCTTGAAGCCGCCGGGGCCGGCGCTCTGATCCGGCGCCGGGTCATGGTCGACGGCGTCCGCGTCGACCACTTCGTCGAGGGCGTCGAGATTGCCGGTGTTCACCAGCTCGGCCATGCGCTCGAGTGCGGCGATGTTGGCGGCACTGCTCACGGTGGTGTTCCTCTCGGTTGGAGTAGTCCAGGTGCTACCACCCCGGACGCCGGTGTCAAACGATGCGGCCTGCGTGTTCACAGACTCGTCAGACCGCAGAGATACACCCGCTCCCCGGCTGCGCGGCGCGAGCTCCGTCTCCATCTGGACGGCGCCGCGGACTCCCTCGCTGCGGCGGAGGGTGTCACTCGGCTCCCGCCTGGATGCTGCGGACGAAGGCGACCAGAAGCACCCCGCCGGCCACGTTGCCGGCGACCGCGACCGCGGTGTTGCGAGCCAGGTCGATCCAGTCCGCGCTCGTGGTGCCGGCGGCGATCCCGAAGAGGACCTCGCCGAATCCGACGACCGAGTGGTTGGTGCTTGGCGCCAGCAGCACGAAACCGATCGCCAGCGCGATGACCACCCTGGTCAGATCGCTCTCGGCCGCCTCGGCGAGCCAGGTGAACACCGTGATGACCGTTCCGGCAAGGACGCCGGCAACAAACGCCGTTGCCACGCCACGCTCGGCGAGGGTGGTGGCCAGATCGCCCGCCGCCGTCAGCGATTCGGGCTTGAGCACGCCCGAGATGCTGGCAAGGAGGACGATGATGGCGATGCCGGCGAGGTTCAGCACGAACGTGATGACCCACAGGCGCAGGACGGAGCGCTTGGTGCTGTGACCAGAGAGCACGGCGGCGACGGGAATCAGGAAGTTCTCGGTGAAGAGCTCCGAGCGGCCGACGGTCAGAAAGGCGAATCCGATCCCGAAGGTCAGCGACCCGAGCACGTGCGCGGGATAGATCGGCATCAAGGTCGCCAAAGCTCCTGTGGTCACCACGAGAGCCACGAGACCGAACGCGACATGAAAGCCACCGAGCAGGCCGGTCGCGGCGAGGACCTTTGCCGACCGCCCCAGGCGGCGCTGGCCGTCCTCGAGGCTGTCTTGCCAGATCTCGCGCGGCTCCCGACCGATCACGCTCCCGGGCCGACCTTCTGCATCAGTCCGCCGTCCATGAAGCACGTCGAGTCGGGCACGTAGTCGCGGTCGGAAGAAGCCAGGAAGACCGCCGTGCTCGAGCGCAGAGACGGCGCACACGGCGCCGCAGATCCATGCGAGGTCCTGCTCATGACGCGCTCCGCTCCAGCGCGGCGAACGCGACGGCGGTGGCGAGCACGTAGACGGCGTGGTGCAAAGCATCGATCCCGATCTCCTTGGGCGCGCTCTCCCACAGTGGCGGCGCCACGCCCAGCGCGGGAAGCATCACCTGCTCGCCGCCCCAGAGCGCGGCGAAGTGCACGCCGGTCGCCCGTGCTCCGTCCATGCCCGCCGCGTCCAGGAGCCCGCGGACACCGCCCCAGGATGTGCCGTAGCTCCAGTGCACGACGTTCGAGAAGCGGGCCTCGCCCCGCTCGTCACGGGGCTGGACGCCGAGCACCTTCCCGGCGGCGTCGGCCGGCGCGGTGCTCGCTCCGCGGGCGCGCAGCTTGGCCTCGAGCGAGCTGGAGACCGTCATGACCGCGGTGCCGATGACCCCGGCGACCAGCCCCTTGCCGACCGCCTCGGCGGTGTCTGCCAATCCCACGGATGCGCCTCCCTGGAGTGCCTGGTGCGTTGCCAGTGTGCCCGGCGCCGTCGCCCGCAGGGGGCCGGCGGATTGGCTGTTCATCATCTCGTCAGCCTCGTTAGCGTCACTAACGAGGAACGTCGGCCGCACGGGACGAACCACGGGGCCGTCATGTAAGGCCGGCTAACGGCGGCGATACAGCGATCGCCGTTGCGTCACAGACCGCACGCGGCAAGATGGGCGTGGTCCTGCACGTCCGCCTGCTCAGCGAACTGGCCGGTCAGCTGGATGGCGCCGACGTGACCCGGGCTGCCGGCGACGGCGTGCGGCCCGTCGAGATCGCCGGTCTGCTCGAGCACTGGGGGTCGGCGATGCAACCGAAGGCCGCGGCCCGGGGCGTGGAGCTCCGGCGCTCGGTCGCGCGCGGCCTTCCGCTGATCGAGTGCCGGCCCGGCCATGTCTCCCGGCTCCGCCAGCGCCTCGATGGGTCACTGCCAACCGGGTCCGCCCTCGCGAACGGCAGGCAGCTGGGACTGAGCATGGCGCAGTCGATCGTCCAGTGGCACGGTGGCGCGCTCTGGGCGGCGCCCACCTCGCGCGGGACGAGCCTGCGCTTCTACCTGCCGGCGGCCAGCGCGAGGGGGGTGGCCTGAGCCGGCGACCGACCCGCCGTGAGCTCGACGAGGACCGCGGCCATCGCCCGACACGCGGGTGACGGCTCGATCCCGCCCAGCATGGCGATGCTCACGTGGCGGGCGGGGCCGCCCACGAGCGGGCGCGCGACCGTGCCGCGATGCACGGTGGTGCTCAGAGCGAGCTCCGGTACGAGCGTCACGCCCCGCCCGGTCGCGACGATCGCCTGCAGGGCGGCGAAGTCCGCGGTCCGGTAGGAGGGCTCGAGCTCCACTTCGATCTGCGCCTCCCCGCACACGAGTTGCAGGTCCCTGCCCCAGGGCGCGCATGGACCGGGGCTGCCGATCACCCGCTCGCCCGCGAGCTGGGTCAGCTCGATGCGCTCGCAGCCGGCCAGACGGTGGCCGGCGGGAAGGACGACGTGGAACGGATCGTCGAACAGCGCGACGGAGTCGATCTCGCCGTCGTCGCACACCGACCGGCCGTCGTAGTCGGTGACCGCCGTCCAGTGGTCGAAGTCGAACAGCACGGCGAGGTCGAGCTCGCGCTCCTTGAGCCGCGCGACGCTCTCGTAGGGCTCGCCGTCAGCGAAACGGAGCTCGACACCCGGAAACCGCCCGCGGAAGACCTCCATCGCCCGCGCGGTGAAGGCGACCGTGGCCGTGGGGAACGACCCCAGCCGTAGCCGGCCGCCCACCCCGCCCGCGATCGCCTCGAGCTCGGTCTGGGCCTCGCCGAGGCGCGCGAAGACCGCTTCGCAGTGCCCCACCAGGGCGTAGGCGGACTCGGTCAGGCGCATGCCGTGCGGCGTGCGCTCGAAGAGGGTGAGGTCCATCTCGCGCGCCAGTGCCGCCATCTGCTGCGACACGGCGGACGGCGTGTAGGAGAGCGCCTCGGCCGCAGCGGAGAAGCTGCCGAGGCGAGCAACTTCGCGCAGCATGGCCAGACGTTTGAGGTCGAGCAGCGCCGCCGGGGGGGTCCGGCAGATCGGCCCGTCGAGCTGTGGCGATGGCTCCATTGCGAGGGGACCGCGGTTCAGACCACCGCGTAGCGGAGCCCGTTCCCAATCTTGCGTCGGCTGCGAGGTCATCCGAGGCGGGGTCTCGTCACGCGACGCGGGCACCGTGGCCGATCTCGCGGACCCGTGGCGGCGCTCGGGCCGGCGCTACGCCGGGATGTGGAGCACGTCATGCGCGCACGCACCCCGCCTCAGCCCACCAACCGGTGCGCGCGCAGCTCGGCGAGGGCGGCGTCGCCGCGCTCGGCCGAGACCGTCTGCTCGGCGACCCAGGCCGCGAGCTCCGGCAGGCCGTCGGCGAGCTCGCGCCGGGCCTCCCAACCCAGGAGCTCCCGCGCCCGCGCCGGGTCGGCGAGGCAGTGGCGGATGTCGCCGGCGCGGAACTCCCCGGTGACCTCGGGCTCGAGGTCCGAGCCCAGCGCGGCGGCGAGCAGGTGGGCGAGGTCGAGCACGCGCGTCCGCCGCCCGGTGGCGACGTTGAGCGCGTGCCCGGGCGCAGCGGGAGCGTCCATCGCCGCGAGAGTCGCCGCGACGACGTCGGCGACGTGGACGAGGTCGCGGAGCTGGCCGCCGTCCTCGAAGACGACCGGGCGCCGCCCGGCGAGGATCCGCGCGGCGAAGATCGCCGCCACCCCCGTGTAGGGGTTGCCGAGCGCCTGCCGCGCGCCGTAGACGTTGAGGTAGCGCAGGGCGACGGTCTCCAGGCCGTAGGCGTCGCCGAGCACCAGGGCGAGCTCCTCCTGATCGCGCTTGGTCACCCCGTAGACCGACCGCGGTCGCAGGATGAAGTCCTCGCGGACGGGGACGGGCGCCAGCGCCCGTCCGCAGTGCGGGCAGGGCGGCTCCCATTCCCGCGCGCGGAGGCGCGCGGCCGCACGGGGCGCCGGGGCGAGCTCGCCGTGCTCCGGACACGCGTAGGCGCCCTCCCCGTAGACGACCATCGAGGACGCAAGCACGAGCCGGCGCACCGCGTCGCGCCGGGCCAGGATCCCTTCGAGCAGCGTCGCTGTGCCCGTGACGTTCGCCTCCACGGCGCGGCGGACGTTGAGCATGGACTCGCCGTTGCCCACCGCGCCGCCGAGGTGGAAGACCTCCGCCACGCCGTCCAGGGCGCGCGCGGCGGCGGCGGGATCGCGCAGGTCGCCGCGGACCAGCTCGGCGTCGGAGGGCAGCGCGCGCTCGCCGTCGGGGTGGGCGAGGGCGTCGAAGCAGTCCAGGACGCGCACCCGGGCGCCGCGGGCGAGCAGGGCGTCGACGAGGTGGGAGCCGATGAAGCCCGCGCCGCCCGTGACGAGGACACAGCTCACCAGAGCGTCCCGAAGAGCAGCTCGACGGCGAGCGCCTGCACGGCGAGAGCGCCGAGGACGGGCACGAGCCGGCGGCGCGGGAGGACCTGGGCCGCGGCCACGCAGGCGAGCGGCACGAGGAACAACCAGATGCGCTCCGTCTCGGCCTTGGCGAAGCCGAGCAGGGCGGCGAGCAGGAGGGTGACCGCCCACGCCAGCGCGTCCGGCCGCCGCCGCGCGGTGGCGAGCACCGCGTAGCCGGCGACGGGGATCCCCAGCGCCACGCGGGCCGCCACGGGCGAGCCCCATACCCAGGACGCGTAGGGCCGCAGGCCGGCGGCCCCCGCGCGGTAGGCCTCGTTCGCCGCGCGCAGGGCGCCGAGCGGATCGAAGCCCGTGGCCGCCCACAGCGCGGCCACCGCCCCGAGGACGGTCACCGCGTACGCGAGGGCGAGCCGGAGCGCCGGGCCGCGTCCCTCCCGGGCGAGGACCACGAGCACCGCCCACAGTCCCACCGCGAGCAGGGCCCAGGAGAAGAACGCGCCGAGCGCGAGCAACGGCGGGCTGAGGGCGCGCAGCGTGCGGCGGCGGGCCACGGCCGTGGCCGCGGCGGCGGCGCCGAGCGCCGCGAAGAGCGCGTCCGCCGACGTCGCGCCGTAGATCAGCGCGGACGGCGCGAGGGCGAAGAGCAGGCCGGCGACACGGGCGGTGGCCTCGGGGGCGAGGGCGCGGCCGAGCGCGTAGGTCAGCGGCGCGGCGAGCACGCCACCGCCGATGTAGAGCGCGGCCGCCCCGCCCGCGCTCGTGATCCCCAGTGCGTGCAGGGCGAGGAGCATCCCCGGCGGATGGGCGGTGGCGTGGAGCGGGAGGGTGGGGCTGAGCTCGGCGAAGGAGTCGAGGAACGTCCGCACCCCGAGGCCGTCCACCGCGGCGACGCCGGCGAGGTAGTCGTGCGGGGCGCCCTCGCTGCCGGCGAGGGGGAAGGTCCACTCGCCGATGCCGTTCCGGGCGGCGGCCAGCGCCAGGCGGGCCAGCAGGGCGTAGGCCACGAGGGCGAGGGCGAAGGCGAGCGGCGCGCGCAGGGCGCGGCCGCGGGCCAGGGCCGGGCCGGCGAGGACGCCGGCGCCGAGCGCGAGGGCGCCCACGGCCGCGTAGGGTCCGAGGGCAGGGTCCCAGTACGCGTAGAACGGCGGCCACGGCGCTCCGAGGTAGCTCTCGAAGTCGCGGACCGGCAGGGCGTACTTCAGTGCGATTCCGACGCCGATCGTTCCCAGGACGGCGAGGCCGACGCCGAGGAGGACGGCGCGCTCACCCCGGGGCACCCGCAGCGGGGCCGGCCGGGGGCGGGGGAGCGCAGCAGCGAGGCGCACCGCGCGAGCCTACGTACGTGTGGGCGTGGACACGGGCCCGAGCGGCGGGCTTTCCGACTCCGTAATGGCCCCGCGGCCCCGCGCGGGTAGCGTCGGACGTGTGGTCGACGTCATCCTCCCGGTGCTCGACGAGGCCGCGGCGCTGCCGGGAGTCCTCGCGCGGATGCCGCCGGAGGCCACCCCGATCGTGGTCGACAACGGCTCCACCGACGGGTCGGGGGCGCTGGCCGCCGAGCTCGGGGCGCGGGTGGTCACCGAGCCGCGGCGGGGCTTCGGTGCCGCATGCTGGGCCGGGCTCTCGGCCGCCACGGCCGACGTCGTCGCCTTCATGGACGCCGACGGCTCACTGGATCCACGGGAGCTCACGCGCGTGGCGGGACCGGTCCTCGCCGACGCCGCCGACCTGGTGCTCGGCGCCCGGCGCCTCGCGCCCGGCGCGATGGCGCTCCACGCCCGCTGGGCCAACCGGGCGCTGGCCTGGGAGCTCCGCCGGCGGACGGGGGTCCCGCTCCGCGACCTCGGGCCGATGCGCGCCGGGCGCCGGGAGGCGCTGCTGGCCCTGGGCATCGCGGACCGCCGCTTCGGCTGGCCCCTGGAGATGGTGCTGCGCGCCGCCGCCGAGGAGTGGCGGATCGAGGAGCGCGAGGTGTCCTACGTCCCGCGCACAGGGCGCTCGAAGGTGACGGGTACGGTCCGCGGAACCGCCCGTGCGGTGCGCGACATGGCCGCGGTCCTGACATGAGCCCACCCTGCTCGTGGGCGTCGCCGCGGTGAGCTCCGAGCGCGAGCGGGTGCTCAAGGGCGCCACCGAGCGGGCGTTCTCCGGCGCCTACCACGACTGCCACGACCCGGGCACCTACCGCTGCGGGGGCTGCGGAGCCGCGCTGTTCTCCTCGGAGGACAAGTTCGACTCGGGCACGGGCTGGCCGAGCTTCACCGCGGCGGTGGAGTCCGGCGCCGTGCGCACCAAGCGCGACTGGAAGCTGCTCCTCCCGCGGACCGAGGTGCGCTGCGGAAGCTGCGACGGCCACCTCGGCCACGTGTTCGGCGACGGCCCGCGGCCGACGGGCCAGCGCTACTGCATCAACTCCGCCGCGCTCGATCTCGACCGCGAGTAGGCCTCAGCGGATGTACACCCCGGAGATCGCGCGGGCGATCACCAGCCGCTGGATCTCCGACGTGCCCTCGAAGATCGTGTAGATCTTCGAGTCGCGGTGCATCCGCTCCACCGGGTACTCCCGCGTGTAGCCGTTGCCGCCGAGAATCTGGATCGCCCGCTCGGTGGCCCAGACCGCGACCTCACCGGCCTTGAGCTTGCTCATGGAGCCCTCGGCGTTCTCGAAGCGGTGGCCCTGGCGGCCCATCCACGAGGCGCGCCACACGAGCAGCCGGGCGGCGTCGATCTCCATCTTCATGTCTGCCAGCGCGAAGGCGATCGCCTGGTTCTCGATGATCTTCCTGCCGAACTGCTCGCGCTCCTTGGCGTAGCCGAGCGCGTACTCGTAGGCGGCGCGGGCGATCCCGATCGCCTGGGCGCCGACGGTCGGTCGCGTCGCCTCGAAGGTCTGCATCGCCGCCTGCCCGCCGCTCGACTTGCCCTCGCGCACGCGGGCGAGGCGCGCGTCGAGCTTCTCCTTGCCCCCGAGCAGCCAGGCGCCGGGCACCCGGCAGTCGTCGAGGTGGACGTCGGAGGTATGCGAGGCACGCAGGCCGTGCTTCTTGACCTTCGCGCCCTGCTCGATCCCCTCGGTCGCGATGGGGATGACGAACGCGGCGTGGCCGCGCGAGCCGAGCTCGGGATCGACGGTGGCGATGACCACGTGGACGTCGGAGATCCCGCCGTTCGTGGCCCACGCCTTCTGCCCGTTGATGATCCAGTCGCCGCTGGCCTCGTCGTACTTCGCGCGCGTGCGCACCGCCGAGACGTCCGACCCCGCGTTCGGCTCCGAGGAGCAGAAGGCCGCCACCTTCACGTCGTCCGGTGTGCCGAAGCAGCGCGGGATCCACTCGCCGATCTGCTCGCCCGTTCCCTGGCCGAAGATCGCCGCCACGGCCAGCGCGGTGCCCATGATCGCCATGCCGATCCCGGCGTCGCCCCAGAAGAGCTCCTCGTTGACGATGGGGAGCTGGAGGCCGGTGGGGTCACCGAAGAACTGCGCGAGCGCCTCGAAGGAGTACAGCCCGATGCTCGCGGCCTCCTGGATGACGGGCCACGGGGTCTCCTCGCGCTCGTCCCACTCGTGAGCGGCGGGCCGGACGACGCCCTCGGCGAAGCCGTGCACCCACTCGCGGATGTCCTTCTGGTCGGAATTGAGCTCCAGGTTGAAGCTCGACTCGGCGTCCGTGGAGACGTCGGTCTCGGTATCGGCGGTGACGTCGGCGAGCGGCGTGGTGGCGGCTTCCATGAACAGGAGTGTAATCAAAGGTGTGACTACCGGTTACACTCCGCCCCGTGCGCCGGGAGGAGCTCATCGTCCAGGCCACCCGCGAGCTCTTCGACGAGCGCGGCCTGCGCGACGCCCCCATGGACGAGATCGCGGGGAAGGTGGGCATCAACAAGGCGCTCATCTACCGCCACTTCTCCTCCCAGGAGGAGCTCTTCGTCCAGACAATGACGCTCTACCTGGCCGAGCTCGCCGGGCTGCTGCGCGCGGCGGACGACCAGGGAGGCACCGCGACCGAGCGCCTGGGCCGCGTCTCCGAGGTGCACGCGGAGTACTGCATCGCGCACCCCGCCTACTCCGACTGCGCCCTCTCGCTCCTGCGCCGTCCGGCCGAGGAGCTCCGCGAGCTCGTCTCGGACGCCGTGTGGATCCGCCTGGCCCAGGGGATGGCCGACTGCCTGGGGATCGTCGCCCGGATCCTCGCCGAGCTCG
>JBBSGJ010000033.1:0-17316 GCA_038254195.1 Solirubrobacterales bacterium
ACCAGCGGGCCGTCCTCCAGCTCGTTCTGCGCCAGGGCCGCTCCTACGCCGACCTGGGCAGCCTGCTGAAGATCTCGCCCGAGGCGGTCCAGGCCCGGGCGCACGCCGGGATGACCGTGCTGGCGGGCGAGGATCTGCCCGCGGAGAGCCGTGGGCGCGTGACCGACTACCTGCTCGGTCAGCTCCCGGACTCCGAGCGGGCCGCGACGCGCTCCGAGCTGGCCGCGTCCGGACCGACCCAGGCCTGGGCCCGTAAGGCGACCGAGGGGCTCGCCCCCATCGCCGGCGACGCGCTGCCCGAGATCCCCGAGCTGGAGGTCGGGCCCGCGCCGGAGCCGGTCGCAGACACGCCCGCCCCCGAGGCGCCGACACCCGACCAGCCGGCAACGGGAACGGCTCCGCTCGAGACGACCGAGACCGAGACCGAGACCGAGCGCGAGCCCGTCAGCGTCCGGCGGGAGGGTGATCCGCCACCCTCGCGCCTCGGCGGCCTCGCCCTGATCGCGGGCGTCGCCATCCTCGCGGCGGCCATCGTCCTTGCCCTCGTGGTCAAGCGGGGAGGTGACTCGCCCTCGACGACGACCACGCCGGTCGGCACGACTCAGACCGGGACATCCACCACGCCCGGTGCGGGCACGACGACGACGCCCGGCGCGGGCACGACGACAACGCCCGGCGCGGGCACGACGACGCCCGCGACGGGATCGGTGAAGACGGTCGCCCGGATCAACCTGCACGCGCCCAAGGGCGCCGCCAGACCGGTGGGGGTCGTCCTGCTCAAGGTCGCGGCCGCGGCCAACTCGGCGGCCTTCCAGCTCGAGGTGCAGGGCCTCGCGAAGCCCTCGACGGGCTTCGTCTCGGTCTGGCTCGCGGGGGCGAAGACCGCCCCCCTCGAGCTCGTGGCGATCCCCCGCGGCAAGGTCGCGAGCCGCCCGTTCAAGGCGTTCGCACCCGTTCCCAAGGACCTCAGCCCCTACGACACGATGCTCGTGACGCTCCAGCCCGGAAGCCCCCGCCGGCGGTCCAGGGCGCTCGGCCGGATCCTCCTCTCGGGCTCCCTGCGCACCGCGCCCAAGGGCTAGGCGGGCAACAGCTTCCCCGGGTTGAGGATCCCGGCGGGGTCGAGCTCGCGCTTGGCCGCTCTCAGGAGGCGCACCCCGGTCTTCCCGATCTCCCGTTCCATCCACGGCGCGTGGTCCGTGCCCACCGCGTGGTGATGGGAGATGGTCCCGCCCGCGCCGGCGATGGCCTCCGAGGCGGCGTCCTTCGCCGCCCGCCACTGGGCGAGCTCGGCGCCCGGCTCCGCGCGGGCGAGGAACGTGAAGTACAGCGAGGCGCCGGTCGGATACAGGTGCGAGACGTGGGAGAGGACGCGCGCCGGAGTCCCCCGGGCGCCCAGGACATCGCGCAGGGCCTCGCCGACCCGGGCGTGCAGCGCCTCGAGCCCCGACCACGGCGCCGCGGTCTCGAGCGTCTCGGCCAGCACTCCGTGGGCGAGCAGCGCGTCGCGCAGGTACGGGGCGCGGAAGCGGCCCTGCTCCCAGGCCCGCCCGGGGCCCGCCCCGAGCGTCACCGCTCCGTAGCGCCTCAGGACCGCCGCCGCGCGGCGCCGGCGGCGGTCGATCCCGTCGCGCTCGCCATACCAGCCCAGGACGGCGAGGCAGCCGCGACGATGCCCGCGCACGGCGCGGTAGGCCTTGAGTGCGCGCGCGCTCGAGCGGGCCTGGAGCAGGGTCAGGCGCGTCTCCTCGGGATCCGAGAGCCGCACGACGTCGGGTGCCTTCCCGCCCTGCTCGAGCGCCCGCAGCGCTTCGATGCCATCACGCCACCCGGGCAGCGAGAAGCCCTCGAAGCGCTCGTGGGGCGCGCGGGGGCGGACCCGCAGGGCGATCTCGGTGAGCACCGCCAGCGTCCCCTCCGAGCCGACGAGCAGCTCGCGCAGGTCGGGCCCGGCCGCGCTCGGCGGCCGCGGCGGTAGGACGATCTCCCCGCCGGGGGACGCCGCGCGGAGGCCGACGACGAGCTCGTCGATCCGCCCGAACCCCGTCGAGGCCTGCCCGGCCGAGCGCGTGGCCGCGCAGCCCCCGACCGTCGCGTACTCCCACGACTGGGGTACGTGGCCGAGGGTGAGGCCGCGCGCGGCCAGCAGCTCCTCGGCCTCGGGCAGGCGCAGCCCGGGCTCGAGCACCGCGGTGAGCGAGCGTTCGTCGAGGGCGACGAGGCGGTCCAGCGCGCCGAGGTCGAGGGCCACCACCGCGGCGAACGGGCCCCGGAGCGGCTCCACGCCCCCGACGACCGACGTCCCTCCCCCCCACGGCACGACGGCCACGCCCGCCGCGGCGGCCCGCTCCAGCAGCCCGGCGACCTCGGCGTGGCTTCCCGGCCGGGCGATCGCGTCGGGCCCGTGCTCGACCCGCCCCGTACGCAGGCGGATGAGGTCGGGGTAGGAGCGCCCGGCGGCGTGGGCGAGGCGCGCCGCGCGGCTCGCGTCGAGGGCCAGCCCGAGGTCAGGCACCGGCGCCGGATCTCCCAGCGCCACCGCGTCGGGCGCCACCGGCGGCCGCGGGGTGCGCGACAGCGGACCGAGCTCGGCCTCGAGCACGTCGATCCCGCCTCGGGGCAGGGCGCGCTCGGCGCCCTCCGGCCCCCAGCCCCACCACGCCATGTCACGTCCGGCGGCCCGCGCCGGGCGCGCCCCGACGTCAACCACAGACGCGCGCCAGCGCCTCGAGGGCGTCCTCGAGCTGCCGGGTGGCCGCCCGCGAGAAGAAGACCGGGCCCATCTTCGACCACCCCCGCAGCTTCTGGTCGACTTCGAGCGCGACCACGGTCCCGCCGCGCTCCGCCGCCACCGACACCTCGGTGCGCTGGGACTCGAGCAGACGCTCGAACGGCGTGCCCGCGAGAAGCTGCTCCCAGGCCATCCGCCGGCCGTCCTCGCGCGCGACGACCCGCTGGTCGGCACGGACCGGCTTGCCCTTCTCCGTCAGCAGCACCTGGGTGAAGTGGTCCTCGGACACCCCCTCCACCCGCTCCACCTTCGGCCACCAGCGCGGGAGGTGGTGCGGGTCGCTCACGACCCGCCACACGTCGTCGGGCGCCACCTCGAGGTGCTTCGTCGCGCGGGTGCGCATCAGTAGACGAGCAGGGAGTGGACGTCCCAGGGCGTCAGTCGCTCACGTCCGGGCAGGAAGCCGAGCTCGACGAGGAACGCGCAGCCCACCACGTCCCCCCCGAGGCGCTCGACGAGCTCGCCCACCGCCCGGGCGGTGCCGCCGGTGGCCAGGAGGTCGTCGTGGATGAGCACGCGCGCGCCGCCGGCGAGCGCGTCGGCGTGGACCTCGAGTGCGTCGATCCCGTACTCGAGCCCGTACTCGGCCCGCTCGGTGTGAGCGGGGAGCTTCCCGGGCTTCCGCGCCGGGACGAACCCCGCGCCGAGCTCGCGGGCCAGCGCCCCGCCGAGGATGAACCCCCGCGCCTCGGCGGCGACCACGAGGTCGACGCCCAGGTTCGTGGCCCACGCCCCCAGCCCGGAGACCGCCGCGTCGAGCGCGCCGGGGTCGAGCAGCAGCGGCGTGATGTCCTTGAAGACGATCCCCGGAGAGGGGAAGTCGGGGACGTCGCGCACGAGGGCGCGCAGGTCGACGGCCGGCGGCATGGGGTGGGTGGGGACCGTTATCCCGCGATCTGGCGCAGGTCCCGGATGAGCAGGAGGTGCTTGAGGTACGCGGTGACCGCCGCGAGGTTCTCGAGCGCCTCGACCGCCTCGCGCCGGCGCTCGGGGTTGCGCGAGCGCAGGGCGGGGGCGAGGATCTGCTGGAGCAACTGGGACTCGCGGTCCGCCGAGGAGCGGAAGACCCGCAGGTTCCGCCCGGCCACCCCGTAGCGGGCGAGCTCGGTCACGGCGCGGACGATCTCGCGCTCGGTCTCGTCGAAGTACTTCGTGCCCGCGCGCTGACGGCCCTTGATAACGCCGTACTCCTCGAGCTCGCGCACGAGCGAGGCCTGCGCGCCGGTCTCCTCGAGCACGTCCTCGAGCGTGTACAGCGCGCCGGGATCCTTGACCGTCACCGCCGCCCGCCGCTGGGCCATACGCCCGTTCTCGCTCGGCGAGGAGGGCGTCTCGGAGTCCGTGCGGCCGGACGCGAGCTCCTGGCGGATGACCCGCAGGGGCAGGAACTCGTCGCGCTGGAGGCGCAGGATCGTCCGCAGGCGCTGCACCTCGGACTGGGTGTAGACCCGGTAGCCGCCCGGCGTACGCCGCGGGGTGAGGAGCTTCTGGTCCTCCAGGTAGCGGATCTTGGAGATGGAGATGTCGGGGAACTCCTGGGCGAGCGCCTTGCAGACCGTCCCGATCGTGATCGACTTCTCACGGGAGACCGGCTCCGGGCCGCTGATTCCGGGGAGATCGGGAACGCTCATGCGAGAAAGGCGAGCTTGTACTTGCCGATCTGGAGCTCGTCCCCGTCGGCGAGGCGATGGGAGTCGATCCGCCGCCGGTTGACGTAGCTTCCGTTGAGCGACCCGCAGTCGTCGAGGTACCAGTCCTCGCCTCGGCGTACGAGCAGCGCGTGGTCGCGCGACACCGTCACGTCGTCGAGGAAGATGTCGGACTCCGGGCGCCGCCCCACGCTCCGCTGGTCGCCCCCGAGCTCGAAGGACTCGCCCGTCCGCCCGCCGCCCGCCCGGATCACGAGCGCCGCTCCGTGCGCGGTGACCGCGTCGAGGTCGATGGGCTCGATCTCCCCGGTCTCCCCGATCCTGTAGGCGGCCGTCGTAAGCCCCGCCGGCGCGTCGGCCACGAGGAGATGCGCGCCGCAGTTCTGGCAGTAGTTCGCGCCCTCGGGGTTGAGGGTGGCGCACTCGGGGCAGGTGACCGCGGCCACGCCGGTCTCCCGTGCCTAGACCGGCTCCTCGCCGTTGCTCACCACATCGCCCCCGGCGGGCTTGCGGCCGGCGAGGATGTCGGTGAGCTGCTCCACGTCGTAGTCGGAGATGAGATCCTCGCCCCCGTCGTTCTTCTTCCTCAGGCGATTCACGAGCTCGGCGCGGAGGATGTCGATCTTGCCGTGGAGGATCCGCCGCCGGTAGGAGACGTCCATCTCCTCCTCCGTGAGCCGACGGATGAGGTCCTTCAACTCCTGGTCGTCCAGGGAGCCGAGGTCGGGGAAGGTATCCATAGAGCCGCGAGCATAGCCGCGGTGTCAACCGCTACTTGAGGGTGAGTCCGTCACGGACGTACAGCGCGGTCGCCACCAGGGCGAGCGCCGTGCCGATGGCCAGCAGGACCGTCCCAAGGCCCAGCAGCCCGCACATCGCGAAGAACGGCGCCCCCATCACCGGCGCGACGGCCAGCCGCCCCGGCCAGTTGATGGCGATGTCGCGGCCCTGCGACAGGGCGAGGCGCCCGAGGACGAGCATCGCCACCTCCCGGGCCACGAGCACCGCGACGAGCCAGCGCGGCAGCAGGTGGAAGTGCCAGGCGACCGCCATACCGGAGACGACGAGCAGGCGGTCGACCACCGGGTCGAGCAGCGCGCCGAGCCGGGAGTACTGACCGGTCACGCGGGCGGCGATCCCGTCGGCGTAATCGCCCCAGCCGATCACGCCGAACAGCGCGGCGGCCAGCGCGTCGCGGCCGTCCCCGCTCGAGAAGGCGACCCCGAGGAAGACGGGGATGAGGGCGAGGCGGACGAACCCGATCGCGTTGGGGACGGTCCACGGGTTGAGTGGCGCCCCGCGGCGGGTCTGCGGCGGGGGCGGTCCCGAGCGGTCGAGGCCGGCGAGCCGCCTGAACGTCAGGGGAGCTCGCGCCACAGCGCCGCCACCGCGCCGGCGGCCCCCGCGAGCGGCACGGAGCGTCCCTCCCGCCCGCGACGGACCTGGACCTCGAGCTCGCCGCCCGACAGCGTGCGCCGCCCCACGGTCGCCCGCAGCGGGCAGCCCACGAGCTCCGCGTCGGCGAACTTCTCGCCGGGCCCGGCGTCACGGTCGTCGTAGAGGACGTCGAGGCCGGTCGCGCGCAGCTCGTCGTAGAGGCGCTCGGCGAGCTCCCGCTCCTCGGTGCCCGGCTTGCCGAGCCCGACGAGCTCGATGTCCCACGGCGCCAGCGCTCGCGGCCAGGCGATCCCGTGCTCGTCGCCGAACTGCTCGACCGCCGCGGCGGCGATCCGCGCGGGCCCGATCCCGTAGGAGCCCATCCAGATCGACTGCGCCTTCCCGTCCGGGTCGAGGTAGGTCGCCCCGAGGGGCTCGGAGTAGCGCAGCGCGAGCTGGAAGATGTTCGCCACCTCGATCGCCGGCTCGATGCGCACCCGCGCCCCGGCGACGGTGTCGCCCGCCTCCACCGTGCGCACATCGGCGCGCCTGAACGGGAAATCGCGCCCGGGCTCGACCCCGCGCAGGTGGTCGTCGCGGGAGTTGGCGCCGGTGACGTATCCCCCGCCGCCCACGGCGTCGTCGAGCAGGATGGGCACGTCGGCGCCGACCGGCCCGAGGAAGCCGGGCGGGCCGATCCGGGCGAGGACCTCGTCCTCGTGGGCGGGGCGAAATTCTGTCCCGAGGTGGTTGCGCAGCTTGATCTCGTTGACGCGGTGGTCCCCGCGGACGAGCACGAGGACGAGCCCGCGGTCCGCGACGACGACGGGAAAGGCCTTGAGCAGCGCGCCGGCGGCGACTCCGAGCGAGCGTGCGACCTCCTCGACGGTGGTCAGGCCGGGGGTGTGCACAAGCTCTGGGGCGGCCAGCGGGGCCGGGAGCTCCACGGGCTGCGGGTCGGCGGAGGCGATCTCCACGTTGGCCGCGTAGCCCTCGGCGAGGGCGACGTCGTTCTCCCCCGCCGCGCACGGCGCCATGTACTCGTGCGCGCCGGTCCCCCCCATCATCCCCACGTCGCCGGCGACCCGGTACCACTCGAGCCCCGCGCGGTCGAAGATCCGGTCGTAGGCCCCGCTGTGTCTGTCGTAGGAGGCCTGGAGCCCCTCGGGATCCCGGTCGAACGAGTAGGAGTCCTTCATCGTGAACTCGCGCGTGCGGAGCACTCCGGCGCGCGGGCGCGGCTCGTCGCGGCCCTTGACCTGGAAGTGGTAGAGGATCAGCGGGAGGTCGCGGTAGGAGCGCACGAGCTGCGCGACGTGCGTGGTGACGATCTCCTCGTGGGAGATCGCGAGGACCATGTCGGCGTCCTTGCGGTCCTGGAAGCGGAACAGCTCCGGGCCGACCTCCTCGTAGCGCCGGGAGCGGCGCCACGGCTCGGCCGGGTTGATCACCGGCATGAGCATCTCCTGGCCGCCGATCCGGTCCATCTCCTCGCGGACGATCCGAATCGCCCGGTGGTGGACCCGGAAGCCGGCGGGCAGCCACGTCCACAGCCCGGCTCCCACCTGGCGCACCATGCCCGCGCGCACGAGCAGCTTGTGCGAGAGCGCTTCCGCGTCGCCCGGCGCCTGCTTCTCGGTGGGCAGCAGGTAGCCGTCGAGTCGGGTCACGGGTCAGGAGCGTATTAGCACCCCGGCGGGGGCCGCAAAGGAGCTCACCGACGGCTCCGGCTCCCCCCCGGTAGCTCGAGCACCACCGCCCCCGGCGGCACGCCGATCCGGGTCGGCTGCGGCGCCACCCAGCGTGTCATCCCCAGCTCGCCCCGGCGATCGCGACGCTCGGCGAGCACGAACCCCGGCCCGGGCGGCGTGTCGAGCACGAGCCTGGCGTAGCGGGCGCTGGCGATGATCGCCACCTCGCGGACCGGTGGCGGGGCCCCCTGCACGACGCGGGCGGCGGGAAGATAGGCGCGGGCCACCGGCGGCTCGAGGAAGCCATCGGGGAGGAGGAGCAGGCGGGGGCCCGGGCTCGTGCCGAGATCGGCGGCGACCTGGCGCCACGGCGCGCGCTGGAGGGCGGGGGTGAGCGGGACGGCGACGTCGATCGCGAGCCACAGGGCGGCCAGCGCCACCCCGGCCACCAGCCCCGCCCGCCCGGCGGCCAGCCCGGCGGCGAGGACGATGGCGCCGATCGGCAACGCGACGATGACGTTGCGCGGGGCCAGGTACGTGGGTCCGACCAGCGAGAGCGCGAGGGGGACGACCAGGATGGCCAGCGCCACCGCGGCCGCGATCAGAGCTCCGCGTCGCTCCCTCACCCGCCCCCGGCGCACCAGGGCCCAGATGGCGATCGCCCCGCACACGAAGGCGACCGCCACCCCCGGGCGGTGGATGAGCCACGTCCACGTCGGGCCCACCGCGAACTCCTCCACCGTGGCGGCGAATTGGTCGCGGGGACCGAAGACCGACGTCCAAGGGCGGGGGACGTGAGCGTTCTGGTAGAGCAGGAGCGGCAGGAGCGCGGCCCCGATCGCCACCGGAACCCCGACGGCGACGCCGAGCTGCCGTCTGCGCCCCGCCAGCCCGCCGAAGAGCCACACGGTCTCGGCGGCAATCGCGAAGATGGCGAAGTAATGGGTCGCCAGGGCGAGCGCGGACACGGCGCCCCACCCGATCAGCGCCCGCCACGTGGGCTCGCGGCGCGCCCGGGCGGCGAGGCCGAAGGAGGCCGTCCCGAGCAGCGCGAGCAGCGCGTAGGCCCGTGCCTCCTGCGAGTACCAGACAAGAAACGGTGAGAGCGCGACGAGCCCCGCGGCGACGACCGCGGCGCGCCGGGACACGACCTCCCGGGCGGCGAGGAAGGTGACGGGCACGAGCGCGGTCCCGAGCAGGGCGGTCAGGGACCGCAGGCCGACCTCGCCGTCGCCGAAGAGCCGCACCCACCCCCAGGCCAGCGCGTAGGAGAGCGGCGGTGCGGACTCCGTGTGCCGGACCCCGTCCCAGAGCCCTCCCCACGGTCCCGTGGCGAGCGCGTGCGTGAAGCCCTCGTCGCCGCCGAACGACTGGACTCCGAGCGTGGAGAAGCGCACGGCGGCCGCGAGCAGGGTCAGGCCGAGGACCAGCGCCCAGGCACGACGAGCCACGCTACCTCCCACCGGAGCTAGCACCGCCGGGCCACGAGCAGGAGCGTGTGTCCGAGCGCACGCGCCCCGGGCGCGGAGCCGAAGCGCTCGAGGGGATGCAGGGCACGCTGGAGGCGCGGCGGCAGACGACGCCACGCGTAGGTGACGGCGTGCAGCTCGGGCTCCAGCCCGGCCCGCCGGGCCTCCGCGCGCAGGCGCCAGGGCGAGAGGGGCACGTCGTCCGGCGTGCCGTGGACCCGCACGCCGAGGCCCAGGCGGTTGGCCTGGGCGAGGCCGAGCCCGACGGGATGCCACAGGTTCGGCTCGATGGCCACGAGGACGCCTCCCGGTCGCAGGAGCCGTGCGGCCTCCGCGAGCACGGGCGCCAGTGGCTCGGCGTAGGCGACGTGATGGAGCACGAGGCGGTAGAGGACGGCGTCGAAGCCCCCGTCGGGGAGCCCGTCGAGCCGCCCCGCGCGACCCACGAGGCCCGCGTCGGCCACCCCACGCTCCACGGCGGCGTCCGGGCGTGCCGGGTCGGCGTCGACGGCGAGCAGATCCCAGGCCGGCGCGGCGAACAGATGTCGGCCCGGATGCCAGCCCGCTCCCACCGAGACGATGCGGCCGCCCGCCGGCAGCCGGCCCGCCAGCAGCGCGCGCTCGCGCGCCTCCGCGTGGGCGTAGAAGGCCTCGAGCCCGGCGGGATCGGCCCGCCGGTCCAGGAGGTTATCGGGGTCGTAGGGCTCGCTCAGAGGCGGCCGAGGACGCGCTGGTAGGCGGCGAGCGCGGGCTTTGAGCGGGGCTTGCCCTTCCCGTTCCAAACCCGGAGCCCGGAGTAGAAGAAGGGATCGCGCCCGGCGTAGGGCGTGAGCCACGCGTACCAGAAGACGCCGACGATGTCGTACTTGCGCCGGACCGCCGCCAGCGCCGTGTAGGCCTGCGTGAGCCGGGTGGCCTGGTCGCGCTCGTGCGTCGACCAGGGGTAGCGGAAGCGGATGCGGCCGCGCGACGCGTCCCACGTGATCTCCGACACCAGGATCGGCCGGGGGTCGTGGTGGCGCAGCTGGACCTGGCGGTTGCGCGCGACCGCGCGGGGCAGGTTGGCCGGCTCCTGGGTGAAGGCGTTGACTCCGAGGATGTCGTAGGACCCGCGCATGCCCGCCTCGTAGATCCGCTCGAGGCCCCGCCAGCTCGCGCTCGCCAGCGCCGCGCTGACCACCTTGGCGCCGGGGTCCGCGGTGTGGATCGCGCGGTAGGCGGCCCGCAGCAGCGCCGCGTAGGGGCGCTGGAAGGGCGGCTTCCAGTAGGCGGCGAGGTTCGGCTCGTTCCAGATCTGCCACTGGCGGATGGGCCGCACGGGCAGGTCGGGGTGGTCGGGCCAGAACGTGCCGCGAGGGCCGTAGCGGCGCACGAGGGTGGTCACGAACCGGGCATACCCGGCCGTCCCCCTGGGCTGGGCGAGGGTGCCGCCCGGGTTGGATCCTGCCGCCCAGCCCGGGGAGCCGAGGACGACGGGCAGCACCCCGAGGCCGTGCCGGGTGGCGTTCTCGACGACGGAGTCGAACCCCGAGAGCTTCGTGGGCACGCCGTCCTCGTCGACGTAGTCGTCGCGCTGATCCTTGGGCACGTCGCGCATCTGGCGGTAGGGCTGCGCGACCGACCAGTAGATCGAGGCGCGCACGCGCCCGACGTGACTCGTCTTCATCAGCCTCATCTCGGAGGAGAGGACCGAGGGCGAGGTCAGCAGGGGTGGGTAGTCGATCGTCACCCCCGACCAGTCGGCGGGTATCCGGGCACCGGCGGCGGCGGGGAGGAGCAGCACGCCGACCAGGGCGAGGGCGAGCAGGAGGGCGCGTAGGACGGGCATCGACGGTAGAACGCGGCGCGGGGGCAAAGGGTGCGACTCAGGCGCGCGAGAAGCGGCGACCGGCGACGGGCGAGACGTCCTCGTCCAGCGCGATGGGGTCAGGGTCCGCGGCCGCGGCGGCGGCCTCCATCGCGGCGAGGCGCTCGGGGGTCATCTCCCCCGCGTTCTCGGCCTCGATCGCCGCCAGCCACTCGGCTCCCGCGCTCGCCTCCGTCGCGTCGACGTCGATGCGCTTCGAGGTGGCGTACTTGTCGATCTCCTCGAAGAGGATGTCGACGAGCTGCTCGGTGGGCACCTTGCGCAGCGGCTTGCCGCGGGAGAAGATGAGGCCCTCGTTCTTCGCGCCGGTGATGCCGAAGTCGGCGTGCGAGGCCTCCCCGATGCCGTTGACCGCGCAGCCGAGCACGGCGACCTCGATCGGGTCCGCGTAGGCCTCGAGGCGCCGCTCGATCTCGGCCACCACCGAGTCCATGTCGAACTGGAGGCGGCCGCACGTCGGGCAGGCGATGAGCACCGGGCCACGCTCGCGGAGCTTGAGCGCCTTGAGGATCTCCCAGGCGACCTTGACCTCCTCCTCCGCGTGGAAGGTGGAGAGCGAGATGCGGATGGTGTCCCCGATGCCGTCGGCGAGCAGCGTGCCCAGGCCGACCGCCGACTTCAGCGAGCCCGACCACTTGGTTCCCGCCTCGGTGATGCCGAGGTGCAGCGGGTAGGGGATCCGCGCCGAGAGCAGGCGGTTCGAGGCGATCGTGTTCGGGACGTTCGTCGACTTGATCGAGACCTTGAAGTCCGTGAAGTCGAGGCGCTCCATGAGCTCGACGAACTCCGCGGCGGCGGTGACGAGCGCCTCCACGGGGCTCTCGCGCTCGAGCGCGTGGAGGTGGCGGGGCAGCGAGCCGGAGTTCACCCCGATCCGCATCGGGGTCCCGCGGAGCTTCGCGCGCTCGGCCACCTCGGCCACCTTGTCCGGGCCGCCGATGTTCCCCGGGTTCAGCCGCACGCAGTGCGCGCCCGCGTCGATGGACTTCAGCGCGAGCGTGTGGTTGAAGTGGATGTCGGCGATCACCGGGATGGGCGACTCGACGACGATCGTCCTCAGCGCCTCGACGTCCTGCTCGCGGGGAACGGCCACCCGGACGATGTCCGCGCCCGCGTCGGCCACGCGCCGGATCTGGTCCATCGTGGCGGTGAGGTTCGCCGTCTCGGTCTTCGTCATCGTCTGCACGGCGACGGGTGCGCCACCGCCGACGGGCACGCCGCCGACGTGGATCTGCCGCTCGGAGGCCATGTCTCGGAGTCTAGGCGGGCATGCTGTCGGCGACATGGTGCCTGAGCGTCGCTATTGGTGGTGGCCGGTCCTGCCGGTCGTCACCCTCGGGTTTCTCGCCTGGGTGCCCTTCACCCTGGCCGGGGTGCGGTTCCGCCACCGCGGCTGGCTCGCCGCCGCGGCGGGCTACGTCGCGGCGGAGATCCTCGCGGTCGCCCTGCTCGAGGGCTACAGCCACGGGGTGCGCGCCCCCCGGACGAGCGTCGGCGGCAGCCTGCTCTTCGCGGTCATGCTCGTCGGGGCCGGGCATGCCCTGTTCGTCCGCGGGGCCGCGCTGCGGCGGCTCGCGCTCGAGGAGGCCCCCGAGATGCGACGGGCCGCCCGCCGCGTTGAGCTGCGCAAGCGGGCGCGCGAGCTCGCCCGCGAGGACCCGGACAAGGCGCGCGAGCTCGGCGTCGGCCGGCCCGACCTGCCCGGCTCCTTCGACGGCGGGCTCGTCGACCTCAACCACGCCCCCGCGGCGGCGATCGCCCGGCTCACGGGCATCGAGGCGGGGGTCGCCGCGCGCATCGTCGCCGTCCGGGAGGAGGTCGACGGCTTCTCCTCGCTCGAGGACCTCGACCTCGTGCTCGACCTGCCGCCGAGCATCCTCGCGGAGCTGCGCCCGCTCGTCGTGCTCCTGCCGCGCGACTGACCGGCGCGATCGCCCGCCGACTCCTTCGTCCGCCGTCCGCCGTCTGGTGGTTCCGGGCTAACCTCGGACAGGATGCTCCGGACCACGCGCAGCGCAGTGTTCGTCTGCGGGCTTCTCCTCGTCCTCTCCGGTCTTGGCGTGAACGCCGCGGGCGACGTGCCCGCGATCGGCCTCGCGGCGGCGGCCCTCGGGACGTTGCTCATCGTGCGCTCGGGCATAGACCGGCCGCTCCCGCTCGCCGTCGCCATCGTCCTCCTCTGGCTCGCGGCCCAGGTCGTGGTCGTCGCCGTGCCGACGCCCGTGGACTGGCCGATGCTCGCCGTAGCCGCCCTCGTGGTGCTGGCCGCCGTGGGGCTGCTGCGCTCCCGCGGCCGGTCGCCGGGGACACCGTCGGCCCGCCTGCGGTAGCGCTGAGCAGAGCACCGCGTCGGAGCGCTACTTCGCGTACATCGCCTCGATCTCGTCGGCGTACTTCTGCTCGATGGGCTTGCGCTTGAGCTTCATGGTCGGCGTGAGCTCATCCCCGCCGGGCTCCCAGTCGCCGCGCACGAGGTGGAACTTCTTGACCTGCTCGACCCGCGCGAGCCGGGCGTTCGCGGTGTCGAGCTCCTCCTGGACGGCTTCGCGCAGACCCTCGTCCTGTGCGAGATCCTCGAGCGAGGCCCCCTCCTTCCCGTTGGCCTTCGCCCAGCCCGGGGCGCCGTCGGGGTCGAGTACCACGAGCGCGGTGTTGTAGGAGCGGCGGTCGCCGATGACGACGGCCTGCCCGATGAGCGGGCCGGCGCTCTTCACGCAGGACTCGATGTGCGCGGGCGACATGTTCTTGCCCGCCGAGTTGATGATGAGCTCCTTCTTGCGGTCGACGATCTTCAGGTAGCCGTCCGCGTCGAACTCTCCGATGTCGCCCGTGTGCAGCCACCCGTCGGGGTCGATGGCCTCCTTGGTCTCCTCGGGCATGTTGCGGTAGCCGAGCATCACCACGCCGGACTTCACGAGGAGCTCGCCGTCCTCGGCGAGCCTCATCCCGACCCGAGGCGCGGGCGGCCCGACCGTCCCGATCTTCACCTTCCCGGGCGGGTTGACGGCGCCCATCCCGCACGTCTCGGACATCCCCCAGAGCTCGGCGAGCTCGATCCCGATCGCGTGGAAGAACTCGAGCACCTCGGGTGGGGTGGGCGCGGCCCCGACGTTGACGGTGACGACCTCGTCGAGGCCGAGCATCTTGCGCAGGTTCGCGAAGATCTCCTCGTCGGCCCTGGCCACCTGCTCCTCGAGCTCCGCGGGGACCTCCTCACCCTGCTGGCGCAGACGCACGCGCTCCAGGGCGGCGTCGAGGGCGGTCTGGAGGCGCTCCTTCTGCTCGCCTTCCTGCGCGGCGACCATCGACTCCAGCCCCGCCTTGAGCTTCTCCCAGATGCGCGGCACCGCGAAGAACCAGTTGGGCCGGACCTGTGGGATGACCTCCATGATCTCGCGGGGGTCCGCGCACGCGGTCACGTTGCCGGCGAAGACGATCGGCAGGTAGTGGTGCGCGGCGCGCTCGGCGATGTGCGCCGCGGGCAGCCACGAGATCACCCGGGCGCCGGGCCCGAGCTTGACGAGATCCTGGATCGAGGCGACCCCGGTGAGGAGGTTCTGGTGGGAGAGCTCGACGCCCTTGGGCGGCCCGGTGGTCCCCGACGTGTAGATGAGCGTGAGCACGTCGCCGGGCTCGACCTCGGCCGCGGCGGCATCTCCGTCGAAGTCGGGGTCCGAGCCCTCGACCTCCTCCAGCGAGAGGCACCATCGACCACCGGCTTCGCCGGCGGTGCCCGAGCGGTCGCCCTCGACGAGAATCACGTGCTCGAGTTCGTCGAGGTTCTTCCGGGCGGCGAGGAGGTTGTCGGCGAGGGAGGGCTCGGTCACCGCGATCCGCGCTCCCGCGTCCGCGAGCACGTACTCGATCTGCTCGGGGGAGTAGGTGGTGTAGATGGAGAACGGCGAGGCCCCGAGGGTGATCGCCGCGAGGTCGACGAGGTGGAACTCGGGCCGGTTGGAGAGCAGGATCGCGATGGTGTCGCCGCGCCGGAGGCCGAGCTCGGCCAGACCCCCGGCGATGGCGTCGACGCGCTCGCGGGCCCGGGCCCAGGTGAGCTCCACCGAGCCGTCCTGGGTGCGGAAGGCGACCTCGTCGCCGTGCCCTGCGACGGTCCGGTGGAAGGCCTCGGTGATCGTGGCGGCGTCGACGGCGGCGCGGCTGGCGTCGGTGGCGGTGCCGCTCATGCGCGGCAACCTACCTGCTAGCGGACCTTGAAGCCCCCGTTCTGGAGTCGCCCGATGTCGTTGGACAGCCCGATGAAGAACACGAGCATGACGAGGGCGAAGCCGACGACGCTGGCCCGCTCCATCACCGAGAAGGGGATGGGCTTGCGGCGGACCTTCTCGGCCAGCGCCCAGAAGATGTGGCCCCCGTCGAGCGGGAGGAACGGGAAGAGGTTGATGATCGCCAGCGACAGCGAGATGAGGCCGAGGATGAAGAAGGCTTGGCTCGTGCTGGTGGCGAACGACTCCTGGGTCGTCTTGTAGCCCCCCACGACCGAGGAGAGCTTCTTGCGCTCCTCGGGCTGGAAGATGCGGACGACGGCGCCAACGGTCAACGAGGTGACCGTCCACATGTCGTTCACCGCCTGGCGCGAGGCGCCGCCCACCCCGGTGGGCCGGAAGTCCTCGAGGAACGCGAAACCGAGGAGCACCCGCCGCGCCTT
The DNA here is from genome assembly GCA_038254195.1 of Solirubrobacterales bacterium. Classification (GTDB taxonomy): domain Bacteria; phylum Actinomycetota; class Thermoleophilia; order Solirubrobacterales; family Solirubrobacteraceae; genus JBBQAA01. Next base: position 15,511 of record JBBSGJ010000033.1, read on the forward strand.
CGGGTCGGCGTCGTAGCGGCCCCGGATGGAGAACGTGACGGTCTTGTTGCCCCGCTGGACCTCGACCCGGGCGGGGGTGGCCGACCGGCAGCCGGCGCGGGGCGGTCCCGCGCAGCGGTGGGAGCCGATCTGGCGGCGCAGCGTGTCGGGATCGCCCCGGACGCCGTCCACGGCCAGGAGGCGGTCGCCGCGCCGCAGCACGGCCGCGGCGGGCGCTCCGCGTTGCACGTCGGCCACCTTCGCGGTGCCCACGGGCACGCCGGTGTGGAGCCGCACCCCGGCGATGATCACGAACGCCAGCAGCAGGTTCACGGCCGGCCCCGCGGAGATGACGACGATCCGCTTCCACACGGGCTGGCGGAAGTAGGCCCGGGGCATGACATCGGGCGGGAGCTCCTCCCGCGGGTTCATCCCCGAGATCTTCACGTAGCCCCCGAGGGGGATCGGCCCGATCCCGTACTCGGTCTCCCCCCGGCGCACCTTGACGAGCAGCGGCCCGAAGAACAGCGAGAACCGCTCGACGCGCATCCCCACCGCCTTGGCGGCGGCGAAGTGGCCGGCCTCGTGGAGGATGACCAGGACGGCGAAGCCGAGGAAGGCGAGGACGTAGCTCATGCGAGCACACCCACCTGCTCGGCCGCGAGCCGGCGCGCGTCACGGTCGGCGGCGTAGAGCGAGTCGAAGGAGTGCACCCGCTTGGCCGGGAGGGCGTCGAGCGTGCGCGCGATGACCTCGGCGATCCCCAGGAAGGTGAGGGCGCCGTTCAGGAACGCGTGGACGGCGACCTCGTTGGCGGCGTTGAGCACGCACGGCGCCGTTCCCCCCGCGACCGCGGCCTCCCGCGCCAGCCGGAGGCACGCGAACGTGTCGAGGTCGGGGCGCTCGAAGGAGAGCGTGCCGAGATCCGCGAGGTCGAGCGGCCGCACGGGCACGTCGAAGCGCTCCGTGGCGTGCAGCGCGTAGGAGATCGGCACGCGCATGTCGGGGTTCCCGAGGTGCGCGAGCGCCGCCCCGTCCACGAGCGTGACGAGCCCATGGACGATCGACTGCGGGTGCACGACGACGTCGATGTCCTCGTAGGGCGTGCCGAAGAGGTGGTGGGCCTCGATGACCTCGAGGCCCTTGTTCATGAGGGTCGCGGAGTCGATCGTGATCTTGCCGCCCATGGCCCAGGTCGGATGGGCGAGGGCCTCGTCGACGGTCACGTCCGCGAGCTCGGCGCGGGTCTTCCCACGGAACGGCCCGCCGCTGGCGGTCACGATGAGCTTCGTCACGGTTCCCGGCCGCTCGCCGGCGAGGAGCTGGTGGAGCGCGGAGTGCTCGGAGTCCACGGGGATGATCTGCGCGCCGGTGGCCTCGGCGAGCTGGGTGACGAGCTCGCCCCCGACGACGAGCGACTCCTTGTTGGCCAGCGCGAGATCGATGCCCTCCCCGAGGGTCGCCACGGTCGGCCCCAGGCCGGCCGAGCCCACGAGCGCGTTGAGGACGAGATCGGCGCCCGAGTCGACCACGAGGCGCACGAGGCCCTCGGCGCCCGCGAGCACCTCACCCTCGGTCCAGCGCTCGGCCGCCTGCGCACCCGCGGCGGGGTCGGCCACCGCGATCCGCCCGACGCCGTGCTCGAGCGCCTGGGCGATGAGCTTCTCCCAGGAGCGCTCGGCCGAGAGCCCCACGATCTCGAGGTCCTCCGACCGCTCGACGATGTCGAGCGCCTGCGTCCCGATGGAGCCAGTGGAACCGAGGACGAGGAGCCTGCGCACCCCTGAGCAGACTAGGGTGCGCCCATTCTCTCGACCTGGATCGCCC
>JBBSGJ010000034.1:0-16997 GCA_038254195.1 Solirubrobacterales bacterium
CTCGCCCTTGCAGACGCCGTTGCAGTCGCAGACCTGCGCCTCGTCCGGAAGGTCCTCGGGACCCGCCGCGGCCGACTCGGCGAGGCGGGTGAGCGGGTCCGCGATCGACTCTCCCGCGCGGACGGCCTCGAGCAGGCCCTCGGTGCCGCGCGTGTTGCCGAGCAGGATCGCCCCGCAGGCGCGCCCGCCGCGGGTGGCCAGCTTGCGGTAGGTCCGGGTCGCGGGGTCGAGCGTCGACGCGCCACCGTCGCCCTGGACGTTGCCGACCGCGACCAGATCGACCTCGGCGACCTTGAGCTTGGTCCACGGCACGGACCCCGTGTAATCCTCGCCCTCACGGCCGAGCAGGGTGTCAGCGGCGACCCTCACCTGCTCGTAGATCGGGGCGACGATGCCGTAGACCGTGCCCCGGTGCTCGGCGCACTCTCCGACGGCCACGATCTCGCTCTCGGAGGTGCGCATGCGGTCGTCGACGATCACCCCCCGGTTGCAGTCGATGCCGGCGAGATCGGCGAGCGTGACCTCGGGCCGGATGCCGATGCTCACGACCACGAGGTCGACGCGCAGCTCGTCGCCGCCCGCGAAGCGCAGCCCCTCCACGCGACCGTTGCCGAAGATCTCCTCGGTCTGGCGCTCGAGCTGGACGTCGATGCCGAGCTCCTCCATCGCAGGAGCGAGAAGCCCCGCGGCGCTCGCGTCGAGCTGGCGCTCCATCAGCCGGTCCCTCAGGTGCACCACGGTCACGGGGCAGCCCCGCGCCTGGATGCCGCGAGCCGCCTCGAGGCCCAGGAGCCCGCCGCCGATCACCGCCGCGTGCTCGGCGGACTCGGCCGCCGCGGAGATCGCGCTGGTGTCGGATGGGTAGCGGTAGGGGAGGACGCCGCCGATACCGATGCCGGGGATCGGCGGCATCAGCGGCTGCGAGCCCGTGGCGATCGCCAGCGCGCGGTAGGTCATGCCGGAGCCGTCCTCGAGCTCGACATGCCGCGCGATGGTGTCGAGGCTCTCGACCCGGTTTCCGAGCCGCAGCTCGATGCGCTGATCGGCGTACCACTCGTCCGGGCGCAGGCGCAGGGCCTCGAGGCCGCCGTCGCCGACCAGGAGCTCGGCGAGGTTGACGCGGTCGTAGGGGGGATGCTCCTCGCCGGCGACGAGCACGATCGGCACGTGTGCGTCGCGCTCGCGCAGCATCTCGCAGAGCGTCTGGCCGGCGATGCCGCCGCCGACGACCACGATCGGCTCACCGCTCGTCTGGCTTGAACGTCTGTGGCCGTTGCGCACCATGCCTATTCGATGGTGGCGCTTTCAGATTTCTGGCCGTTGACCTGCGTGTTACGACCCGATGAATGACCGGCGAGCAGCTCCTCGACCTCGACCGCGCATGAGCCGCAGCCGGTGCTGGCGCTGGTCGCGGCGGCCACCTCGGCGAGCGTCGCGAGCCCCTCGCCCCGGATCGCGCCCAGGACCTCGCCGCGCGTCTTGCGGTTACACGAGCAGAGGATGCTCGCCTCGTCGGGGGGCTCGCCGGCGCCGTCCTCGCCCGCCGCCTCCGGGGCGATCACCCCCGGCGGCACGTCGGCGCCGGTCCGCAGCAGCTCGGTCAGCCGCCGCGAGCTCCGAGCGTCGCCCACGACGAGGGCGCCGACCAGCCGCCGGCCCTCCACCACGAGCTTGCGATAGACGCCGCTGCGGCTGTCGTGGTAGAGGAGCTCGTCCTGATCGCCCGCGGCTCCGGCAGGTCCGCCGGTGAACAGGTCCACGCCGGCGATCTTCAGGGTCGTGGCGGTCGCTCCGCCCGCGAAGCCGCCGGGGTCGCCGACGACCGCTGCGCCGGCCGCCCGCGCCTGCTCGGCGAGCGGCGCCCACAGCCCGTAGACCTCGCCCCGGTGCTCGGCGCACTCTCCGACGGCCCAGACACCCGGTGCGTCGGTGCGCAACTCGTCATCGACGAGGATGCCCCGCCGGACCGCGATCCCGGCCTCCGCGGCGAGTGAGGTCTCGGCGCGCACCCCGGCCGCCACGACGACGATGTCCGCGGGTACGGCCTCGCCTCCGTCGAGCACGACCTCACTGTCGGCGATCTCCTCCACCCGGCGACCGACCAGCGCGCTGACGCCGAGCTCGGCCAGTGCGCGCCCCAGCGTGCGTGCCCCGCCGTGGTCGAGCTGCTGGGGCATCAGCCGATCGGCCACCTCAACCACCGTGACCTCGAGGTCGTGGGCGAGCAGGCCGGCCGCCGCCTCGAGCCCGAGCAGGCCGCCGCCGACCACCACGGCGCGCTGCGCGCGGTCGGCCGCCGTGGCGATGGCCCGCGCGTCCGCGGCCGTCCGGAAGGCGTGGACGTGGGGGCGCTCGGCTCCCGGGATCGGCGGCACGAACGGCCGCGAGCCGGTGGCGAGGACGAGCGCGTCGAACGGGTGGACCTCGCCATCGGCGCCGATCACCCGCTGCCGCTCGAGGTCCACCCGCTGAGCCGCGGAGCCGCCGCGCAGATCGACGTCGCGCGAGCGGTACCAGGAGCGCGGCCGCAGCTCGATGTCCTCGGGGCCGGCGGTGCGCGCCAGCACCTTGGAGAGCATGATGCGGTTGTAGGTGGGGCCGGGCTCCTCGCCGAGCATCGTCACCGCGAAGGCGGTGGGGCTGCGGTCGAGTACCTCCTCGGCGACGCGCAGCCCGGACATGCCGGTGCCCACCACCACCAGGCGACGCCGCCCGGCGCCGCGGCGCCGCACTTTCGTCATCCCCGCCTCGGTCGAGGACGGACGCCGGTGCTGCGGGCGGTCGGCCACCGACTCGACGCGGACGGCGGCGGCCTTGAGCTCCGGCTGGCTCGATGTCGGGTCCTGCGCCGGGCTCGTGGTCGTGTTGGCCCAGCCCGAGCCGGCCGGGGCGTGCAGCGCGCCCCAGTGCATCGGCGCAAAGCAGGTGCCCCGCGGAAGCGAGGGGTCGAGCACGGCGCGCAGGCTCGCCTCACCCCGGCGAGAGACGAGCCGCACCTGCTCGCCGTCCTCGACACCGGCCTGCTCGGCGTCGTCGGGGTGGAGCTCGAGAAACGGGTCGGGGGAGTCCGAGCGCAGCACATCCGACTTGCCCGTGCGGGTGAGCGTGTGCCAGTGGTTCGCCACCCGGCCGGTGGTCAGGGTCAGGGGAAACTCGCCGTCGGGCATCTCGGCGGGGTCCGCGTGCGGGGTGGGGGCGAAGCGCGCCCGGCCGTCGGGCGTCGGGAAGCGCCCGCCCTCGTAGAGGCGACGGGGCTCGTCGTCGAGCTCGCGGAGCTCCGGGGCACCGCGCGCTCTCCGCCCGCGTTGACGTGCGGTCTCGTCGTCACCGGGCGCGGACCGGCCCGCTGCCGGGAAGGGCCACTGGATCCCCCCATGGCGCGCGAGCAGCTTGTGGCTGAGGCCGCTCTGGTCGCAGACGCGCCCGCTCGTGAGCGCCGCCAGCTCGTCGAAGACCTCTGAGGCGCTGGCCCAGTCGAAATGCTCACCGAAGCCGAGCTCGCGCGCCAGGCGCTGGAAGATGCGCCAGTCGGGCAGCGCCTCTCCGGGCGGGTCGAGCGCCTTGCGCATGAGGGCGGCGCGGCGCTCGGAGTTCGTCATCGTGCCGTCCTTCTCGAGCCAGGCGGCCGCAGGCAGGACGGCGTGGGCGAGCGCGCTGGTCTCGGTGGGGTGGTAGGCGTCCTGGACCACCACGAGCTCCGCCCGCTCGAGCGCGGCACGCGCGCGCGCCGCCTCGGGCATCGACACGACGGGATTGGTCGCCACGATCCAGACCGCCTTGACCTCGCCTGCCTCGAGCGCCCGGAAGAGGTCCACGGCGGTGAGGCCCGGACGGGGCGAGATCCCCGGCACGTCGTCCGGGAGGTCCCACCGGCGGGTCATCTCGACGCGGTCCGCCGCGGATTCCACGAGGCGGTAGCCGGGCAGCGCCTGAGCTGCGCCCCCGGACTCGCGGCCACCCATCGCGTTGGGCTGGCCGGTGAGCGAGAACGGCCCGCAGCCCGGCTTCCCGAGCTGGCCGGCGGCGAGGCAGAGGTTGATCAGCGCCCGGTTCTTGAGCGTGCCGGCGCTCGACTGATTGGCCCCCATCGACCACAGCGCGAGCGAGCGCCCCGCCGCGAAGCGCCGTGTGGCGGCCTCGATGTCGGCGGCGGGCACGCCGCAGACCTCCTGGGCGCGCTCCGGGGTCCATTCGTGCGCGACCGCGAGGGCCTCCTCCCAGCCGCTCGTGTGCCGCGCGACGAAGTCGCGGTCGACGAGATCTTCGCGGTTGAGCACGCCGAGCATCGCGCACAGGAGGGCGAGGTCGGTGCCGCATTGCACCGGCAGGTGCAGGTCGCTCGCGCGGGCGGTGGCGGTGCGCCGCGGGTCGGCGCAGATCACCGTCGCCCCCTCGCGCCGGCGGTCCTGGATGCGCGCCCAGACGATCGGATGGCAGGCGGCCGTGTTGGTGCCGAGCAGCAGAAAGCAGTCGGCCTGCTCGATGTCGGCATAGGCCGGCGGCGGGCCGTCGGAGCCGAAGGCGCCGTGGTAGCCGGCCACCGCGGAGGCCATGCAGAGACGCGAGTTCGAGTCGACGTTGTTGGTGCCGAGGAACCCCTTCGCCAGCTTGACGGCCGCGTAGTAGTCCTCGGTCAGCAGCTGGCCCGACAGGTAGAAGGCCACCGCGTCGGGGCCGTGCTCGTCGACGATCGCGCGCAGCCGGCCGGCGAGCTCGGGCATGATCGCGTCCCAGTCGGAGCGATGGAAGCGCGCGTCGCGTCGCTCGCGCAGCAGCGGCGTCTGCGCACGGTCGCCGGCGTGGACGGCGGCCGGTAGCTCGAGCGGCTTTCGGCACGTGCGCCCCCGGTTGACCGGGTAGATCGGATCACCCTCGACCGAGCGCAGCCGACCGGCCTCGGTCCTCGCGACGAGGCCGCAGCCCACGCCGCAGTAGGGACACACGGTGCGCGTCTCGGTCCCGCCAGGAGGTAGCTTGGTCGCAGCGCGGCCCATGCCGCGATGGTGCGCCGCCGAGGTTTCCGGTCGGCGAGCGGGGGATGAACGCTGCGTTAACGGCCCCCCACCGGTTGGCCGTCGCCGCCGGACCCGTCGCGAGGACTGCGTGCTCGCCCACCACGGCGCCGACCCGCGCTCGCCCGAGGCCGTCGCCCTCCACCGCGCCAACGCGCTGGACGCCGCGGTAGCCGGCGCCCTCAGCGGATCCTCCCCGGGAACGGCACCGCCGTCCTGAGGAGGTCGTTCATCCCGGGTGCGGGTGCGAGGGGATGGAGGGTCGCCCGCGGACGGTGGCCCAGGACTGCCAGGTGATCCGCAGGATCACGAGCGTGATGAGGAGACCGATGATCGGGTCCGCGATGGGCAGCCCGATCGCCACGACCGCGGCGGAGGCGATCACCGCCAACGACACGTACGCGTCGGCGCGTGCGTGATGACCGTCGGCGACGAGCGCGGGGCTGTCCAGGCGTTCGCCGGCGCGGGTGCGCACCCGGGCGGCGATGAAGTTGCCGAGGTAGCCGACCGCACCCGCCGCCGCGAGCGCGACGAGATGGCCGGGCGCGCTGGGATGGACGAGCCGGGAGACGGCCTCGGCGCCCGCCACGCAGGCGCTGACGAAGATGGCGGCGACCACGGCGAGGCCGGCGCCCCGCTCCGCACGCTCGGAGCGCAGGAGGAACGCGATGCTGAGCGGCACCGCCGTCAGCGCGTCTCCGAAGTTGTGGATGAGGTCGGCCAGCAGCGCGACGCTGCCCGAGAGCACGAACACCAGCGTCTGCGCGATCGCCGCGAGCCCGAGGACCGCGAGGGACACGAGCACCGCCCGCACGCCCTCGCGTGAACGCTTGATCGAGTCGTGCACGAGGCCGTGGGAATGGTCGTGGTCGTGGTCATGAGGGTCCGTCGTCGCGCTCATGCCGGGACCGCCAGGGGCTCGGCTCCGACCTTCGCCTCGCGGGGAGGACGGAGATGCTCGACGTGGGAGATCGCCTCCTCGAGGAGCTGGCCGACGTGCTCGTCGTGGAGCGAGTAGACGACGCTCCGCCCGTCCCGGTGACCGGTCACCAGCCCGAGGTGCCGGAGGAGCCTGAGCTGGTGCGACACGGCCGAGGGCTCCATGGCGACCGCGGCGGCCAGGGCATTCACCGCACAGGGCCCGGCATGGAGACGCCCGAGGATCCGGATCCGGCTGGGGGCCGCAAGCGCCTGCATCGTGTCCGCGAGCACGCTGATGAACGGCTCATCCAGCTCGTCGGGTGCGCGGCTCTCGCCACCATGACTCATGCCGCGCAGATTAGCTGAACATGCGTGCAGTTGTTCAGGTCAATCGACGGGGTGGCCTGCCGCCGCTGATGAACAAGGTCGCGAGGCGCGTAGATTCGCCCGCGGAGCGGCAGGGGTCTGGTGGCCCATCCGGTCTTCAAAACCGGCAGGGCGTCGCAACCCGGCGCTTGGAAGGTTCGATTCCTTCGCCGCTTCGTGGCCGGAAACCTGACGCCGAGAAGTAGGCTCCGAGCGGCTCGGCGTCCGGCGTCTGCGGCCCGCGCGGCCCATCTTCCGCTTCCCAGACGTGATCTACCGCCTCATCTTCTGGCTGGTCCTGCAGCGCATGGACGCTGAACGCGCGCACGCCCTCGCCTCGCGCGCTCTCGCCTTCATCCATGGCCCGCTGCGGCTCGGCGGCTTCCTGGGCGTCGCCCTCCGGCCGCGCGATCCGGGGCTTCACATCAAGGCCCTCGGCCACACCTTCAGGTCTCCGCTGGGCGCCGCAGCCGGCGTCGACAAGTACGCGAGCTGGTTCGAGAGCCTGGGGGCGCTCGGGTTCGGCTTCGTCGAGGTGGGGACGATCACGGGGCGGCCCCAAGAAGCGAACCCTCGCCCGCGCGTCGCCCGGCTGCTCCGGGAGCGCGGACTGGTCAACAGGCTGGGTTTTCCCAATCCGGGGGCCGAGGAGGCTTCGCGGAGGCTCGCGCGGCGCACAGGCGAGCTCGTGGTCGGCGCAAACGTCGGAAGGTCGCGGGACACCGCCCCCGCCGGTGCCGGCGACGACTACCGACGAACAGTTCGTGGGCTCGCGGCCAATAGTGACTATCTGGTGCTCAACGTGAGCTCTCCGAACACACCTGGGCTCGCCGCAATGCAGGAGGTTGGACTCCTTCGCGAGCTCGTTGGTGTCGTCCGAGCAGAACTGAGGGCCCTTGCCCTCGTGGTTCCCACTCTGGTGAAGATCGGGCCTGATCTGAGCGACACCGAGATCGACGACATCGCTGATCTGGCTCTCGAACTCAAGCTGGACGGCATAGTCGCCACCAACACGTCGCTCAACCGCGACGGGGTGACGCTCGAGACAGGAAGCGGGTTCCTGCTCTCGGGCGGAATCTCCGGTCGTCCGTTGCAGAGTCGTGCGTTGGAAGTTCTCGAGCGCCTCTACGCCCGCGTGGGGAACAACCTCGTCCTCGTGTCGGTGGGAGGCATCGAAACGGCAGAAGATGCCTGGGAACGCGTGCTTGCCGGGGCCACGCTGTTGCAGGCCTACACCGCATTCGTGTACGGCGGCCCTCTGTGGCCGAGAAGCATCAACGCCGGCTTGTCCCGGAAGCTACGCGCCTCGGGAGCGCCGTCCCTGCAGAGCCTTGTCGGGGCGGGTGCGAGCGCTCGGTCCCGGCCCGCCTTCGCATGATCGCGGCACCCGAGCTGACGCACAACCAAAGTCATCGAGCGCGGCTTCTCAGCGCGTGACGATCTGCAGGTTGTCGTCCGGAGGGGCGAGGACAGCGCCGACCGCGAGGGTTCCGAGCAGGGGGACGTAGCGGTCGTAGGCCCCCGCGCGGAATCCGGAGGGGAGGCGTTTGTGCGGCTTCGGAGGCTGCGGGGTCGGAAGGGGCGTGAACTTCGTGTCCGGCGGTGCCAGCGACGGCTGGGGCGCGGGGGCGTCGAGGCCGGGAACGTTCGCGCCACCGCCCGAGAGGCAGCTCTGGATCGTCTCGGCGACGAGCTTCGCCCGCAGCGCGTAGCCGCGGGGGGTCGCGTGGACGCCATCGCCGCGGATGACCCCGCGGGAGCCCGCGACCGTCTCGCGCCACGGCACGACCTGGACGTTCGGGTGGGCCGAGGCGAAGGAGTCGACCACGCCGGTGAGCGGACCGCCGAGCCCCGGGCGCACGATGCTCGAGACCACGAGGCACCGCTTGCCCACGGCGGACGCGGCGGACGCGAGGTCGGCGCCCAGGACCGCCGGGCTGCCGTCGTTCGTGCCGAGGTCGAACACCACGACGTCGTCCGCGGGCGAGAGCTTGGCGCGCAGGACGCGCAGCCCCTCGTCGCTCGGGCGGCTCACGCGCGCATCCACCGCGAGGGCGGCGATGCCCCGGAGCTGACCGCGGAGGTAGGGCGCCGTCCCGACCTCCAGGGAGTCGCCGACCACGAGCACCCGGGCGGCCGCGACCGCGGGGAGGGCCAGGAGGAGGAGGCAGGTGAGCAGGGCGACCCGTCGCACGACGCGTCAGTGTGCCGAGCGCAGCTCGAGGATCCACGCCTCCGGGGGACAGCGCAGGCGGAGGGGAAGGCCGGCCTGCCCGAGGCCGCTCGTCACGAACAGAAGCCGCCCGTCCTCCTCCACGAGCCCACGGAGATACCGCTCGCCGAACCGCGAGGGGATGAAGCGCCGGCGCAACCCCGGGAGATCGACCTGGCCGCCGTGGAGGTGCCCGGCCAGAGTGAGCGACACGTGCGCGGGAACCCGGGGGAAGACGTCCGGGTCGTGCGTGAGCAGGAGGACCGGCGCGTCCTCGGGAACGTCGAGCAGGGCGACGAGGGCGTCGGCCCGCCGTTCGCGCTCGTCCCCGGTTCCCGCCACCCACAGCCCCCGCCCGACGTCCAGCGCGGCGTTCTCGAGCACGTGGGTGCCCGCGCTGCGCAGGGCCGCCCGCATCCGCTCGCCCTCCTGGGCCCAGTCATGGTTGCCGAGGACGGCGACGCGGCCGAGCGGCGCCTCGAGCGCGGTGAGGGCCTGGGCGACCGCCTCGGGCTCCTCGCGCCCGCCGAAGAGCACCTCGCGGTCGACGTAGTCGCCGAGGAGCAGCGCGAGATCCGGCCGCCGGGACGAGAGATCCCGCGCGACCTGTCGCACGCGCGCGGCGTCGACGTGCGGCCCGCCCGCATGGAGGTCGGAGAGGACCGCGACCCGCAGGCCGTCGAGCGCCGCCGGCCAGCCGGGAGGGCGCAGGGTCCGCTCGCGCACGACGAAGCGCCGTGGCTCGACCCAGCCCGCGTAGCCGACGAGACCGGCGATGACGGCGCCGAGCAGCGCACCGGCGGTCAGCCGGCCCACTGCCACCCCCCGAAGCGCGCCGAGAGGAGCGCGAGACCGGCGACCGACACCGCGAGGGCCACGCCGAGCACCGCCCGCCGTCCGGTACGCGCGGCAAGCCACAGGTGCAGGGGAAACAGCACGGCGAGATACCGGGAAACCGACATGAGCGGGTGCTCGGGCCAGGGCTCAGAGAGCGGGACGGCGAGCGCGGCGCCCGCGTAGAGCCCCCAGCCCAGGGGCAGCCGCCGCAGGACGCCGACGAGCGCGACCCCGGCGCCGAGCACGAGCGCGAGCTGGCCCACCACCATCCATGCCGGCTCGAAGCTCACGGGCAGCGTCCCGGCGAGCGCCTCCCGCGCCTGATCGAAGGCCTCGGGCACCGCCGCGAGCGGTCCGTGCCACCCGCGGCCCCAGATCCTTCCCACGTGCGTGGGCGCGAGCCAGTCCCCGGCCTGGATCTGGGCGACGGCCAGGAACGTGAACGGGGCCGCGGGCACGAGCGCCAGCCACGCTGCGCGCCACGCCGCCCGCTGGCGCCACGCCTCCCAGCCCAGCGCGAGGACCAGCAGCACCCCGGTGTTCCGGGTGAGCGCCGCCGCGGCCCCCGCGAGCCCGGCGAGCGCCCAGCGGCCCCGTCGCGCCGCGTACACCGCGCCCACCGTCTCGAGCAGGAAGAGGCTCTCGGTGTAGAAGGACCCGAACGCCCACGCCGCCGGGAACAGCGCCACGAGCCACACCGCACGACGCGCGGCCCCCGCCCCGAGCTCCTCCTCGGCGAGCCGGCGCAGCAGCGCGAGCGCCGCCACCGAGCACAGCAGCGAGACGAGCACGCCGACGGTCCAGCTCCCGCCGAACGCGGCGACCAGCACCGGGTAGCCCGGCCAGAACGCCCACGCCTCCCGCAGCTGGTCCGGGTAGCCGCCGACGGCGATCCCGTGCAGGTGCTGGGCGTCCCAGCGCTGTGTCGCCGCGGCGAACGGGTCGCCATGCCCCCATGCGGCGGCGCCCCAGGAGACCAGCCGGGCGACGAGCACCGCGAGCGCGGCATCGCGCCAGGCGACGGTCCAGCCCCGGGAGTGCGCGGCCGGGACCGGCATCCTGCGGGCCGGCGCGCCCAAGCGGGGGACCCTCGTCGCCGTCTGCGTGGGCATCCGCTAGCCGGCGCCCACCCGCAGCAGCACGACGGCCCACGTGCGCCACGGGCGCCAGCGCTCGGCGAGCTCGCGCCACGCGTCGCCCTCGGGGGTCTCCGGTAGCCCGTAGGCCTGGGCGGCCGCGGCCCGGGCGCGCGGCTCCTCGGGCAGGACGTCGGTGAACCCCACGGCGCGGACGGTGACGAGCTGGGCGTAGAACGGCCCGAGGCCGCGGAGGGCCACGACCTGCTGGTAGGCCTCGTCGGGGCCCAGCGCGCGCAGGCGCGCGGGGTCGAGCGTGCCGTCGAGCGTCGCCTCGGCCATTCCCCGCAGCCGCCGGACCCGCTCCTCATCGACCCCCGGCCCCGGCTCCAGGCCGGCCAGCAGCGCCTCCGGCCCCGGCCAGGCCGCCCGCTCCTCGCCCGCGAGCGTGAGCACCCCGCCGAGCTCGGAGCCGATCCGCTCGCGGATCCCCATCGCCTGGCGCCGGTTGCGCCGCAGCGCGAGCACGGCCCAGCAGGCGGCCTCGTAGGGCGAGTGGAAGAGGACGGGGCGCAGGCCGTCGTGGGCGGCCTGGAGACGCCCGAGCACCTCGTCGCGCTCCCCGAGCTCCGCCCATGGCCGCGCGTCGACGTCCAGCGAGAGGATCCGCGTGACCTGGGCGGCGACGCGGTCGGGATCGGCGTCGCCGGAGACCTCCCCCACGACCGCGCCGCCCTCCTCCTCGCGCAGGACGACGCCCGCGAGCCGCTCACCGCCGTCGACGCAGAAGGCCAGGCGCATCACGCCCTCCTCCCGGCCCTCGCGCGGCCCGAAGCCGAACGCCGCCGCCCGCGCGAGCGAGAACGGGCCCTGCGGTGTGAGCGTGAAGCTCAGCCCTCCACCCCCGGGGCGTCCGCCACGGGGATATGCGCTCCCCGGCCGCCACCCTTCCCGATGCTCATGACTCCACAGTCTTGCGCCCCAGCGCGCTGCGCGCGAGCTGGGCGGCGATGACGAGGACGAGCAGCGCGAACCCGATCCGCAGCGCGCGCTCGGGCAGCACGTTGGACAGCGCCACCCCGGCCAGGCCGCCGAGCACGGAGAGCACGCCGAGCACCGCCGCGTCGTGCACCCGGACGTTCCCGTAGCCGTGCTGGCGCCATGCTCCCACCGCGGCCACCGGAACGATCGCCACGAGGGAGGTCGCCTCGGCCTGCACCTGACCGAGCCCGGCGGCCAGGGTCAGGGCGGGGACGAACAGGATTCCGCCGCCCACGCCGAACATCCCGGACACGAAGCCCGCCGCCACGCCGATGAGGGCCGCCGTGGTCACTCGAGCAACAACCGGACGGCGACGAGCACGAGGAAGCCGGCGAACAGGAGCGAGACGGTCTCCCCCCGCACCCGCTGCTGCAGCGCCGTGCCGGCGAGGACGCCGAGGACCGCGGGGCCGCCCACGAGCGCGCCGCGCAACCAGTCCACGTTCCCGTAGGCGGCCTGGGCGACCCCGGCCACCGCGGCCACGAGGACGATGGCCGCCAGCGACGTGCCGGTGGCGACCCGGTCCGGGTAGCCGAGCCAGAGCACGAGCAGGGGGACCATGATCGTCCCGCCTCCCACGCCGAAGAGCCCCGAGAACACCCCGGCGGCCGTGGCGATCACCCCGAGTCTCAACCGGCGGGAGCCCACGTGAGTGGCATCCTAGGAGCGTGCTCGGAGGCGCCACCCTCGCTGACGCCCTCGCCCCGATCCGCAAGGCGCCGGAGCGTTCCGCGATCCTGCTCGACGTCGACGGGACCCTCGCGCCGATCGTGCGCCACGCCGACGAGGCGCACGTCCCCGACCGCACCCGGCGCCTGCTCGTGAACATCGCCCGCCGCTACGGGCTCGTGGCCTGCGTGAGCGGCCGCCGCGCCTCCGACGCCCGGCGGATCGTCTCCATCGGCTCGATCCACTACCTCGGGACCCACGGCACCGAGCTCCTGCGGGCGGGCTGGGGTCAGCCGCGCCTGGAGCCCGCGGTGGAGCGCGAGGCGCTGCGCGTCGCCGAGTTCGGCCGCGACCAGGACTCCCCCGAGCTGCGCAAGCTCCGCGTCCGCCGCGAGGACAAGGGGCCCATCGCGGCCTTCCACTGGCGCGGCGCGCCCGACGAGGACGCGGCCCGGCGGGCGGTGGACGCCGTCGCCGAGCGCGCGGAAGCCGAGGGCCTCGTCGTGCACCGGGGGCGCAAGGTGCTCGAGGTCCGCCCGCCCGTCCGGATGGACAAGGGGGCCGGGATCGTTTCCCTGCTGTCCTCGGAGCCGGCGGTCGAGCGGGCCCTGTACGCGGGCGACGACCGCACGGACCTCGACGCCTTCCGCGGCCTGGCCGAGCTGCGCGACGCAGGGCGCCTCGCGCAGATCGTGCGCGTCGGCGTCATCTCCGACGAGGGGCCGCCGGAGATCGCCGAGGCGGCCGACGTCACCGTGCCCGGGATCGAGGGCGTCCACGAGCTGCTCGCGGCCCTGCTCGCCGAGGACTAGCGACACTCACTCCCAGGATGCGCTTCACAGACTTCCTCAAGGCCACCGTGATGATCTGCGCGGCGGCCGCCTCCGTGCTGGCCGCCGTCTGCGTGTTCGGATCCGGGCAGGACGACACGCCCACCCTGGTGCTCCTCGCGGCCGCGTGGTGGGCGGTGGCGGGGGCGGTCGGCCTCTGGCTCGGGCGCCGCGCCTCCGTGAACCCGCCCATCACGCGCCTGCTCGCCGCCGCCCGGACGCAGTCCTCTCTACCCGACGCCCGCGCCGGGGGGATGCTCGTCAACCGTCTCGGGCCGCTCTTCGTCGTCGTCGTCGTGGCCGGCGCGTTCGCCTTCTTCGCCCCCCAGGTGCCGGGGATCGCGGCGGGCTTCCCGATCATCTGGGCCCTGACGTGGCGCCGGCAGGAGGCCGCGGTCACGGCGATCGAGGACCGCGACGGCGTGCGCTTCTACCTGCAGCCCACGCGCTTCTACGAGCCCATCGAGCTCGTGCGGACACCCGGCTTCAAGGCCACGGCGTTCGAGCTCGAGGGCAAGCGCACCGTGCTCAGAGCACCTTGACGAGGGCGCCGGTCAGCCGGCCGGATCGGGGGCGCCGACCTCGGTGTAGGCCGGCGGGTCGTAGGCCTGGCCGGGCGTGCCGCCGATCGCCACGAGGCGCATGCCCTCCGCGCCGGGGGTGATCTTGCGCTTGGCGTCCGGCCCGACCCGCACCACGGTCTCCGGCGTGAGCTCGACCTCCTCGCCGTCGATGGTCATCGTCCCGAAGCCGCGCAGGACGAGGAAGACCTCCTCCTGGCCGCCGGCGTGGTCGTGGTCGGGATGGTTGTCGGCGCCGGGCGCGAGCTCGACGATGCCCAGCCCGAAGGCGCTCGCCCCGATCTCGGAGCGGGCCTTGCGGAACAGGCCCCGGTAGAACGTCTCCATGTCATCGATCTGCTTCGCGGAATAGTCGGCCATGACCGCGCACCCTAGGGACCTCTCCCTCGGTGACGCCGCCCAGGCGCTGGGCGTCAGCGCCGACACCCTGCGCCGGTGGGATCGCGCGGGGAAGCTCGAGACCCACCGGGACGAGCGCAACCGGCGCCGGATCCCCGTCGCGGAGGTCGAGCGGCTCTCCGCGCGGCCCGCGCGCGAGCCCGCGGGGCACGCGCTCTCGGTGCGTAACCGCTTTCCCGGCGTGGTGCGCTCGGTGGAGGTCGACGGGGTGATGGCGCTCGTGGAGCTCGAGGCGGGGCCGTTCCGGATCGTCGCCGCGGTGACCCGCGACGCCGTGGAGGAGCTCGGGCTCGCCGCGGGGGTGCGGGCGACGGCCGCCGTGAAGGCGACGTCGGTCTTCATCGACCGGGAATAGGGCCCCGCCCCCCACCCTCAGCACCGCGGGCGCGCTTGCCCAGCGGCGTGAGCTCCGCCCACGGGCGCGTGTTCGCGACCTGTCCCGCGGTGAGCCAGCCGCGGCGGGCGGTGGCGATCCCGTAGCGGGCGAAGTCGAAGTAGCCGATGGCGTGGGCGTCCGTGTTGACGACGATCGGCACGCCCGCCGCCGCGGCCGCCCGGGCGTGGAGGTCGTTGACGTCGCGGCGGTCCGGTGCGGAGTTGATCTCGAGCATCGTGTGAGTCCGCGCCGCGGCCGCGATGATCTGCTCGACGTCGACCTGGTAGGGCGGGCGGGTCTCGATCTTCCGCCCGGTGAGGTGGCCGATGCAGTCGACGTACGGGTGCTCCATGGCCCGCACGATCCGCGCGGTCTGGTCCTGGCCGAAGGAGGTGTGGACCGAGGCCATGACCCAGTCGAGCTCGGCCAGGAGCTCGTCGGGGTAGTCGAGCCCGCCGTCCAGGCCGATGTTCACCTCCGAGCCCACGAGCAACTCGATCCCCGCGTGGCGCGCGTCGGCCTCGCGCACCCGGGCGATCTGGGCGGCGAGCGCCTCGGCCGACACCGCGTTGCCGAAGCCGTGGGAGGCCGAGTGGTCGGTGAAGCACAGGTACTCGAGCCCGCGGGCGTGGGCGGCGGCGGCCATC
Source organism: Solirubrobacterales bacterium (assembly GCA_038254195.1). GTDB lineage: Bacteria > Actinomycetota > Thermoleophilia > Solirubrobacterales > Solirubrobacteraceae > JBBQAA01. Next base: position 14,968 of record JBBSGJ010000034.1, read on the forward strand.
TCGTCGATCGTCCCCCGTCCGTCGGAGAGGACGGTGTGGCAGTGCAGCTCGCCGCGGAGGTCGTCCACCTCGACGAGGTCGGGCAGCTCGCCGCGGACGGCGGCCTCGAGCTCGCCGCGGTCCTCACGCAGCTCGGGCGGGATCCAGCTCATCCCGAGCAGGGCGTAGACCTCCTCCTCGGTGGCGCAGCGGTGCACGGTGCCGTCGGGGTCCCCGAGGCCGTACTCGGAGACGTGGAACCCCCGGCGGACGGCCTCGTCGCGCAGGGCGATGTTGTGGGCGGCGGAGCCGGTGAAGTGCTGGAGGAGGTTGCCGAACTGCTCGGGCGCCACGACCTTGAGGTCGACGGGCATGCCGGAATGGGTGATCGCGCGGGCGCCGTTCTCACCGGCGGAGACGACACGCTCGATGACGTCGAGGCCCGCGAGGGTCGCCACGAGCGCGGCCGGGTCCTCGGCGGCGGCGATGACGTCGAGATCCTTGACCGAATCGGCCCAGCGGCGGGCGGAGCCGCCGAGCTCCGCGCGCGCGCCGCGGGCGCGCAGGGCGTCGACGATGGGCTGACCGACTCCGAGCGCGCGGGAGAGGAGGACGCGGGTGCGGCGCTCGCCCGCGTCGTCGGCGGCGAGCGCGGCGAGCACGGCCTCCTCCGTGCTCGCCCCGAAACCACGCATCCCCCGGATCCGCTGCTCCTCGGCGGCGGTCCGCAGGGCCTCGAGGGAATCCACGCCGAGCTCGTCCCACAGCCGGCGCACCTTCTTGGGCCCGAGGCCGGGAAGGTTCGTCAGCGCCACGAGACCGCTCGGGTACTTGGCGCGGAGCTTCTCGGCGGCCGGGATCGTGCCGGCGTCGAGCAGCGCTCGGATCTTCTCCTCGAGCGTCGCGCCGATCCCCGGAAGCTCCTTCACGCGTCCCTCCAGGGTGAGGTCGGCGACCGAGCGCGGGGCCTCGCGGACCGTCTTCGCCGCCGTCCGGTAGGCGAGCACGCGATGGATGACCGCGCCGTCGAGCTCGTAGAGGTCGGCGAGCTCGTCGAAGGCCGCGGAGATCTCCCCGTTGGTGCGCGCGGGCATCGCTGACGATGGTAGGTAGCCGGCCCCTGCCCGCTATACTTTCTGAAGTACCAACGGCGAGAGGATTCCCATGGCAGGCAACGTCACCGAGGTCACGGACGCGAATTTCCAGGCGGAGGTCATCGAGAACGGCCAGCCCGTGCTCGTCGACTTCTGGGCCCCGTGGTGCGGGCCGTGCCGCATGGTCGCGCCCGTCCTCGAGGAGCTCGCCTCCGAGCGTGACGACGTCCGCGTCGTGAAGCTCAACGTGGACGAGAACCAGCAGACGGCCGCGCAGTACCAGGTCCTGTCGATCCCCACGCTCATCCTCTTCAAGAACGGGCAGGAGGCGAAGAAGGTCATCGGCGCCTACCCGAAGAAGAAGCTCGAGGCCGAGCTCGAGCCGATCCTGACCAGCTAGGTCAGCAGCTCCCGCAGCCGCGGCTCGCCGAGCAGGATGACCCCACGGGCGGCGAGCTCGCGCACCAGGGGGTTGCGGCGGGCACGCTCGGTGCGCAGCTCGTCCGGGGTGAAGCCGACGGGCTGCACGGCACCCAGCTTGTCGCGCCAGAGCAGCTCGAGCCGCTCGGGCACGCGTTGGGGCAGGTTCTCGGCCACGACGACCACGTCGACATCGCTCCACAGGTTGAAGTCCCCGCGGGCCACCGAGCCCGCCACCCCGGCCGCGACGACCGGCATCCGCCGGGCCAGGCGCTCGACGTAGGTACGCGCCTCGCCGATGAGACGCTCCTGGACGATGCCATCGCGTGAGCATGGGCTCGCTCCTGCTCGCGGGCGGCGCGGCCGGGAAGCGCATGGCGCTGCCTAGCCGCCGAGGCCGCCGAACACCGCGAAGGGGTGCAGCGTGGACCACCAGGACTGGCCGTTGCCCTGCACTTCGAGCTTCGCGCCCTCGGGGGCCTCGGTGCGCAGGAGGTCGGCGAGGTCGCGCGCGTCGTCCTCGCTGGGGGCGCCGGC
>JBBSGJ010000035.1:0-16925 GCA_038254195.1 Solirubrobacterales bacterium
CCGGTGTGGACGCCGGTACCGAGGGTGACGAGCTCGCGTTCCCCGAGCCGCAGGCCGCGGGCCCGGATGAGCGCGGCGAAGCCCACCGCGACGAGCGACCAGACCGCGACCCCCGCGAGCCCGGGGACCAGGAGGCCCAGAGCGGTGTCGGCCAGGGCCGCACCCAGGGCGAGGGCGAGGAGCCGGAGCTCGGCGGAGGGTCGGTGACCGCGCCGGGCGGCCAGGCCGCCGGCGACGTGGGCGAGCCCGAGTCCGGCCAGCCAGAGCGCCGCGGCGGTCCGGCCCACGCCGTTGTCGATGGCGCTCCACCCGACGAACGCGAGCACGAGCGCGTTGAAGCCGAGCAAGAAGGCGGAGAGTCCGCGCAGGCGACGCCCGGCCCGGAGGTCGTGCCCGACCGCGGCCAGCGCGCCGAGCGATCCGAAGGCGAGGAGGACGAGGAGGATCGAGAGCGGCGCGTGCCCGCCCGCGAGGGTCCATCCGACCCACTGGGGGACCGCGAGCCCGGCGATCGCCAGCGACAGGCCGTCCCAGCGCTGGGCCACGACGACCGCGGTGCACGCGGCGACGGCGACCCAGAGGAAGATCAGGGTTCCGGGTCCGTGCGGAGCGCCGACGAGGAGCGGCGCGAGCAGCAGCCCGCCCATCCCGAGGGCGGCGACGGGCACGGCACGCCAGCGCAGGGCGGCGGTGACCGCGATCGCTGCGACCAGCGCGGCGCCCAGCAGGCCGGGGACCACCCCGATCAGGCCGTATCCCGCCGCGCCCACGGTGAGCGCGGCGAACAGCCCGGCGATCCCGGTGCCGGCCGCGACCCGTCCGGCCAGCGGCGCGCCGCGGCACTCCTGCAGCCAGGCGCCCACGCCGAGGAGCCCGGCGCCGAGGACTGCTCCGAGGCCGACGCGCGCACCCTCGCCCAGCCACCCCCGCGAGACGGCGACCGCGAGGAGGAAGGCGAGCCCGACGCAAACCGCGACCCCGCCGACCCAGGCCAGCAGGCGACCGCCCACCAGCTCCTCCCAGCCCCGCTTCGGGCGCGGCGGCACGGGTGGCGGGGCCACGCGGAGCGGGAGCGAGGGAGGCGGAATGCTCGGCCCGGCGAGCGGCGCCGGCGACCGGGCCGGGGCCGGTGGCCGCAGCCCGATCCGCCTCTCCACGACGGCGAGCCGGGCGCGCACCTCCTCGAGGTCGGCCACGAGGGCATCGGGGTTGGGTGGGCTCATGCGGTCCTCCTCGGAAATAGCGGGCGGCTTCTTGACCATCGGTCAGGAGACCGTAGCACGAGTGCTGACCGTCGGTCAACGTCAGCCGCTGACCGGAGGTCAAGTAGCCTGTCGTTCGTGAGCGCCGCCCACGAGCCCGCCTACCAGCGCCTCGGAGTCGACGAGCGGCGGCGGCGTCTGCTCGCGCTCGGCACGGAGCTCTTCACCGAGCACGGCTACGAGGAGCTCTCCATGGCCCGGATCGCCCGCGCCGCGGGGGTCTCCAAGGCGCTGCTCTACCACTACTTCCCCTCCAAGCAGGCGTACTTCTCGGACACGCTGGCGCAGGTCGCCGAGGAGGTGCGCGAGCTCACCGAGCCCGACGCCGAGCGCCCCGCCGCCGAGCAGCTCGACGCCGCGCTGGGCCGCTACCTGGCCTGGATCGAGGAGCACGAGACCGCCTACCGCAAGCTCCTGCGCTCAGTCGGCGCCGTGCCCCAGGTGCGCGAGCTCGTCGAGGAGGTCCGCTCGGCCACCGCGGACCGGATCGTCGCCGGGCTCCCGCTGGCCGAGCCACGGCCCACGACGCTCCGGGTCGCCGTCCTCGGCTGGGTGTGGTTCGTCGACGGCGCCGTGCTCGAATGGCTCGACTCGCGGACGGCGCCCCGCGACGAGCTCAAGGGCCTGCTCCTCGGCGCCCTGCTCGGGGCGGTCACCGCCGCGGGCGGGCGGGTAGCGTCAGGGGCATGAGCGGGCACGAGGCGGGCCAGGAGCTGTGGGGCGTCGAGACCAGCAAGGCGGTCGAGAACTTCCCCATCTCCGGCGAGCGGGTCCCCGTGCCCGTGATCCGGTGGCTCGGGCGCATCAAGGGCGCCACCGCGCGCGTGAACGCGGACCTCGGGCTACTCGACGCCGAGCTCGCGGAGCGGATCGCCCGCACCGCCGACGAGGTCGCCGACGGCGCCCACGACGAGCAGTTCCCGATCGACGTCTTCCAGACGGGCTCGGGCACCTCCTCGAACATGAACGCCAACGAGGTCATCGCGAGCCTCGCCGGCGAGGGCGCGCACCCCAACGACCACGTGAACATGGGCCAGTCCTCCAACGACGTCTTCCCGAGCGCGGTGCACCTCGCCGCCCTCGCCGAGGCCCGCGACGATCTCCTGCCCGCCCTCGAGGCCCTCGAGGGCTCCTTCGCCGCCAAGGCGGAGGAGCTCGCCGACATCGTCAAGGCGGGCCGCACCCACCTCATGGACGCCGTACCCGTCACCCTCGGGCAGGAGTTCGCGGGCTACGCGGCCCAGATCCGCCTCGCCCGCCGCCGGGTGGACAACGCCCTGACCCAGGTCGCGCAGATCCCGCTCGGGGGCACCGCCACCGGCACCGGCCTGAACACGCACCCGGAGTTCGCGGCGCGCGTGCGCGAGCTGCTCGGGCAGGCCACGGGGCTCGACATCCGCGCGCCCGAGGATCCCTTCGAGGCCCAGGCCAACCGCGACGCGCTCGTGGAGCTCTCGGGGGCCCTGAAGGTGGTCGCGGTCTCGCTCACGAAGATCGCCAACGATCTCGCGCTCATGGGCTCCGGCCCGCGGTCGGGGATCGGGGAGCTCTACCTCCCGGAGCTCCAGAAGGGCTCCTCGATCATGCCCGGGAAGGTCAACCCGGTCATCCCCGAGGTCGTCCTCCAGGTCGCGGCGCAGGTCATCGGCAACGACACGGCGGTGACCATCGGCGGCATGCAGGGCCAGTTCGAGCTCAACGTGCGCATCCCGCTCATGGCGCGCAACCTGCTCGAGTCGATCCGGCTGCTCGCGTCCGCGTCGCGCGCGCTGAAGGAGAAGTGCGTGGACGGCATCGAGGCGAACCTGCCCGGCTGCCAGGCGTCGGCCGAGGGCACGCTCGCCGTGGCCACCGCGCTCAACCCGTACATCGGCTACGACAGGGCGGCGGAGATCGTCAAGGACGCGTCGTCGAGCGGCCGGACGCTGCGCGAGGTCGCCCGCGAGCACGGCGTGGACGAGGAGACGCTCGACAAGGCGCTCGACCTGCGAAAGATCGCCGCGGGGTCGAGAAGGGACTGAAGGTGGCAACGACGCGCGGGATCGACACGGGCATTCCCATGACGGCGGAGGAACTGGAGCAGCTTCCCCGCGGGCGGGCCCGCTTCGAGCTCATCCAGGGACAGTTGCGGGTCATGGAGCCCGGTGGATACGAGCACGGCGACGTCTCGCTGGAGGCCGGGTTCCTGCTCAAGGTGCACGTCCGCGAGCACGGGCTGGGCGGTGGGGCCGTAGGAGCCGAGACCGGGTTCATCCTCGAGTCCGAGCCGCTGACGGTCCGCGCGCCCGACGCGGCGTGGGTGAGCCCCGAGTCGCTCGAGCGGATCGGGCGCGTCAAGGGTTACTGGCCCGGCGCCCCGGACTTCGCCATCGAGGTCGTCTCTCCCGGCGACCGGTACTCGGGAGTGCACGCCAAGGCGCTCGCGTGGATCGAGGCCGGATGCCGGCTGCTGCTCGTGATCGATCCCGACTCACGCAGCGCCACGACCTACCGCCCGGGGCGGACCGACGCGTTCCTCCGCGACGACGTGGTCGACTGCTCCGACGTCGTCCCCGGCTTCGCCCCGCGCGTCGCCGAGCTGCTCGGTCTCTAGACCCTCCCGGCGCGGCGCACGCCGACCGCCAGGACGCGGCCGATCGCGAAGTAGACCACGAGGGCCAGCCCCCAGTTCACGGTCACCCGGAGCTTGTGGCCGTTCGGGGTGAAGAGGGCGTGGAACGGGTTGGTCAGCGTGTCCGCCCACGTGTGGAGGCGGCCTGCGATGACGTTGTCCAGGTTCGCCCCGAGGACGACGAGCAGGATCCCCACCACGATGAGGACGCAGACCACGACCGTCACGAGGTTGATGACGCGCGCGACGGCGGACGCGACGCCGGCCCGGGCGGGCACGGTGCGGTTCCCGCGAGGAAGCGTGGGGGCCATGCCCGACAGGACCCTAGCCGTCAGAGCAGCGAGTTGTTGGGCAGCCAGGGGGTGAGTGGCCCGAGCTCCCCGCGGGTGAAGTAGGCGTAGCCCCGGTCGAGCTTCAGCCCGGCGTCGAGGACCGTCCGCACCGCCCAGCCCTGCCGCGCGGTGATCCAGTGGACCTCGCACTCGGCCTCGCCGCCGTCGAGCAGCACGCGCCAGAGCAGGAGCGAGGCCTCCTCGTCGCTCCGCGCGGCCACCGTCGCCGGACGTCCTTCGTGGCCTACGGCGTAGCCGCCCGGCGTCACGTAGAGCCTCGCGCCCTGGTCCAGCCACCACTCGACGTCGACGCCGCGCCCCCCGCCGCGCACGGTGCGGTCGACACGCACGGAGTGCTCGACGTCCTCGGTGCCGCCCTCGCGCACCTGCGACAGGTCCGGCGCCCGCTCCGCGCTCGCGCGGCCCCTCGCCAGGACCGACGGGTGCAGATCGAAGCCGACCCGGGAGTACAGGCGCATGGCCTGCGGGTCGTCCGAGGAGGCGATGAGGAAGCCGCGGCAACCCGCGCCGTAGGCCAGGGCCGCGTCGAGCAGCCGACCGCCGACCCCGCCCGAGCGGGCCCCGGGGTGCACGCCGAGCCAGGCGAGGACCCAGATCTCCTCCCGCCGGACGGCGAGGGCGATGCCGGTGAGGCCGTCCTCGTCCTCCGCCACCCAGAGCCCTTCCGGATCATGGGCCAGGCCGTGGGCGAGCCTCGCTCGCATGCGGGCGTCACCGTCCTCGCCGTGAGGAGGAAGCGCGGCCCAGAGGAGCCGCGCCGCCCGGCCGACGTCCTCTTCCGCCAGCGGCCGGATCCTCACGTCGTGACGGTCTCGACTCCGAGCTCCTCGGAGATCGCCACATCGAGCGAATAGTCGATCGGCAGGACGATCACCGAGGGGACGTCGAGGCCGAGGGCGTGCTCGAGGCGGGGCCCGAGCTCGTCGACCGCCCCGATGCGCCAGGCGGGCAGCCCGAAGGAGTCCGCCAGCTTCACGAAGTCCGGGTTCGTGAAGTCCGTCCCGAAGTGCCGGCCGAACTTCTTGTCCTGCTTCCAGACGATCGAGCCGAACTGGGAGTTCTCCCAGATGACGTTCACGAACGCGGTCTTCAGGCGGCTCGCGGTCTCGAGCTCCTGGCAGTTCATCAGGAAGCCGCCGTCGCCCGAGACGGCGATCACCCTCCGATCGGGGTGCACGAGCTTGGCCCCGATCGCGGACGGCACCGCGAAGCCCATCCCCGCCAGCCCGTTGGCGATCATCACCGTGTTCGGCTCGTGGGCGGGGAACATCCGCGCGATCCACAGCTTGTGCAGGCCGACGTCGGAGATGAGGATGTCCTCGCGGCCCAGCACCTTGCGGATCTCCCACAGCGCGCGCGGTGGCTGGACGGGAAAGGCGTCGTCCTCGCGCGCCCGCTCGAAGCGCCCGAGCACGACGTCGCGCAGCCGGTGCGAGCCGCCGGTGTGGGGCACGTCGCGGCACTCCTCGCCCAGTCGGGCCAGCACGTGGTAGATGTCCCCGATCAGCTCGACCTCGGGCACGAAGTCCTCGTCGATCTCCGCGGCGACCGTGTCGATGACGATGATCTTCTTGTCGCCCTCGGGGTTCCAGTGCTTCGGCGCGTGCTCGACGAGGTCGAACCCGGCGGCGATGACCACGTCGGCGTCCTCGAAGCCCGCCATCGCGTAGTCGCGCGTCTGGAGCCCGACGGTCCCCAGCGCGTGCGGGTCCTCGTAGTCGAGCAAGCCCTTGGCCATGAACGTCTCGGCCACGGGGATGCCGGTGGCGCGGGCGAACTCGCGCAGGGCGGGTGCCGCGCCGCTGCGCACCACGCCGTTGCCGGCGAGGCAGATGGGGTTGAGCGCGCCCCGGATGATGTCGGCGGCGCGCAGGAGCTCGCGGGCGCCGGGCTCGGACTGGACGGGCCGCCGGCGCGGGAGGGGTCGCGCGTCGAGCGACATGCCGAGGACGTCCTCGGGCAGCTCGAGGTGGGTGGCGCCCGGCTTCTCGGACTCGGCGACCTTGAAGGCCTTGCGGACGACCTCCGGGATGATCTCCGGGACCCCGACCCGCGCGTTCCACTTCGTGATCGGCGCCATGATCCGCACGAGGTCGATGTACTGGTGGGACTCCTTGTGCATCCGCTCCGTGTCGGCCTGGCCGGTGAGGGCGACGAGCGGCGCGCGGTCGAGGAAGGCGTCGGCCACGGGGGTGATGAGGTTCGTCGCGCCCGGCCCGAGGGTGCCCAGGCACACGCCGGCGCGGCCGGTGAGGCGGCCGTACATGTCGGCCATGTAGGCGCCGCCCTGCTCGTGGCGGACGGGCACGAACCGCACGGAGGACGAGGCCAGCGACTCGTTGAGGTCGAGGGTCTCCTCTCCGGGGATGCCGAACACGTAGCGGACGCCCTCGGACTCGAGGCACTCCACGAAGACGTCCGAGGCCCTGCGTTCGCTCATATCGGTTTCGCTCCTCTTCCCGGCCTAGGGTGTGCGAGCGTACTTCTGATGCGTCGCCTCGCCGTCTCCGTCCTCTTCCTCTGCCTCCTCGCGCCCGCCGCCGCCTCGGCCGCGGGTCGCCTGACCATCCGCGGATCCGGTTTCGGCCATGGGGTGGGCATGAGCCAGTACGGCGCCGAGGGCTACGCGAGGCACGGCTGGCGCTACGACCGGATCCTGGGCCACTACTACTCGTACACGACGCTGGGGAGGACGAGCCCGCGCCGCGCCGTTCGCGTCGGGCTCGGGACGTACGGCTCGCTCGTGGTCTCCCACGTGACGCGGGCGGGCGGGCGGAAGCTGGACGCCCGGAAGGGCCTCGCGGTGGACGCGGCGGGAGGGCACGTCTACGTCGGGCGGCGCCGGTTCGGATCGACGGTGTGGGTCAGCGGTCCGCGCTACACGGCCCTCGGCGCCAGGCTCTACCGGGGCGGCTTCCGGCTCTCCGCGGTCGGCGGCTCGGTACAAGTCGTGAACGTCGTCGGCCTGGACGACTACGTGCAGGGCGTCGTTCCCGCCGAGGTCTTCGTCGGCTGGCACGACGAGGCGTTCAAGGCCCAGGCCGTGGCGGCGCGAACCTACGCGATCACCGCGGGCGCGGGCCGCGTGCTCGACGACGGCACCGCCTCCCAGGTCTACCGCGGGATCGGCGTGGAGACCCCGCGTACGAACGCCGCGGTGCGGGCCACCCGCGGGCGGATCGTCACCTACGGCGGCCTTCCCGCCATCACGTACTTCTTCTCCACCTCGGGGGGCCGGACGGAGAACGTCGAGAACTCGTTCCTCGGCGCCGCTCCCGCGCCCTGGCTCCGCTCCGTCCGCGATCCCTACGACTCGATCTCACCCGTCCACCGCTGGCGGGTGAGCACATCGCTGGTCGCCGCGGGAGGGAAGCTCCGCGGGTTGTACGCGGGACGCTTCCGTGGGATCGAGGTACTCACCCGCGGGGTCTCTCCCCGGATCGTGCGGGCCCGGGTGCTGGGCACGCGAGGCTCGACGATCGCCACCGGCGGCGTCCTGCGCGCGCGCCTCGGGTTGCGCGACACGTGGGCGACCTTCAACGGCGTGACGGGCGGCCGGCGGGCGCGGCCGACCCCGGCGCCCAAGCCATCGCCCTCCGCTTCGCTCCCGCCCCCGTCGTCGGGCGGCGGCGGGGTCGGCCCGGGGAGCGTGGGCATGCGCCGGGTGGTGCGGGTGGTCCTGCTCAGCCTGGCCGCGCAGGCCGCTCCGCCGGGCACGCTCGTGGGGGAGGCCGTTCCCGCGTCGCCCGGCGCGTACCTGATCGTGCAACGCCGTGAGGGCCGCCGCTGGGTCCTCGCCGGCGTCACCCAGGTCCACCGCGACTTCCGCTACGCCTGGCGCGCCCGCCGGCACGGAACCTACCGAGCGGTGTGGCTCGGCGCGGCCGGTCCCTCGGTGGAGCTCTAACCCGAGAAGACCCGCGCGCGCGTCTCGGCGTGAACGTGGGCAGGACGGCGAAGTAGCTTGGCGCGAGATGCCCGCCCCCCTTCTCGCCGTCGACGGGCCGTCGCTGCTCTACCGCTCGTTCTTCGCGCTCCCCGACTCCATCAAGGACGGCGCCGGGCAGCCGGCCAACGCGCTGCTCGGCTTCACGAACGCGACGCTGCGGATCTGCCTCGACGAGGGCCCGCGGGCCGTGGTGGTGTGCTGGGGGCAGGAGGCCGCGCGCTACCGCAAGCGCGCCTACCCGCCCTACCACGCCGACCGCCCGCCCGTGCCCGACGCGCTCGCCGCGCAGTGGGCGAACATCGAGGAGTGGCTGGCCGCGTTCGGCTGGCCGAGCGTGACGAGCGCGGACCTCGAGGCCGACGACCTCCTCCATGCCTTCTCCCGCGCCGAGGAGGCGGCGGGCGGCACCTGCCTGCTGCTCACGGGCGACCGGGACATGTTCCAGTCGGCGACGGAGCGCACCGCGGTGCTCTACCTCAAGACGGGCGTGAAGGGCTTCGAGCGCTACGGACCGGCCGAGGTCGAGCAGCGCTACGGCATCCCGCCCGCGCTCGTGCCCGACTTCATCGCCCTGCGCGGCGACCCGTCGGACGGGCTGCCGGGGGCAAAGGGGATCGGCGAGAAGGGCGCGGCGGACCTGCTGCGCCGCCACGGGTCGCTCGAGGCCGCGATCGCGGGCTGCCTGCGGGAGTCACCCCGTGTCCGCGCCGCGCTCCATGACCACGCGGAGGAGGTCCTCATGTTCAAGGACGTGGCCACGCTCCGCACGCCGGAGGTCGAGCTCCCGCCCGACGCCCCGACCGACGTCGCGCGTGGCGCGGCGGCCGCGCGGGAGCGGGGACTCGATGCCCTCGCGAAGCGTCTCGAGGGCGGCCCGAGCTAGCCCTTGGAGGGGCAGCAGTTGCTGCCCTTGCGGCAGCACGCGAGCTTGCCCGGGCACTGCTGGCATTCGGCGTTGGCGAGTTGCAGCAGTCCTGCGGGCTCGGCCCGTACGGGACGTAGCCGGGATCCGTGCAGACCACCCGCGGGTCGTTGCCGCCCCGGTACAGCCCCTTATCGCCGCACTCGGGGTTAAGACGTGGCCGAGGTGGTAGTCCCGCGTGCAGCGCTCGTCGGCGTCCTTCCAGTCCTTGGTGGCGATGTCCACGCACGTCTTGAAGCACGGCTCGGCCTGCTTGGCCAGGGCCGGGGCGATGCGGCCGAGCGCTAGGCGCCGTACGCGCTCGCGACCTCGAAGTCCTCCTGGAGCAGCAGCGGGGCGACGCCGTGCTCCTCGGCCTTGGCCCGGTTGTCCTCAGCCGCGCCCCGGCTGATCACCGCGACCGGCACGTCGTCCGCCCGGCGCGAGCGTCCGAGCGCGGGCACGAGCGGGTCGCAATGACCGCACCCGGGATCCGAGAACACGAGCAGCACGCCGTGCCCCGGGCGCAGGAGCCCGTCGAGGGTCACGGTGTCGCCCGCGAGGTCGGGCAGGGCGAAGCCCGGGGCGGACTCGCCGATGGCCAGGGACGTGCCGGTGCCCGCGTCGCCGGTCATCCCGAGGCTCTCCTCGAGCGCCGCGACGCGACCGAGCAGGCGGCCGTTCTGCTTGAAGAGCTCCCACGAGAACGCGGCCTGGAGGCCGAGGATCCCGACCAGGACGAGCACTCCCGCGCCCACGTCGCCCAGGCTCCGCCCTGCGTCGCCCCAGCCGGCGGCGGCGACGAACACCGCGAGCCCGAGGAGGACCGCGTTGCGCGCCAGCGTCCCGCGGCCGACGGGAGCGGAGCCCGCGGAGCCGAAGCAGTGGCAGTCGGGCGCCTCGCCCCGGGCCAGGAGCCGGACGATGCCCACGCAGAAGGCGAGCAGCAGGGCACCGGCGGCGAGGGCCGACCACGCGGCGCTGTCGACGACCACGACGCCGCCGGCGATGGCCAGCTCGAGGAGCGGCAAGGCCAGCGCGATCGGCCCGGCGAGCGGGCGCGCGATCCCGAAGTCGCGGACGGCCTCCCGCGCGCCCTCGCGGTCGGCGACCTTTCCCAGCGCGGCGACCGCGAACACCGCGGCGAGTACGAGACGGACGACGAGGAGCAGGGTGTTCATGGGCCGAGTCCTTCGGTCGGGGTCTGGTTCACGGTCAGCGCGTCCGAGGGGCCCGCGGCAGGCGGCCGAGCCTGGTGCGAGCCCGCGCCAGAGCCCGGAAGCGCTTGACGGTCGGCCTGTCCATCCGCAGGGCGGCAACGGCCCGGACCGAGACGCGCCCGCCGTCGGTGCGGGCGACCCGCCGCACCGTGAGAGATGGGCGGCGGGCTCGGAGCACGCGCTGCCTACCGTTCCGGAGGGTCACGATGACCTCATAGCGGGTGGCGCCGGGGACGCGCCCCCACGTCACGCGCAGGCCGCCGCGGCGCCGGACGATACGGAGGTGGGCGACCCGGGCCAGGCGCGGTGACGGGGGCGAGAAGCGCGCGACGACCGGGCTCTCGGCCGGCATCCCCGCGAGCTCGACATGGGCGACGATCGTCCGCCGGTCGAGCCCCGGCGCGGGCGAGAACGCGAGCCGGCCGCGGCCCCCGGTGACCGTGCCGATGGTCCGGCTGGCGCCCCGCGACTGCTCCATGAACGTGACGCGCTGGTCCGGGCGGCGCATCACGTCGTAGTCGAGCGTGCGTCGCGCGCCCCCACCATGCACGGAGACGTGGATCCGCGCCTTGGGCTGGTCGTGGGCCTCGGTCACGTTCTCGACGGCAGGGGAGCCCGGCAGCGGCTCGACCGTGTACGTGCCCGGCTTCGGGTTCACGAGCCCGACGACGGTGGTCTTGAACCGTTCGGAGCGGATGATCCGGATCTTGCGGTTCACCTCGAGTCCGCCGCTCGCACTGCTGTCGAGCGTCGCGCCGTCCGGCGTGTGCACGCGAACGCGCGGCGCTCCGCCCAACCCGTCCAGGCGGATCGCACGGCTGCGCTCGCCCGGGTGGATGTGCACGGTCATCGGACCGGTCGCCCCGCCCAGAGACACGGTCCGCAGGCCGGCGCTGAACACGTTGGGCTCGTCGAAGCGCGACCACCGGCAGCCGTCGAACGGCCAGAACTTGATGGCAAAGGGGGAGTACACCACTCCGCCGCCGACGTTGATGTCGCCGAAGAAGGCGTCGATCGTCACACAGCCGCCGGCCCCGCGGCTGGAGATCCTCGCGACGGCGCCGGCGCAGACCACGTCCGCCACGCACGCGCGCACGTCCCCGCCGAAGTTGAAGCGCCCGTTCTCGGCGTTCAGCTCGCCGATGACGTGCCCGCTGATCGACACCACGCCGATGAAGTTGACGTCGATCCCGCCCCCGAGCCCGATGTAGCCCGGGTACTCGTAGAGCAGGAACGCGCTGCCGAGGTGCGTCTCGCCCGCGAGCGGCAGCTTGATGGACGCCTCGGCGGCGATCCCGAACGTCGGCCGCGTGTAGGAACGGCCGTAGAAGTTGTCCGGGAAGCCGCCGCCCACCTCCTGGCGATCGAGCACGAACGGGGTCTCGACGCTCGGGAACGCGAGGATGAGGTGTCCGTCGATCACCAGGATCCCCAGCGCGGTGAGCTTCGCGTTGGCCCCCACGCGGGTCGGGTCGAGCCCGATCAGGAAGCCGATCCGGTTGAGCTGCACTCCCGCGAACAGCGTGATGCCGGGATCCGGGAAGCCGAGGCTCGCCCCCGCGCGGTAGAGGCCGCCGTTGCGGATCACGATGCCGCCGTTGGGCGGGATCATGTCCAGGCACGCGCCGTCCACGATGCAGGCGCGGCCCTGGCCGGCCCACTCGTGGTTCGCCCGGGTGTAGTCGAGCTGGAGGCCGTCGATCCCGAGCCCGGCAACCTCCGCGTCGATCGGGCCGATGCGCAGGTTGTCGAGGATGAGCCCGTCGGCGTTGGTCGCTCGCAGCTTCACGTCGCCCTGCGCCGAGACGCCGCCGACCTCGAGGAAGCTCGGCAGCATGAGGTGCACGGCGATCGTCGCGCCGAAGGTGCCGCCGGAGTCGTCGAGCGTGACGTTCACGTCGCCGCCCAGGGCGAACCCGCCGATCGCTCCGAGCCCGCCGGACGTGCGCGCGAACGAGCCGAGCGGGATGTGTCCGCCGCGCGGCTGCAGGTCCAGGAGGAAGGAGCGATCGTTCTTCAGGTCGATGTCCCCCACCGACATGCGGGTGTCCGAGCTGGCCATCGCGTCGAGCTGGGGGGCGACGACGATCGACGCGCCGTCGCCCGGGGTCAGCGTGATCCCGTTCACCTTCACGACGCCCGTGGAGACGTAGACGTCGCTCAGCCCGAACGTGAGGTCGAGGCTCGCCTTGAAGTCCTTGGCTCCCTTGATCCCGCCCGCGTGGATGAACGGCGCCAGGATCCCGCGTTCCGCCGCCGGGATCTGGTGGTAGTCGGTGACGTGACGCAGGCAGCCCACGAACTCGAGGCCCGCGGCGACCACCGATCTGGGGACCGTGCACTGCCGCAGCTGGATCTGGTCGGTGACGCTGTCCTTGCCCTTGACCTTGTGCGGGGCGAAGTCGCGCGGGCTCGCGCAGGCGTACACGGGTGCCATTTTGGAGAGGAAGCGCGTGATCCGCTGCCCGAGGAGCCGTTGCGGGCCCTTCAGCGTGGCCGCCGCGGCGACCGCGACCGACGTCCGGAACGGCGAGCCGGCACCCGCGGCGTCGATGGCCAGCGCGCTGACCGACCGCGTGCCCGCCGGGGCTCGGAACGTCACCGCGGTGTCCGCACCCGAGCACGTGAGGTCAGTGCGGCCATCTCCCGTCAGGTCCCACTTGATCGCCTTGGCCTTGGCGCTCACGGTCGCCGCGAGCACGATCTGACTCCCCGCCGCCGGTCGCCCGATCGGCTTGACCGCGATGACCTGGGGGCCGAAGGGCGTCGGGGGTGGCGGGGGCGGGGGCGGGGGCGGTCCGGGCGGGGCGGGGGAGATCCGGGCGCTCGAAGTGGCCTGGGCCGTGCTGCCGCCCACGTCGGTGATCGACGTCGCCACCGCGAAGGTCCCGGCCGTGGCGTACGTGTGGCTGCCCGTCACGTCAAAGCCGCCGGTCGCCGCCGCGCTCACCGTCCCCGCCGAGCTCGTGCCGTCCCCCCAGCCGATCCGGGCCGAGAAGTCGCCCGCGTCGGCACCCGGGTTGGCGTCGGAGACGTGCGCCACAACACCGCCGACCGGCCGGCCGGCGGATCCCGAGACGTCGGCGCCCGTCGCGCTCAGCGCGGCGTCCTGCACCGTGGCCTGAAACGACGCCGTCTGCGTGCCGGTCGGACAGGACCGGACCGTGAACTTGTACGTAAAGGAGACCGACCCGGCGTACGCGCCCTCCTCGGCGTAGATGTGGGTGCCCACGATCCCCGCGTTCCCGTCATCGGTCCCCGCCGAGGGTGGCGTGCCGTCCCCCCACGTGATCGTCGCGCTCGCCAGCGGACAGACCAACCCGCCGACGACCTTGCCGGAGAACGCCTGGCCCTCGGTCGCGGCGACGTTCACCCCCACCGGCGCCGCGTCGACCGCCCGCGCGGTCGCCAGCGCCGCGGCGAGCACGAGCACGACGAGGACAAGAAGCCGCCGCACGTTCATCGGATCGCCACGGCGTTCACCTCGCTGGCATGAGTGCGCTCGGCGAGGTAGGGCGGCAGCTGCGCCAGCGCCCGGTCCGCGTCCGCGGCCTCCACCGTCCAGAACATCCGGTGATCGCCCGCCGCGCACGACGCGGTCACATCCCGCCCCCGCAGCGGGCTCGGAAAGCCCCGCCACGCCGCATAGGCCACCCGGCACTCCTCGTCGCGATGCGCGTGAGCAAGAACAAAGATGGCCATCACGGCGCGACGCTACGCCGCGGCGCGATGACGAACATCGGGGGAATCCCCTCAACCTTGTGGCGGAGTCGGCCGAGGGCTGGGAGACTCGCCGGCGACATGCCGGGAGAGTGCGTCGGCCGCGAGACGGAGCTCGAGACCATCGCGGGCGCGCTCGCCCGGCTCGACGAAGGGACGGGCGGTGCCATCGCGGTCGCGGGCGAGCCCGGGATCGGCAAGACCCGTCTGCTCGCGGAGGCCGGCGCGCGCGCCGAGGCCCGCGGCTGCCTCCTGCTCGAGGGACAGGCCACCGAGCTCGAGCGCGACTTCCCGTTCGGGGTCGTCGTCGACGCGCTCGACCCGTACCTCGCCTCGCTCACCGCCCCCCACCTGCGGGCTTTGACCCACGGGCAGCGCCGTCTCCTCGCCGCCGTGTTCCCCGCTCTCGCCGGCCACGAGGCCGACGGCGCCCTCCCCGCCGAGGAGCGCTTCCGCTCTCATCGTGCGGTCCGCGAGCTGCTCGGGCTCCTGGCGCGGACGCGGCCGCTGGTCCTCGTCCTCGACGACGTCCACTGGGCCGACGCCGCGTCGCTCGAGCTCCTCGACCATCTTCTGCGCCGGCCGCCCGACGCACCGGTCCTGCTCCTGCTCGCCCATCGCACGGGCCCGCCGCTGGAGCCGCTGTCCCGGGTGGCGCAGCGCCTCGAGCTCGGCCCGCTCAGCCCCGAGGAGGCCGACGCGCTGGTTGGGGGCGACTTGCCGGCCGACGCGCGGGCCCGGCTCTACCACGAGGCCGGCGGCAATCCCTTCTATCTCGAGCAGCTCGCCGGCGCGTGGAGACGTGAGGGAGAGTCCCGGGACGGTGGCATCCCCCGTCCCGTCGAGGAGGCGCTCGCCCGAGAGCTGGCCGGGCTCGACGCAGAGACGCAGCGGGTGCTCCGGGGCGCGGCCGTGACCGGCGACCCGTTCACGCCCGAGCAGGCGGCGGAAGTCGCCGGCGAGGACCCGGCGCTCGCGCTCGCCGCGCTGGACCGGGCGATCGCGGTGCGGCTCGTGCGCAGCACCGACACGCCGGCCCTCTTCCGGTTTCGCCACCCCCTGGCGCGCCAAGCGGTCTACGCGTCGGCCGGAGAGGCGTGGCGGGTCGGCGCGCATGCGCGGGCGGCGGCGCTGCTCGCGCGGCGCGGCGCCAGCGCGCTCGCCCGCGCCCACCACCTCGAGCGCTCGGCCGTGCGCGGCGACGAGGACGCGGTCGCCGTCCTCACCGCGGCGGGGGAGGCAGCCGCGGCCGTGGCGCCCGCGAGCGCCGCCCGGTGGTTCGCGGCCGCGCTGCGGCTCCTGCCCGAGGACGCCGACGACGGTCGGCGCCTCGCGCTGCTCGGGCCCCTCGCCCCCGCGCTCGGAAGTGCGGGACGACTGCACCAGAGCCGAGCGACACTCCTCGAGATCCTCGACCTGCTTCCGGCCGGGCACGGCGCGGCGCGCGGCCAGGTCACCGCCTTCCTGGCCCGGATCGACCACCTGCTCGGCCACAACGACGGCGCCCGCCGGCTGCTCGAGCAGACGCTGGCCGACCTCTCCGACCGGCGCTCGGCCGACGCCGCCGGGCTCGAGCTCGAGCTCGCCGCGCACGGCTTCTTCCTCGGCGACTGGATTGCGCTGCACGCGCACGCCGAGCGCGGCTGGGACGCGGCCGCGGGCGCAGGCGACCGCGCGTTGCGGGCGACCGGCGCGGCGCTGCTCGGCCACGCCGAGTATTGCCTGGGTCGGCTCGAGGCCGCGCGGGAGCGGTACGCCGAGGCCGTGCTGATCGTGAACGCCCCGGAGCCCAACGGCGGCGCGTCCCTCGATGCCCTGGACTGGCTGGGCTGGTTCGAGCTCAAGCTCGAGGAGTACGACGCCGCCCGCGAGCACTTCACCCGCGGGGTCGCGGTCGCGCGGCGCGACGGTGGCGGGCATCGGCTCGCCTCGCTGACCTTCGGACTCGTCCTCGGCTCGACGTGGAGCAGCCGCCTGGGTGACGCCCTCGAGCACTCGGACGCGAGCCTCGAGCTCGCGCGGCTTCTCCGCAGCGACCGGATGCTCTCGTGGGCATTGGGCCTGCGGACTCTCGTCCAGCTGCGCAGAGGGGCGATCGGCGAGGCACTCGCTCACGGCGAGGAGGCCCGCCGTCTCGGCGCGGGGCTGACCGCCAACACGTTCTTCGCGGTCATGGGCGGCTGGTTCGGCGAGGCGCTGATCGAGGCCGGGCGCCCCCGACGCGGGCGCGAGCAGATACTGCTCGCCCTCGGCAGCCCGGGGCTGCCCGGTGTCGAGGCGGCCTACCGTCCCTACTTCTACGACGTACTGGCGGGCGCGGAGGTCGCGCTGGGGCGACGCGACGCGGGGGCGGAGTGGGCGCGGGCGGCCGAGGAGACGGCGCACGGGCTCGGGCTGCCCGGACGGACCGGGGCCGCGCTGCACGCCGCAGCGCTGGTCGCCGAGGACCCCGCCGAGGGCGCCGGGCTTGCGCTGCGCGCTGCCGCCGAGTTCGCGCCACGCCATCCGGTCGAGGCGGGGCGCGCGCGGGTGCTGGCCGGGCGTCGCCTCGGCGAGGCCGGGGACCGGGAGGCGGCGCTGGAGGAGCTCCAGCGCGCGGGCGCCGAGCTGACGGCGCTCGGCGCCCGGCACCACGCCGCGCAGGCCGTGCGCGAGCGGCGGCGGCTCGGCGAGCACGTCGCCCGCGGAGGGCGGCGCGGGGGGGGGCGCCCCCGCGCCGCCGCCCCCGCCGCCCCCGCCGCCGCGGGGGCGCGGGGCGGCGCGGGGCGGGGCGCCCCCCCGGGGCGGGCGCCCCGCCGCCCCCCCCCCGGCCCCCCCGCGCGGGCGGCGGCGAGGGGCGGCGGGCCGGGTGGGCGCGCCCCCGCGCCGCCCTCCGCGGGCGACGTGCTCGCCGAGCCGCCGCCGCTCGC
>JBBSGJ010000036.1:0-16662 GCA_038254195.1 Solirubrobacterales bacterium
GCTTGCCCAGACGACCAAGCTCGGTCTCCGCGCCGGTAGCGACGATCACGGCTTCGCCGCGTCCCGTAACGATCGGGGTGCCCTCGAAGAGCATCGACGAGCGCTCGGCCAGCGGGGCGCCCGGCGCGACCGCGTCTGGCCCCTTGGCCGAAGCCACGGGCTCACCCGTCAGCGCCGACTCGTCGCTCGCAAGCCCCTCCGCCTCCAGCACGCGCCCGTCGCCGGCCATCACGTCCCCGGCCTCCACCAGAACGATGTCGCCGGGCACGACCTCGGCACTCGGCACCGCGCGCACCGCACCGTCGCGTCGCACGCGGGCGCTCGGTGCGGTCAGGTCCTTGAGCGAACGCAGCGCGTTGCGGGCCCGCGCCTCCGAGATCGTCTCGACCGCCGCGACCAGCGCGATGATCGCGAAGATCGCGATCGCGTCGCGGAGCTCGCCGAACACGGCCGAGAGGACGCCCACCGCGATCAGGAGCAACTGGAGCGGCTCGGTCAGCGCCTCCGCGAGCTGCGCGAGGACCGCCAGGAAGGGTGAGCGAGGCCGCTCTGCGCCGTGCGCAGACTGCCGCCGCTCTTGTGCCGCAGCGTCGGTCAGCCCATCGGGCGTGCTCCCCAGCGCCTCGAGGAGAGCCTCGGGAGAGCCCGCGTGCGCTGCCAAGGTCAGCTCGACAGGCTCGCGTGGAGACGACAGGCCGCTGATGTAACTCACGATGCATCGCGCAGGATACGCACGTTCCGGCGATGTGTCATTCTCGTAGGATCGCTCGCTCCTGGTTGCTCACCACGACGTCGACGGCGGGCGCCTCGTCGACGCTGCGGGTCTGGGCATGGCGTCGCCTCCGTGGCCTCGGCGCCTACTACCTCCAGCAGTCCGTCTGCCTGCTGCCCGAGACGCCCGAGACCACCGGGGCGGTGAACCGGGTTCTCGCGCGCTTGCGCGAGGAGGGCGGCCAGGGCCAGATGCTCACCATCGCGCTGACCTCCATCCAACAGGAGGCGACCATCGTCGAAGCCTTCCAGCGCGAGCGCAGCGACGAGTACGGCGAGGTGGTGCAGCGCACCGAGGAGTTCCACGCCGAACTCGCGCAGGAGCGCCGGCGGGGCCGAATCACCTACTCCGAGCTCGAGGAGTCCGACGCCGATCTCGCGCGCCACGCCCGCTGGCTCGCGGCCATCCAAGCCCGCGACTACTTCGCCGCGCCCGGCGGCGACGAGGCCGTGGACGCCGTTGGAGGATGCCGGCGGGCGCTCGCCGAGTTCGAGGCCGAGGCCTTGCGGCGCGAGTCTGAACTGGCAGGCGCAGACGAGACGCTCGACCCGCCTTCCTCGCGCCTCCGCGCCGTCGACGATGCGAACCCTCACGCATGAGCTCAGCCCGACAGGGCGCGCTCGACGCTCTGCACCTTGCCGGCGAGCGTCTGGTCGCGGTCGCGACGCTCGTCGAGCTTGAGGACGGTGTAGACGCGCGGGAGGCCGAGGGCGAAGGGGACGGCATGGAGCTCGCCGGCGAGGCGGAGGATGTCCTCCGTCGGCCCCTCGAGGTTGGTGCCCATCGCGTGGAGCTCGTAGCGGACCCGATCCTGGGCGGCCAGCCGGCGCTGGATCTCGGCGATGTAGCGGCTCGCGCCCGCCTCGGCGCGACCGAGCCCGATCACCGTGAGCTCCGCGGTGGCCATCAGGCCGGGGCGAGCGCCTCCCAGCGCCCGTAGAGCTCCTCGACGCGGCGCTTCGCCGTCTCGTGGCGCTCGGAGGAGCGGGCCGAGCGATCGGCGTCGGCCCACGCGGTGGGATCGGCCAGCTCCTCCTCGAGCGCCCTGAGCTCGGCCTCCGCACGCTCGATCCGGGCCTCGAGGTCGGCGCGGCGGCGCTGCTCGTTCTTCGAGGTGCCGTCGCGCCGAGCCCTGGGCTCGTCGGGTGGGGGCACCGGCTCCCGCGGCCGCGGGGCCGGCCCCCGCTCCTTGCGCTCCTCACGCACGCGCGCGTACTCGGGCCAGCCGCCCTCGTAGGAGCGCAGCTCTCCCTCCTCCAGCGCCACCGTCCGGGAGCCCACCGCGTCGAGCAGCGCGCGATCGTGGGAGACGAGCAGCAGCGATCCCTGGAAGCCCCTCAACGCGTCCTCGAGCGCCTCGCGGGACTCGAGGTCGAGGTGGTTCGTGGGCTCGTCGAGGACGAGGACGTTGGCGCCCGAGGACACGAGGATCGCGAGGCTGAGTCGACGGCGCTCGCCGCCGCTCAGCCCGTCGAGCGGCTTCTCGGCGTCCGCGCCGGAGAACAGGAAGCGTCCGAGCAGGGCACGCGCCACGTTCGGTGTGAGCCCGGTGCGCTTCACGGCGGCCTCGAGGACCGTGCGCGCGCCGCCGCCCTCGAGCTCCTCGGCGTGCTGGGAGAGGTAGCCGAGCTTCACGTTGTGCCCCGTCCGCCGCTTGCCCACGGACAGGTCCCGCCGGCCCGCGACGGTCTCGATCAGCGTGGTCTTGCCCGCGCCGTTCGGCCCCACGAGCGAGACGTGCTCGCCGCGCTCGAGCCAGAGGTCGCCGCGCTCGAGCAGCGTGCGGGGTGGGTGGGTTCCGACTACGAGCTTCGCGTCCTCGAGCTCGAAGACCACCCGCCCCGAGCGCTCGGGCGCCCTGAACGCGAAGCCGAGACCCTTGCCGTCCTTCGGGTCCCGGCTGATCCGCTCGATCTTGTCGAGCTTCTTCACGCGCGACTGGGCCTGCCGCGCCTTGGTGGCCTTGTAGCGGAAGCGCTCGACGAAGCGCTCCATGCGGGCGATCTCGGCCTGCTGGCGCTCGATGGCGCGGCCGAGGGCGAGCTCGCGGGCGGCCTGCTCGCGCCGCCACGCGTGCCACGGGCCCTTGAAGAAGCGTCCCCGGCCCGCCTCGAGCTCGAGCACGGACGTCCCCACCGCCTCCAGGAACCAGCGGTCGTGGGCCACGAGGACGACGGCGGCGTCGATGTTCTGCAGGTGGCCCTCGAGCCACTCGAGCGACTCGATGTCGAGGTGGTTGGTGGGCTCGTCGAGGAGCAGGAGGTCGGGCCCGCCGGCGAGGGCGCGGGCCAGGGAGGCGCGGGTGAGCTCCCCGCCGGAGAACGTGGAGAGCGGGCGCTCGAGGTCCGCGTCCGCGAACCCCAGCCCGTGGACGGTGGCCAGGGCGCGATCGCGCCACTCGTAGCCCCCGGCGTGCTCGAGGCGGCCCTGGGCGTGGGCGTAGGCGCCCATGACTCCCTCCCCCACGTCGCCGTCGGCCATCCGCTGCTCGAGGCGCGTCAGCTCCTCCTCGAGCGCGACGAGCGCCCGCGCCCCGCCCGTCACGTAGTCGCGCAGGGAGCCCCCACGCTCCCGCGGCGGGCGCTGGTCGTGCAGCGCCACGGTCGCGCCCTTCTCCCACACGAGCTCGCCCCCGTCGACCGAGGCCTCCCCCGCGAGCATCCGCAGCAGCGTCGTCTTGCCCGCCCCGTTGCGCCCGGACAGGGTCATCCGGTCGCGCCGCTCGAGCTTGAAGGAGACGCCGGAGAACAGGGGCTCGCCCGCCATCTCCTTGGCGAGGTCCGATGCGATGAGAACGGCCACCCCTCCAGCCTACGGTTCCCCGAATCATCACCTCCGGGCCTCGGTGCGGGCGCAATATGCCCGCAAAGAGCGGACAACGAGGAGGAGCACCGATGGTCCTCATCACGCCCAGCCGGGCCGACCTGCACTGCCACTCGAGCGCCTCTGAGCTGGCGAAGCTCGGGGTCCAGCGGGCCCTCGGGCTCCCGGAGTGCGCGACGGACCCCGAGGAGGCCTACGCCCTGGCCAAGCGCCGCGGCATGGACTTCGTCACCCTCACCGACCACGACACGATCACCGGGGCGCTGGCCCTCGCCGATCGCGCGGACACGTTCGTCTCCGAGGAGCTCACGGCCCGCTTCCGGGGCGAGCCGCGGGCGGCGGTGCACATCCTCTGCTACGGGATCACCCCCGACGACCACGACGCCCTCCTCATCCGCGCCGGCGACATCGAGCGCGTGGCCGCCTACCTGCACGCGAAGGAGATCGCCTGCGCGCTCGCCCACCCCTTCTACGCGGTCGACGTGCCGCTCCTGCCCCGCCACCGCCGCGTTCTCGCCGAGCTCTTCGCGATGTGGGAGACCCGCAACGGAGCGCGCGCGCGCGAGCTCAACGCCCCCGCCGCCGTCTACGTCGAGACCCCCGGCGGTACCGGCGTCGGGGGCTCCGATGACCACGCGGGGGTGACGCTCGGCCAGACCTGGACCGAGACGCCGGCCGCCCCCACCCCGGCGGCCTTCCTCGCCCACCTGCGCACGGGACGGGCCGAGCCCGGCGGCGCCCACGGCAGCGCGGCGAAGTGGACCCACGCCGCCGTGGCGCTCGCCGCCCGCGTGCTGGGCGGCGAGGAGGAGCCGACCGGCGTGGACCCGCGGGCCGTGCTCACGCTCGTCCAGCGGATCCTGAGCGAGGGCGACGCGCGCGGCGGCGCGCTGGGAAGCGACCTGAAGCCCAGCGATGCCCGCGCCCTGCTGCGCGCCTGGCTGGTCTCCGTGGGGCTCGCGGCCTCCGAGGACGAGCTGCTCGCCCACCTCCAGGCCCCCGGGTTCGACCACGCCGAGCTCTTCCGCCGGGCGCGCCGCGTGCACGAGCGGCGCCTGGGCGTTGCCATCGACCGCGCGGTCGCCGGCGCCGGCGAGGGGCGCCTCGACCCCGCCGCGGTCGCCGGCGAGCTCTTCGCGGCCTGCCTGCCGGTCGTCCCCTACGCGCCGTCGACCGCCTTCCTGGCCAGAGAGAAGGCGCGGCTCGCCCCGCGCGAGGGAGAGCCGCGGCGCGTCGCGCTCGTGGCCGACGGCATCGGTCAGATGCACGGGGTGACCCACATCCTCGACGAGATCCGCGAGCGCGGAGTCCCCGGGTTCGAGGTCGAGGTCATCGGGACCGACCCCAGCGTGGACCGGCGTCTCTCCGCGGTCCGTGAGGTGGAGATCCCGTTCTACGCCGGCCTCCGGGTGGGCGTGCCCAGCCTTCCCGCGGTCGTCGAGGCGCTCGCCGAGGGGAGCTACGACCTCGTCCACGTCTCGTCGCCCGGGCCGAGCGGGGTGGCCGCCGCGCTGCTGGCCGGGGCGTGCGACCTGCCGCTCGTCGGGTCCTACCACACCGAGCTCGCCGCCTACGCCGGGCTGCGCACGGGCGACGCCCGGCTCGAGGCGGCCACCACGGCCGCGCTGGCCGCCTTCTACGGCCCGTGCCAGGCGGTGCTCTCCCCCAGCCCGGCGGCCGACGCGTCACTCGCCGCGCTCGGCATCGGAACGGAGCGGATCGACCGCTGGGAGCGGGGGGTCGACCTCGCCCGCTTCTCGCCCGGCCTGCGGGACGCCGACGCGCTGCCGGGCGAGGTGAGCGTCCTCTACGCCGGCCGTCTCACCCGGGAGAAGGGGGTCGACCTCCTGGCCGAGGCCTTCCTGGCCGCCCGCCGGCGCGATCCCCGCCTGCACCTCGTCCTCGCCGGCGGCGGGCCCGAGCAGGGCGCGCTGGCGGCGCGCCTGGGCGAGCACGCCACCTTCCTGGGCTGGCTCGAGGGCGACGCGCTCGCCCGCGCCTACGCGAGCGCGGACGTCTTCCTGTTCTGCTCGCGGACGGACACCTACGGCCAGGTCATCCTCGAGGCCCAGGCCAGCGGGCTCCCGGTGGTCGCCGTGGACGAGGGCGGCCCGCGCCACCTCGTCGAGCCGAGCCGGACCGGGCTGCTGTGCCTCCCCGACGCCGAGGCGCTCGGGGCCGCGGTGGCCGGCCTGGCCGCCGTCCCCGGCCGCCGGACCCTCCTCGCCCGGGCGGCGCTCGCCGACGTCCGCGGCCGCACGTGGGCGCGCGCGCTCGGCCAGCTCGCGGCCGGGTACCGGCGGGCGCTCGCGGGCGCCGGGAGCGGTGTGACGGAGCAGCGCGCGGCCTGAGCGCGGGAGGTCCGTCCGGCGTCAGCGCTGCAATGCTGCGGCGATGCGCCTCGCCCGCGTCCTCGCCGTGCTCGAACCCGGCGGCGCCCAGCTGGGGGTCCTGCGCCTCACGCGCGCGCTCGCGGCCCGGGGGATCTCCTCGCGGGTCCTCGCCGGGGAGGCGACGGCCGCGGGCCGGGCGCTCTTCGCCGCCGAGGGCGTCGCGGTCGAGGTCTGGGGCGGGGAGCACGGGCTGCAATACGCCTGCTCGCCGGGCTTCGCCGCGTGGCTCGCGCCCCGCCTCGGAGAGGCCGACCTCGTCCACGCGCACATGTTCGGCGGCTGGTGGGCGGCGGCCGGCGCCGCGCCGCCCGAGATGCCACTGGTCGCCAGCGAACACAATGCGATGCGCTGGCCGGGCCGCGCGCGGACCGCGGCCTACTCCCGGGCGCTCCGGCGCGTGGACGGCTTCCTCGCCCACGGGCCCGCCGCGGCCGAGCTGGCCAGCGGGCTGGGGCTGCCCGCCGCCCGGCTGCACGTGGGGACCTCGCCCGTCGAGGACGTCGCGCGCGCCCGCCCTCGGGCGCCGGGTCGCGTCGTCTTCGCCGGGCGCCTCCACCACGAGAAGGGCGCGGACGTCCTCATCGAGGCACTCGCTCACCTCTCCGACCCGCCCCCGGCCGCCATCGTCGGCTCGGGCCCGGAGGAGGAGGCGCTCCGCGCGCTCGTCGCCGAGCGCGGGCTGTCCGGGCGCGTCGCCTTCCCGGGCTGGCAGGACCGCGTGGCGCCCTGGCTCGCCGAGGCCACCGCGTGCGTCGTCCCCTCGCGTCACGAGGCCTGGTCGCAGACCGCCGTCCTCGCCCTCGCGCTCGGGGTCCCCGTCATCGCCTCAGACGTCGAGGGCCTGCCCACCACCCTCGCCGACGGCCGGGGCGTGCTCGTCGCGCCCGAGGACCCGGCGGCGCTCGCCACCGCCCTCGCGCGCGTCCTCGCCGGCGACCACCCCTCCCCCGCGCCGGGCCGCGTCTACGCCGGCCGCTTCACGACCGACCGCATCGCCGCGGCGCACGCCCGGCTCTACGCCGAGCTACTCGCCGCGCGCCTGCCCGCCGCCGCCTGAGGCGCCGAGCGGCGCGCGTGGCGTGAGCAGACCCTTCGCCTGGAGCGCACACGCGAGTCGGGGAGCGTGCCCGCGATGGCGAAGGGCGCCAGCGCAGCGAGGACCGGCAGCGCCGCCGCCCCCACGAGGACGGCCGCCTCGCGCCGCGTGCGGACCGAGGGCAGGAGCGCGACGAGGAGCAGCAGGGGGACCGTCTTCAGGGCCCCACCCAGCCCGATGAGCAGCCCGGCCCAGAGGGCCCGGCGGGGCAGGTCGCGCTCCCACAGGGTCAGGGCGAGGACGGCCGGCAGGAAGGCCACGGCGTCGAACTGGCCGTGGTAGCCGGACACCACGAGGAACGATGGGCCCGGGGCCACGAGCGCGGCCCCCGCGAGGCGCGTCGAGCGCTCCGCCCCCCGCCGGCCGAGGAAGTCCTGGACGACGAAGGCGATGCCCAGGTTCGCGGCGATGGGCGCGAGGCGGATCGTGAGCTCCAGGCTGGGGCCGCCGTGCGAGGCGAGCACCCCGGAGGCGTAGACCCACGGGAAGTACACCGGCGGGTAGGGCCAGCGGACGTCGCCCACGTGCGGGAGGGCGTCGTAGACCCCGAGCGGACCGTGCTGCCCGAGCGCGCTCAGGACCTGCCGGAAGGACGACATGTCGAACTCGTCGCCCCCCGGCGAGAGGAGGGCGATGAGAACCCCGGCGAACCCGCCCAGCGCAAGGATCGCGCCGAGTCGCCAGGCGAATGACCTCCGCGCGGGAGCCACCCCAGGCCGGTCCGCCGCGCCGGGGCAGTCCCGCGAGGTAGTCTTCGGAGCCCATGCGCCGGCTCGTCATCACCGTGTCCACGGCCCTGCTCGGGCTCTTCGTCCTCTGCACCCCCGTGGCCCTTGCCCACGACGGCGGCCAGGGCCTCTACGGAGAGACGGACGACAAGGTCGTCACGAACGCCGGCTTCATCGTCATCGCCTTCGTCCCGCTGTTCATCCTCGCCATGTCGGTGCTCCAGTGGCAGCTCGACAAGCGCAAGCACCGGCGCATGGACGCCAAGCGCGCCCGCGCGACGGGCGCGGACTGGTCCGGCGGCTGGTAGGCGACCGGCCGAGCCGGTCGCCCTACTCGGAGTCCCTCTAGAGGCCGAGGCTCTCGGCGGCGGCGTCGAGGCGGGCGTCGAGGGTGAGCAGAGCATCTTCGCGCTCCTGAGCGGCGAGCAGGACGCAGCAGTCCGGGAGCTTGAGCCCCGTCTGGACCCGCAGCTCGGCGAGGCGGAGGGGGGCGTCGGGCCCGAGCGGCACCTCGCGCACGCCGAGCCGGCGCAGGTGGGCGCGCATCTCTGGCACGTACTGCCGCTGAACGGGCTCGACGAGCACCTCGGCGAGCGTGATCGAGCTCGCCGCGAGCTCCTCGCGTAGCGCGCGGAGGCCGGTGACGGCGCGCACGTGGTGGGCATCGCCCTCGCTGAAGTGGGCGATGAGGATGCTCGCGTCGAGGACCACTCAGTCCGGCCAGTCCCGCCGCAGCTCCTCGAGGTACCCGGGGGGGTAGGGAAAAGAACCCGCGGTCTCGTCCACCGCGCGCAGATAGCGCTCATGTTCGGCTTCCGCGTCGGCCCCGACCGCTCGATGCCCCTCCTCTGCCAGCCTTACCAGCAGCTTCGCCCGTGCCCCCCGGTCCTCCGGCCAGCGCTTCGCGGCGGCGTCGAGCGCGCGGGCGAGCGCGTCGGTCTCGGTGATCGTGTGACGCGGCCGGGTGGTCGGCACGGAGGGGGAGTGTAACACCGACAGCTCGGTGCCGCACCTCCGGGGTCCGGCTGCCGGGTAGGCTCCGCGCCGTGCTGGGCGGCAAGGGGAGGCGGCGGGCTTGAGTTACTTCGTCACCGGTGCGACCGGCTTCATCGGCCGGCACCTGGTCGAACGGCTGCTCGAGCGCGAGGGAGACGTGCACGTCCTCGTGCGCGAGGGCTCACGCGGGCGCCTCGAAACCCTGCGCCGGGAGAAGTGGGGCGGCTCCGACCGCATCAAGGCGGTGGTCGGGGATCTCGCCGAGCCGCGGCTCGGGCTCTCCGACGCGGACGTGGAGGGCCTGACGGGACAGGTGCGGCACTTCTTCCACCTCGCGGCGGTCTACGACATGACCGCCAACGACGAGCGCAACCGTGTCGCCAACGTCGAGGGCACCCGGAACGCGGTCGCGCTCGCCAACGCCCTCGCGGCCGGCGTCTTCCATCACACCTCCTCGATCGCCGCCGCCGGGCGCTTTGAGGGCCTGTTCCGCGAGGACATGTTCGACGAGGGCCAGGACCTCCACACCGCCTACCACAGGACGAAGTTCGAGGCCGAGCGCATCGCCCGGACGCAGACCACCGTCCCGTGGCGCGTCTACCGGCCCGCCGTGGTCGTCGGCCACTCGCGAACGGGCGAGATGGACAAGGTCGACGGGCCCTACTACTTCTTCAAGGCCATCCAGCGCCTGCGACACATGCTGCCGGAGTGGTTCCCGCTCGCCGGGCCGGAGATGGGCTACACGAACATCGTCCCGGTCGACTTCGTGGCCGCCGCGCTGGATCACATCGCCCACGAGCCCGGGCTCGACGGCCGGGCCTTCCACCTCACCAGCCCGAAGGCCCAGCGCTCGGGCGAGGTGATGAACGAGTTCGCGCGGGCCGCCCACGCGCCGCGGCTCTCGCTGCGCATCGACCGGCGCATCCTCGCCAGCCTCCCCAAGGGGACGATGTCGATGATGCTGCGGCTGCCGGCGCTGAGCGGAGTGCGCCGCGCCGTCCTCGCCGACCTCGGGATCCCCGAGGAGATCCTGAGCGACATCGCGATCCGCCCGCAGTTCGACACCCGCGACACCGAGCGGGCGCTCGCGGGCTCGGGGATCGCCGTCCCGCCGCTCGAGTCCTACGCGACGCGCCTGTGGGACTACTGGGAGCGGCATCTGGATCCGGACCTGTTCTCAGATCGCTCCTTCGAGGGCGCCGTCAACGGGCGGACGGTGATCATCACCGGCGCCTCGAGCGGGATCGGCAAGGCCGCCGCGATGAAGATCGCCCGCGCGGGCGGGATCCCCATCCTCGTCGCGCGCTCCAAGGACAAGCTCGAGGAGATCAAGCGCGAGATCGAGGCGGACGGGGGCACGGCCTACGCGTACTCCTGCGACCTCTCCGACATGGACTCGATCGAGGCGCTCGTGGAGCGCGTGCGCGGCGAGCACGCGGCGATCGACATCGTCGTCAACAACGCGGGGCGCTCCATCCGGCGCTCGATCGCGCTGTCCTACGACCGCTTCCACGACTTCGAGCGCACGATCCAGCTCAACTATTTGGGCGCGATCAAGCTCGTGATCGGGGTGCTGCCGCCCATGCGCGAGCGCGGGTTCGGCCACATCATCAACATCTCCTCGATCGGCGCCCAGACCAACCCGCCGCGCTTCTCGGCCTACGTGGCCTCCAAGGCGGCGCTCGACGCGTGGACCCGGGTGGTCGGCTCGGAGACGATCGGCGACGGCGTGCACTTCACGACGATCCACATGCAGCTCGTCCGCACGCCGATGATCGCGCCGACGAAGATGTACGACGCCTTCCCGACCATCTCCCCCGACGAGGCAGCCGACCTGATCTGCGAGGCGATCCGCTCGCGGCCCAAGACGATCAACACTAAGCTCGGGACGTTCGGCGAGGTGGCCTACACCCTGGCCCCCAAGGCGGTCGACCAGATCCTCCACATGGCCTACAAGGTCTTCCCCGACTCCGCCGCCGCGCAGGGGAAGACCGACGAGAAGGAGAAGGCCTCGAGCGAGCAGATCGCGCTGGCGCACCTCATGCGCGGGGTGCACTGGTAGACCTGCGGGAGGCGACCGCGCTCTCGCCCCGGTACTCACAACGTCTGTACGCTCGACGTCGCCCGAGACGACGACCTCTTCCGGCGGGCGGCGGCGACACAGTCGGAGACGCTGACGGAGTTCCTTATCGAGAGCGGCCGGGAACGGGCCGAGCGGCTGCTCGCCAACCGGACCCGGTTTGCCCTCGCCCAGGCCGACTGGCAGAGGTTCGAGGCCGCGCTGGAGCGTCCGCCGGCACCCGCACCGGCCCTGCGAGAGCTCTTCGAGCGCTCACGCCGAACCGCTCGCTCGTCGTCACCGTCTCGAGGGGTTCGACTGCGGCGTCGCCTCGCTCGACGCCTGGCTGACGCTGCACTCTCGCGGCGCCGCGGGCGGCGGCTCGGCCCGGACCCCGAAGACGATGCGCAGACGGTCCATTCGACGAGCCTAGTTCGCAAGGAGGGCGGCGCCACGAGCAGAGCCAGCACGTTTCTCACGCCGCACGGCAGTCCGCGCGCGGGAGCCAGCGGGAGCCGGGCAGGTGGGTCCACTCGCCCTCGAGCGCGGCGGGGAGTGCTGGTGACCGAGCTCGCCGCCGACCTTCGCCCCCAGGGCGACGGATCCGCCGATCGCGCCCGTGTCGTCGGTGGTCCGGTAGGTGCGAGCGGTGAGGGTGGCGCGGGAGCGGATCCAGCGCAGGAGGGCGCTGAACTCCCCCGGCGCGGTGCGGATCCGATCGGGGCGCAGGGCGTGGAGCAGGTCCGAGACGACACGGCGGCCGTCGCCTCCGCGGAGGTCGAGCTCGGCGCCCACCTCGAGCCACCGCGAGCCGTCGTCACGCACCAGGCCCGGGATGTGGGCCCCGACGTCCGCGAGGCCCGCGCCGGTCAGTCGCAGGGCGACCGGACGGTGGTGGGCGTCGTACTCCACCTCGATGGTCCCGGCGGCACGGCCCTTCGGAGACGCCCCCGCGCCGAGCACGAGGAGCTGGCCCGCGCCCTCGGCGCCGAGCTTCAGGTAGAGCGAGCCGCCGCCGCCCCGCGAGCGTCGCCAGCCCAGGGCGGCGTCGGCGGCCACCCCCGCGTCGCCCTTGGCGATGAGCTTGATCTCCGCCGCCGCCGCGGCGTGCCCGCCCACCTCGTCGAAGCGCTCGTCGGGGTCGGGAGGATCGTCCACCCCCAGCCCCACCGCGTCGCAGAGCTTCCAGCACAGGCGCCGGGCGTCGTTGACCGCCCGGCCCAGCAGCTTCTGGTCCGAGCCGTAGTGGTCGAGAAACGCGTCGGCGGCGCGCCGGCCGGGGAACCGCCACTTCCGCCCCTTCGTCCAGACCAGGCTCGCGTCCGCGCCGGCCTCCGCCTTGCCCTTGGCCGGGCCGAACGAGAACCCGGCCCCGATCCCCGCCGTGAGCCCCGCGTGTCCGTCGTCGGTGAACGTGAGCTCGACGTGGCCGTCCGAGTACTCCTCACGCAGGACGCTCAGCCCGCCGCCCAGCGCCACCACGGCGAGGCTGACCCCGGCGTTCTGGGTGGAGGAGTCGCGGGTCTCCAGACACGGCGACAGCGCGCCTGAGTCGCTCGGCGGTGGCGGGCAGGCGGTGTGGGCGACGATGCAGAGGCCCGTGCGGATCGTCCACAAGATCCGCTCGCCGAGCCCCCAGTTCACGAGCGCCGCGGTTCCGCTCAGGACGACGACGACGAGGGCGAGAAGCCCGACGTACTCGAGGGAGGCCTGCCCGCGGGAGGAGCGCACGAGCGGGCACGCTCACAGCCGCGACCGCCCGGGTGGGCACGACCGCCGAAAGCCGGCGCAGAGAGGGAACGAAGCCGGCGCGGTCGATGAGCTGTTGAGCCGTCGCCGTGCTGAAAATGCCCTCAACGGACAGACATCGCAGCTCGACGCCCGGGCCCTCGGCGCACGGCTGTGGCGCCTGCGTCCCGGCCAGGCGTCGACGCGTCATCGGCACCGCGAGCAGACGGAGCTCTGCGTCGTGCTGGAGGGCACCGGCCGTATCCACGTGGAAGACGAGTCGCTCACCTTGCCGCCCCTCTCGGCGCTCGTGGTCGAGCCGGACACGGTCCGTCAGGTCTTCCACTACCGCATCGGCACCGCCTCGAGCGGGCCCAGCCATGCCCCGGTCCGGATCGACGTGAGCGGGCGCGGACACGAGCGAGCGCGACTCGGGTGGCTGCCCGTCATCGCCGCCCGCGCCGGGATGGACCTCCATCCGATCGACGCCGCCGACCCGGTCGAGCGCCGGTGGCTGCGAGCCCTGGTCTGGCCCGAGAACGTCAGGCAAGCCGCCCAGAGGACCGCCGCCCTCGAGCTCGTAGCCGCCGACCCCCCCGCAGATCGTCACCGGCGACACCGCCGAGGGCATGAGGGCATCACCCGTCCTGCGTGACTCAGGTACTCGTCGCCGCCCGCGCCTCGGCCGCCCGCGCGGCGTGGCGGCCCATCAGCTCGCGCTGGACCGAGCGGGGCTCCTCGCCCGGGTCGAGCTTCTCCCACGTCCCGTCCGCACCGAGCTCCCACGCGTCCTGCGTGTCGTCCAGGCAGCGCTCGAGGACGTCGCGCAGCTCGGCGCAGAGGGCGGGGTCCTCCACCGGGGCCACGAGCTCGACGCGCGTGTCGAGGTTGCGCGGCATGAGGTCGGCCGACCCGATGAAGACCCGCGTCTCGTCGCCGCGCTCGAAGGAGAAGATCCGCGAGTGCTCGAGGAAGCGCCCGACCACGGAGACCACCCGGATGTTCTCGGACACGCCCTCGACCCCCGGCCGCAGGCAGCAGATCCCGCGCAAATTCAGCGCGACCTCCACCCCGGCCTGGGAGGCGCGGTAGAGCGCGCGGATGCACGCCGGGTCCACGATCGAGTTCATCTTCATCGCGATCCGGGCGTGTCGGCCATCCTCGTGGGCGGCGATCGTCGCCTCGATCTGCTCGAGGATCCCGTCGCGCAGGTGGTAGGGCGCGACGAGCGCCTTGCGATTGCGCCCCGGCCGGGCGAAGCCCGTGAGGAAGTTGAACATGTCGGCCATGTCGTCGCCGAGCTCCCTCGAGCACGTGAGCAGGCCGAAGTCCGTGTAGAGCCGGGCGGTCTTCGGGTGGTAGTTCCCCGTTCCGATGTGGAGGTAGTTGCGGATCCCTTCCCCCTCGCGGCGGACGACGAGGATGCACTTGGCGTGGGTCTTCAGCGCCGGGTCGCCGTAGACGACGTGCACCCCGGACTGCTCGAGGGCCCGCGCCCACTGGATGTTCGCCCGCTCGTCCCCGCGGGCCTTGATCTCCACCACGCAGGCGGCCTGCTTACCGCGCTCCGTGGCCCGGATGAGCGCCGGGACCAGCGGCGAGTCGTCGCTCGTGCGGTACACGGTCTGCTTGATCGCGAGCACGGCGGGATCCTCGACGGCGTGGGCCACGAAGCGCTCGACCGCGCCGAACGTGTCGTAGGGATGGTGCAGGAGGATGTCGGCGTCCCGGATCGCGGCGAACACGTCGACCTCGTCGTTCCCGTCGCCCACGAGCCGCGGGTGCATGAGCGGCGTCCACGGCTCCCACTTGAGCCCGGCCCGCCCCGGCAGGTCGGCGAGCTCGTCGAGGTCGGCGAGGTCCAGCGGCCCGTCGACCTCGTAGACCTCCCGGTCCTCCACCTCGAGGGCGTCGGCGAGCTGGCGGCGGAGCTTGGGGTCGATGTCCCGCGAGACCTCGACGCGCACGACCTCCCCGAAGCGCCGGCGGCGGAGCTGCGTCTCCACCGCCTGGAGGAGGTCGTCGGCCTCGTCGGAGACCGTGAAGTCGCCGTCGCGCGTGACCCGGAACGTACCGTGGTCGACGATCTCCATCCCGGGGAACAGCGTCTGGATGTTCGCCGAGATGACGTCCTCCAGCGCGACGTGGACCCCCTTCCCGCCGCCGACGGGCAGGAACCGGGGGAGCATCTCCTTCGGCACCTTGACCCTGGCAAAGGCGCGATGGTCGGTCACGGGGTCGCGCACGAGGACCGCGAGCGAGAGCGAGAGGTTGGAGATGTAGGGGAACGGACGGCCGAGGCCCACCGCGAGCGGCGTGAGGACGGGGAAGATCTGGCGGTGGAAGCGGTCGCAGAGCTCCTGGCGCCCGCCGTCGTCGAGCTCGTCCCAGCCGCAGAGGCGGATGCCGTGCTCGGCGAGCTCGGGCCGCAGGCCGGCCAGGCACTCCTCGAGGCGGTCGGTCTGGGCGAGCACGCGGGTCCGCACCCCGTCGATCACCTCGTCGGGAGCGAGGCCGTCGGCGCCCCGCGCGTCGATGCCGGCGTCGAGCTGGTCGTGCAGGCCGGCGACGCGGATCATGAAGAACTCGTCGAGGTTGTTCGAGTAGATCGAGCAGAACCGGACGCGCTCGAGCAGCGGCGTGACCGGGTTCTCGGCGATCTGGAGGACCCGGTCGTTGAAGTCCAGCCAGGACAGCTCGCGGTTGGAGAAGAGCTCGGGGTCGTCGAGCCTCTCCGCCGCCGGCGCCCCGCTGGTGCTCGTCATCGCGCCATCTCCTGCCCGCCAGAGTAGGCCCCGGCGATCGCCTCGAGCACCACGCCCTCCCGCAGCCCCCCGTGGGCGATCTCCAGCGGGCGGCCGAGACGGCGGGCGGCCGCGGCGAGGAGGCCGAGACCCGCGGGCAGGAGGCGCACCCGGCGGGGATCGAGGCCCTCGCGCGCCGCGACCTCGGCCGCGGGTGCCCCGGACAGGATCCCGAGCGCGCGCGCGAGCGCGGGCGCGTCGAGGACCGGGCCCACGAGCCGGTGCAGGGAGGTGGCCGACCCGCCCACGGCCAGCGCCCGATCGGCGGGCGGCGGGTGCCACCCCGCAAGCGCCGCCTCCGCCGCTCGCGCGAGCGCGCCGATCTCCTCCGGGGAGGGCGGGTCGTGAGCGACGTGGGCGTCGGTGAGGCCGTGGGAGCCGATGTCCGCCGAGGCCGACCAGGCCACCGTCCGGGCGCTGCCCACGGCCGCCTCGGTCGACCCACCGCCCACGTCGACGACCGCGATCGGGCGCGCGGACGGTGTCCGGAGCATCCCCGTCGCCCCGCACCAGGCCAGCCGGGCCTCCTCCTCGGCCCGGAGCACCTCGACCTCCACGCCCGCCCGCGCTCGTACGGCCAGGCAGACCTCCCCGGCGTTGGCGGCGCGGCGCAGCGGCGCGGTGGCCACCACCCGCAGGTGGGCGGCCCCGATCCGCCGGGCCGAGCGGACCTGCGCCTCCACGGCGGCGGCGAGGGCGTCGATCCGCTCGGCAGGCAACGACGCGCCGGCGACGAGGCCCCGCCCGAGCTGGAGAAAGGCGCGCTCGGAGTGGACCTCGCGGTACCCGCCGGCCGCGACCTGCGCCACGAGCAGCCGCGTGGTGGTCGAGCCGATGTCGATGCAGGCGCACAGCGTCATGGGCGAACGGGCGCGATCTTGCCATGCTCCTGACCGTGCCCGACGAGCCCGCCATCCGCGTGCGCGGCCTGCGCAAGTCCTACGGGGCCGCGGAGGCGCTGCGGGGCGTGGACTTCGAGGTCGCCCGGGGGGAGGTCTTCGGGCTGCTCGGGCCCAACGGCGCGGGCAAGACCACGACGGTGGAGATCCTCGAGGGCTACCGCGAGCGCACGACCGGCGAGGTCTCCGTGCTCGGGATGGACCCCGGGGAGCGCTCGGTCGAGCTCCGCCGGCGGGTGGGGATCGTGCTCCAGTCCACGGGGATATACCGCCACATCACGGTGCGCGAGGCCCTGATCTACTTCGCCGGGCTCTACCCCCATCCCCGCGAGGTCGACGAGGTGATCGCCCTCGCCGGGCTCGA
>JBBSGJ010000037.1:0-16331 GCA_038254195.1 Solirubrobacterales bacterium
ACCGCATGGGCCCGAAGCGTCCTCGGCCAGTAGTCCTCGACGCGGGCGCCCTCATCGCAGTCGACCGGGCCGATCGACGCGTGATCCGGCTGCTGGAACTCGCCCAGGACATTCACGTGCCCGCTGGCGCGCTCGCCCAGGCATGGCGAAACCCTGCGCGCCAGGTTCGGCTCGTACGGGTCGTGGCATCGGATGGTGTCGTGATCCATCCGCTCGACGGCGCCCGCGCCCGCGCGGCGGGACAGCTGTGCGCCGCAACTGCCACCGCGGACGTCATCGACGCATCCGTCGTGCTCGTGGCCCGCCTCGTCAACGGAGTGACCGTAACCACCGACTCCGACGACCTGCGCCGTCTTGATCCCAGGATCGATCTGGTCCGCTGCTGACCGCGAACAGGCCGGACCCACGGCGCCCGCAGGCGGATCGACTTCCGAGACGCACGCAGCCTCGGGCCGTTCTACACGTGGCTTGCTGCTCGCCCTCTCGCGAAGAAGAGGGCGATCGCCGCGTAGATGAGGAGGGTGAGGGGCGGCGCGATGAGCGCGACGACGGCGGTGAACGCGTACACGAGGACGCCGATGAGGTTCGCGCGCTGAAGTCGGGTGACCTCATGGTCGGTGAGTCGCTCGTCGAGCAGGCGTCGTCCTCGGGAGGCGTGTGACCACGGCATGGTGAACGCGATTCCCATGGTGGTCATCGTGGCGCTGTAGAGCAGGGCGGCGGCGCGGGCGTCGGGCCCGCTGTCGCGCAGTAGTCGCCGAGGACGGCGGTCGGGAACGGGATGAAGGCGACGACGAGTAGGAGGAGCAGGTTGAGGAAGAGCAGGGCGCGATCGACGCGCGCGATGTGCTCGAAGATCGCGTGGTGGTTGCAGATGATCCCGATGACCAGGAAGCTGACGACGTAGCTGGCGTATTTCGGCCACTCGCGCAGCAGCGCCTGGTTCTTGCTCACGGGTTGCGCCCGTGGCGAGCGCGGCGGCAGCGGCGGGGCGGGGGCGGCGGAGGGCGGTTTCGGTCTCGAAGGCGAGCAGGAGCTTGCGCAGCAGCCCGGCGAGGCGCCCCGCCCGAGAGCACCGACCCATCGGCCACTTGGAGAACAAGCAGCAGCTCGTCGTCGCCCCGATCGAGTGCCACCATGAGGCGAGCGTGCCGCTGCCGAACGACCTCGAGGCGCTGGCCGAGCTGCTCGCGGGCGCCGGGTTCGTCGCGGCGGAAGAGGAGGCGGACGAGCTCCTCGCCTGCGCGGCCGGGGATGTCGAGCTCCTCGACTCGCTCGTCGGGCGTCGCCTCACGGGCGAGCCGCTGGCCTGGATCACCGGGAGCGTGTCGTTCTGCGGCTCGGAGATCCACGTCGATCCCGGGGTCTACGTTCCCCGCTGGCACAGCGAGCCGCTCGCGCGCCGCGCCGTCGAGCGCCTGCCCGCGAATGGTGCGGCGATCGATCTCTGCACCGGGACCGGAGCGATCGCCAGGACCCTTATCACCGCGCGCCCCGGGGCGCGCGTCGTGGCGTCCGACGTCGAGAAGCGTGCCGTCGCCTGCGCGACAGCGAACGGCGTGGAGGTCTACCGCGGCGACCTGTTCGCCCCGCTGCCGCGCACGCGCAAAGGAGGTGTCGACGTGGTCGTCGGCGTCGTGCCGTACGTGCCGACGACCGACCTGCCACTACTGCAGCGCGACACCTTCACGTTCGAGTCGCCC
Source organism: Solirubrobacterales bacterium (assembly GCA_038254195.1). Classification (GTDB taxonomy): domain Bacteria; phylum Actinomycetota; class Thermoleophilia; order Solirubrobacterales; family Solirubrobacteraceae; genus JBBQAA01. Next base: position 1,704 of record JBBSGJ010000037.1, read on the forward strand.
CTGTCCTACGACGGCGGCCACGACGGCACCGGGATCCTCCGGCGTGTCCTGACCGACAGCCCCCGCTTCCTGCGGCGCGGCGGTGCGCTCCTGCTCGAGCTCGGCGGCGAGCAGCCCGCCTCGCTCGGCGACGACCTCGCGCGCCTCGGCTACGTCGACGTCACCGTCCTCATCGACGAAGACGGTGACGTCCGCGGCATCGAGGCGACGCTCGGAGAGCGGCGCTGACAGGTTTCCCCGACGAGCGTCCGAGCGTCGCTCGAGGCGCCCCCGCCCACTACGCCGCGGCGGCCTCCCGCTCCATCTCCGGGGAGTACTCGCCCCGGCGGGCGGCGCCGGTGCACCTCGCGCGGTGCGCGTAGGCAGCCCTCGCCGCCGCCGCGTTGGCCGGCTCGCCGCGCCAGACCTCCAGCGGTGTGGCCTGGAGCGCCCGCCCGTAGGAGAAGCTCAGCTCCCACGGCTGGTCGGGAGCGCGGTTCATCGCGTCGAGGTGCGCGCTCGCCCGCTCGTCGCTCTGCCCGCCCGACAGGAAGACGATGCCCGGAACCGCCGCGGGCACGACCCGGCGGAGGCAGCGGAGCGTCCGCTGCGCCACTTCTTCCACGCTCGCCTGGTCGGCGCACTCGTACGCCGCAAGAACCATGTTCGGCTTGAGCAGCATTCCCTCCAGCGCCACCCCGGCGTGCCAGAGGGCGGCGAAGACGGCGCGGAGGGTCGCCTCGGTGACCTCCTCGGAGCGGTCGATGGTGTGCTCGCCGTCCATCAGTACCTCGGGCTCGACGATCGGCGTGATCGACGCCTCCTGGCACAGCGCGGCATAGCGCGCCAGCGCGTGGGCGTTGGCGTCGATGCAGTAGGGGGTCGGCAGGCCGTCGCCGATGGTGATCACCGCGCGCCACTTCGCGAAGCGAGCGCCCAGCTCGTGGTACTCGGCGAGTCGCTCGCGCAGACCGTCGAGCCCCTCGGTCACCTTCTCGCCGGGAAATCCCGCCAGGGGCTTGGCCCCCGTGTCAACCTTGATGCCGGCAATGATGCCCTGCTCGGCGAGGGCGTCGGGGAAGGGAACGCCGGCCTCGGTGGACTGCCGGATCGTCTCGTCGTACAAGATCGCGCCGCTGATGTGGGCCGAAGCCTCCTCGGCCGTGAGCACCACCTCGCGGAACGCGCGCCGCGCCTCCTCGGTCGATGGCCCGTCGAGGACCTTCTCGAGCCGCTTGTCCATCGTCCCGCTGCTCTCGTCGGCGGCCAGGATGCCCTTGCCCTCGGCCACCAGCGCTCGCGCGGTGTCTTCGATCTCATGCCCGTTCATGTTCATCGCTCCAGCTTTCCACTTTCGACGATCTTTCGCACATGCCCGGGCGTGATCACCAGCGACTCGGTGAACGCTTCACCGCCGGACCACCACGGAGCGCGGAGCAGCGCGCCGCCGCTCACGCCGGTGGCCGCGAACAGCGCTTCGCCCGCCACGAGGTCGTCCAGCTCGAGCACCCGGTCCGTGTCCATCCCCGCCGCGGTCAGCGCCTCGGCCTCCGCTTCCTCCTGGGGCGCGAGCCGGCCCTGCATGCCGCCCCCGAGCGCGCGCACGGCGCACGCGGTCATCACGCCCTCGGGCGTCCCGCCGATCCCCATCAGAACGTCGGCCGGGCCATCTCCGAGCAGCGCCGCCAGCGCTCCCGCCACGTCACCGGCCGAGGGCGTCGAGACGGCGGGGCCGGCCTCGCGCACCCGCACGATGAGGTCACCGTGGCGCGACTTGTCCAGGATCACCACCGTCAGCCTCTCGATCGGCTTGCCGAGGGCCGCGGCCACGCGGCGGAGGTTGACCTCGGGGTCCTCGCGGATGTCGATCGCGTCGCGCGCGGCGGCTCCCACCACGAGCTTGTCCATGTACAGGGCCGCGCCCGGCGCCCACAGCGAGCCCGACTCCGCCACCGCGATCGTGGTCAGCGCACCGGGTAGGCCATCCGCGCAGTTGTCCGTGCACTCCAGCGGGTCGACGGCGATGTCGAACGCGGGGCCCTCACCGTCGCCGAGCTGCTCGCCGTTGTGGAGCATCGGGGCCTCGTCCTTCTCGCCCTCGCCGATCACCACGGTTCCGCGCCCCGGGGCGCGGGCCAGGGCCGCGCGCATCGCCTCGGTCGCCGCCGCGTCGGCCGCCTTGCCGTCACCGCGGCCGAGCTGGCGCTGGCAGGCCAGCGCGGCGGCGCGCGTGGCCTCGGTCACCGCGGGCTCGAGAGCCCCGATGTCCATCCGCGCCCGAGCGCGTTCCTCCGGCGTGCGCGAGCCGCGCGCGACTCCCCCGTCAGGGTGACCGTCGCCCGGGGGGTGCGCCACCGACAGGGCCGGATCGCTGCTGGGTGTCGGATGGCCGCCGGTCAGAGACCGAAATCGTACCCGCGCGGAGATGAGATACAACAGGACCTCCGGCGATACGGACAACGACGCCCGGTCACGCGGGCTGAGGGCCGCGTGACGGGGCTATGAGCGAGCGACGTCGCACGAGGCCCCGTCGCCGGTCCAGCAGCGGACGATGTCGCGCATGGAGAGGATCCCGACCGGCTCCGCCGCGTCCACGACGACGACGTGGCGGAAGGCTCCGCGCACCATTTCCTCGGCGGCCTGTTCCAGGGACCAGTCGGGCACCGCGTGGGTGAGCCGGGAGGTCAGGTGGTCGCCGACCAGTTCGGCGTCGGGATCCTCCTCCCGGCCGAGCGAGCGCAGGATGTCGCGCTCGGTGAGGATGCCCGGGCCGGACTGCTCGGGGTCCATCACCACGGCCGCTCCGACGTTGTGCTGGGTCATGCGCCGGGCGGCCTCTCGCAGCGTATGCGCCGGCCCGACGGTCACCACGATCCTGTTCATCCCATCGCGGACCCGCATGGCAGCCTCCTTTGTGACAATTGATGCGATCCTATCGTGGTCCGTCACGAGATCCAGAGCGTGCTCGGCCCGTGAGCGAGCCCCCGCCCCGGCTGGCAGGCCTGCGTGCGCGCTCGCTCGGCTCCGGGCGCCACGTGGCCGAGGCCCGGGGGCTGCGCACGCGGCTGCGCGGGCTCGCGCGACTCGACGAGCTGCCCGGAGAGTGGGGCCTGCACTTCCCGCGCTGCCGGGCGGTGCACACGATGGGGATGCGCTTCGCGCTCGACCTCGTGTGGCTCGACCGGCACGGCGCGGTGGTCGAGATCGTCCGTGACGTCGGGCCCGGGCGCCACGTCGCCTGCCGGAGGGCGCGCTCGGTGGTCGAGCTGCGCGCGGGCGCGGCCGACGCGTTCCTGGCCGCCGGGCTGGGGCGGGACGACGGGATGGCGTCGAGGTAGGAGCACACGATGGGCTGGCGAGGAGAGGATCGCCACGAGCGCGCCGAAGGCGAGGAAGGGCTCATCACGCCGGGAGCGCGTTGTGCCACGCCGCTTCTGGGGAGAAAGAGTGCCTGCAGCGTGCCGCTTTTGTGACGTGCGTCAGGAACGGTGGTTGCCGTCCGACCTCCTACCTACGGTGCGCAACATGCGGGTACGGGAATGGGTCGACGGCCTCGAGTGGGAGGGATGCCTCCTCGTCCGGGAGGCCGAGCTGCGGACCAAGCGCGACGGCGGGGAGTACCTACGCCTCTCGCTCGGGGATCGGACGGGCGCCGTCACCGCGATGCTCTGGGAGCTCGCGGGCGGGCTGCGCGAGACCTGCCGGACGGGTTGCGCGCTCTGGGTGCGCGGGCGCTACTCGGTCCACGCCCGCTACGGGCCGCAGCTCACCCTCGCCGCCGTCCGTCCGGCGGCCGACGGAGAGGCGTGCTGGGAGGACCTGCTCGACGGGCCTCCGCGCTCGGCCGCGCTCATGGAGGCCGACCTCCGCTCCCTCGTGGCCACGGTCCAGGGCCCGCACCTGCGTGCGCTGCTCGAGCTCGTGTTCGGGGAGCGCTCGCCGCTGTGGGCGCTGTTCCGCGACGCGCCGGCGGCCAAGCGCTATCACCAGGCCTACCGCCACGGGCTGCTCGAGCACTGCCTCGGAGTCGCGCAGGCCGTGTCCTCGATCTCCGCCACCTTCCCGGGGATCAACCGCGACGTCGCGGTGACGGGCGCGCTGCTCCACGACATCGGCAAGCTCGAGGCCTACGCCCCCGACCCGCAGGCGATCGATATGACCGACGCGGGCCGGCTCCAGGGCGAGATCCCGCTCGGCTACTACCGCGTGCGCCGCGCCATCGAGGAGCTGCCCGACTTCCCGCCCGACGTCGCCGAGGCGGTGCTGCACATCATCCTGTCGCACCATGGCACGCTCGAGCACGGTTCGCCGGTGGTCCCGTGCACCCGCGAGGCGACCCTCGTCCACATGATGGACAACCTCGGCGGGCGCCTGGGCTCCTTCGACCGTCTGGAGAAGGAGCTGCCCGCGGGCGCAGTCTGGTCCGCGTGGGACAAGGCCCTCGGCGGAGGCGCGTACTTCCCCTCCCGCCAGGCGGCGTAGACCCCGCAAAGAGCGCGTCTTTCGTCGCACCCGGGCCCGGGGCGCCGGTCTATGGTTCGTCGCAATGGCGAAGGACACCGAGAAGCTGATCCGCCAGCTCTCGCTCATCTCGTTCCTGATGGCCGAGCGGCGGCCCGTCACGGCGGCGGAGATCCGCCGCGATGTCGAGGGCTACTCGGGGATGAACGAGGACGCGTTCGCGCGGCGCTTCTACGCCGATCGGGCCGAGCTCGACGCGCTGGGGATCGAGCTCCACGTCGACCGTCCCGCCGACGGCGCCGCCGAGCAGGAGAACTACTCCCTCGCGCCCGAGAACTTCTTCCTGCCGCCGGTCGCCTTCTCCGACGCGGAGCTCGCCGCGCTCGGCACCGCGCTCCAGCTCCTCGACGGCGAGTTCGCCTACGCGGAGCCGCTGCGGCTCGCCCTCCAGCAGATCTCCTGGGGCCGGCCCAGCCCGCTGGCCGCCCCCGACCAGCGCGGGATCGCTCTCGGCATCACGGGCGCGGCCGGTGGTCACGACCTCTCCGCACGCCTGGCCAAGATCGAGACGGCGATCTTCCGGCGCAAGACCGTCATCTTCGACTACTACACGATGGAGCGCGACTCGCTCGAGCCGCGCCGGGTCGACCCGTATCAGCTCCTCTTCCAGGCCGGGCAGTTCTACCTCGTGGGCCGCGCGCAGGAGCGCGACGCCGTCCGGATCTTCCGCCTCTCGCGTATCCGCGGGAAGGTCGCCTACGCCACGAAGGCCGAGCACGACTTCCAGCGCCCCGCGGACTTCGACCCCCGCGAGCACGCGGGCCGGATCCACTGGCAGTTCGGCGACCCGCAGGGCGTGGCCGAGATCCAGATCGCCGAGCGTGTCGCGTGGCAGGTCGAGCGCCACTTCGGTCGTTACGGGGAGCTCCGCGAGGACGGCGTCTTCACCACCTCCTACGCCAGCGCGCGCGGGGTGGTTTCGTGGGTGCTCGGCCTCGGCGAGCACGCACGGATCCTCGGGCCGCCCGAGCTCGTGGAGGCCTACGACGAGCGCGTACGCCTGCTCGCCCGGGCACACGCCGCCGAAGGTGGTGGGTCGGGTCACGAGGACGGCGGCTTCGAGCTCGCCTCGCCGGTCGAGCGTGCGATCGAGGTGACCGAGGTGGAGCCGCCCGCGCGCCGCGGCTCGGCGGTTGACGGCCGCGAGGGCGCGATCCGCCCCGAGCGCTTCGCCCGCCTCGTCACCCTCGCCTCCATCCTCATCGCGGCGGGCCGCGCCGGCGAGCGCCCGGCCGCCGAGGAGCTCTGCGAGAGCCTCCAGGTGTCCCGCGCCGAGCTCCGCGAGGACGTGGAGGTCCTCAACGTCGTGAACTTCGGCGCCGGGACCTACGTGCTCTACGCCGAGATCGCCGAGGACGGCCGCGTCGACGTCTCCCCCGACGCCTACTGGGACTCCTTCGCCCGTCCCGCCCGGCTGCTGCCCGTGGAGGCCAAGGCGCTCGTCTCGGCCATCGATCTCATCGGGGACCACATCCCCGCCGCCTCGCTGGCCTCCGTGCGCGACAAGGTCGTCGCGGCGCTCGGCCGCGATCCCGTCGAGGAGGGCCTCCAGATCGTCCAGCCCGCGGGGGAGGACTCCGAGATCGCGGCCGTCGTGTCGGGCGCGATCGCCGAGGGGCGACTGCTGCGCTTCGAGTACTACAAGGCCAACGAGGACGAGTTCTCCGAGCGGACGGTCGAGCCCTACGCGCTCATGAACGGGCGCGAGGGCTGGTACGTCGTCACCTTCGATCCCACGAAGGAGGACGTGCGCCACTTCCGGATGGACCGGATCCGGCGCGCCGAGTCGCTCGAGGAGCGCTTCACCCGCCGCGCGGAGGTGGACGTCACCGCCGATCTCGACGGCTGGCCGCGGACGGGCGAGGTGCCGGCCTCGCGCCGGGCGCGGGTGTGGGTCTCCCCCGAGCGCGCGCGCTGGGCGCGCGAGGAGCGCCACGTGCACGCCGAGCTCGCCGACGGCGCCGTGCTCGTGGACATCGGCTTCGCGGGGACCGACTGGCTCGTGCGCGAGGTGCTGAAAGAGGCGGGCGACGCCGTCGTGCTCGAGCCCCAGGACGCGCGCGCGGCCGTACGCGACGCGGTCGCCGCGCTGCCTCAGCGCGCGCGCTCGTAGCCGTCGGTCGCACCGCGGCGCGAATGGCGATCCAGCGACGCCGAGAGCAGCGCGGCGCCGGAGCGCCGATAGCCTCACGCTCCGAGTGAAGGACTTGAAGGGACTGATCCTGTCGGGCGGGAAGGGCACGCGCCTGCGGCCGATCACGCACACGTCGGCCAAGCAGCTCGTGCCCGTGGCCAACAAGCCCGTGCTGTTCTACGGCATCGAGGCGATGGCCCGGGCGGGGATCCGCGAGGTGGGGATCATCGTTGCGCCGGAGACCGGCGACGAGATCCGGGCCGCGGCGGGTGACGGGTCGCGCTTCGGGGTCGAGCTGACCTACATCGGCCAGGACGAGCCGCTGGGGCTCGCGCACGCGGTGCTCACCGCCGAGCCGTTCCTGGGCGACGCACCCTTCGTCATGTACCTCGGCGACAACCTGCTGCAGGGCGGGATCACCGAGCTCGTGGACGCGTTCCGCGCCACCGCCCCCGATGCCCTGATCCTCCTCACCCCCGTCACCGACCCCGAGAACTACGGGGTGGCCGAGCTCGAGGGCGGCCGGGTGCGCCGCCTCGTCGAGAAGCCGCCCGAGCCGGCGACCGACCTCGCCCTCGTGGGCGTCTACATGTTCACGCCGGCGATCCACGACGCGGCGCGGGCGATCTCCCCCAGCGGCCGGGGCGAGCTGGAGATCACCGACGCGATCCAGCACCTCGTCGACTCCGGGGCACGCGTGGACCCGCACATCGTGCGCGGGTGGTGGAAGGACACGGGTCGCCTGGACGACATCCTCGAGGCCAACCGGCTCGTCCTGGAGACCGTCGAGCGCTCCGTGGAGGGCGAGCTGATCGATTCCCGGGTCGACGGGCGCGTCGTGGTGCTCCCGGGGGCACGACTCGAGCGCTCCTCGGTGCGCGGGCCGGCGATCATCGGCGCGGATGCGCGGCTGACCGACTGCTACGTGGGCCCGTACACGGCGGTGGGGGACCGGTGCGTGATCGAGGACGCGGAGATCGAGCACTCCATCCTGCTCGCCGACTCCCAGGTGCGGCGCCTGGCCGGGCGGATGGAGTCCTCGCTGCTGGGCCGCAACGTACGCGTGGGCCGCGGGGACCGCCAGCCGCACGCGTATCGCTTCATGGTGGGAGACAACTCCGAGATCGGGATCCTGTGAGGCTCGTGGTCACCGGGGCCGGTGGGATGCTCGGAAGCGATGTGATGCACGCGGCCCCGGACGCGGTGGGCCTCGTGCGCGAGGATCTCGACGTCACCGATGCGCAGGCGTGCCGCCGGGCGCTGCGCGGCGCCGGCGCGGTCATCAACTGCGCGGCGTGGACCGACGTGGACGGCGCGGAGGCGCAGGAGGAGACGGCGGCGGGCGTCAACGGCGAGGGCGCGGGCAACGTCGCGCGGGCGGCAGCGGAGGCGGGGGCGGTCGTCGTGCACGTCTCCACGGACTACGTCTTCGACGGCCGCGCCTCCTCCGGCTACTCCGTCTCCTCCCCTGCTGCGCCGCTGTCGGCCTACGGCCGGACGAAGCTCGCCGGTGAGCGGGCCATGCTCGCGGCTCCCCGTACGCATGTCGCCCGGACCTCGTGGCTGTTCGGGGTCGGCGGGGCGAACTTCGTGGAGACCATGCTGCGGCTCGGCGCGGAGCGTGACGCCGTGACCGTCGTCGACGACCAGGTCGGAGCCCCGACGGCGACCGCGCACCTCGCTCCGGCGCTCCTGGAGCTGCTCGGCTCGGGCTCGTTCGGTCTCCATCACCTGCCGGCGAGCGGGTCGTGCTCGTGGTGGGAGTTCGCACGGGAGATCTTCGCGCGCGCGGGCGTGGACTGCGAGGTGAGGCGCGGCCGCACCGCCGAGCTCGCTCGTCCCGCGCCGCGCCCCGCCTGCTCGATCCTGCACCCCGCGCCCGGTGACCCACGCCTCCCCCACTGGCGCGAGGGCCTCGGGGAGTACCTCGCGGCGCGGGTCGTGGCGTGAAGCTCCTGGTCTGCGGCGGCGCGGGCTTCATCGGCTCGGCCTTTGTGCGCGTGCGGGTCGACGAGCACGGCGACGAGGTCCGCGTCCTGGACAAGCTCACCTACGCGGGACGCGAGGAGAACCTGCGCGGGGTCGAGCACGAGCTCGTGGTCGCGGGGATCGAGGACCCCGAGGCGGTCGCGGGGGCCATGGGGGGCTGCGACGCGGTGGTGAACTTCGCCGCCGAGACGCACGTCGACCGCTCGATCGCCGAGCCCGACGCGTTCGTGCGCACCCACGCGATGGGGACCTACGTCCTGCTCGAGGAGGTGCGCCGGCGCGCCCTGCGCTTCGTGCAGGTCTCCACCGACGAGGTCTACGGCTCGATCGCCTCGGGGACGTTCACCGAGGAGTCGCCGCTGGCGCCGTCCTCTCCCTACTCGGCGACGAAGGCCGGGGCGGACCTGCTCGTGCTGGGCTACGTGCACACCTACCGCATTGAGGCACTCGTGTGCCGCGGGTCGAACAACTACGGGCCGCGCCAGTACCCCGAGAAGCTCATCCCCCTCATGGTCCTCAACGCCCTGCACGGCGATCCGCTGCCGGTGTACGGGGACGGGATGCAGGTGCGCAACTGGATCTGGATGGAGGACTTCGCGCGGGCGATCGGGACCGTGCTCGACTCCGGCGTCCCCGGTGAGGTCTACAACGTTGGCGGTCCCGACGAGAAGCCCAACCTCGAGGTCGTCCACGCGCTGCTCGAGCTCACCGGCCAGGACGCGTCGCTCATCGAGCACGTCGTCGACCGGCCCGGGCACGACCGCCGCTACTCGCTGTCCTCGGAGAAGGTGCGCGGGCTGGGGTGGGAGCCGCGTGTCCGCTTCGACGACGGCCTGGCCCAGACCGTCGACTGGTACCGGGAGAACACGTGGTGGTGGGAGCCCATCCGCTCGGGCGCCTACCGCGAGTACTACGAGCGCCAGTACGGGCGCGCGCTGGGGTGAGCGCGACCGCCGACCAGCGACCGCGCGCCCCGAGTGGCGAGTTACCCGCGCATACGGTGGGCAGATCGCCACTCGCGGCGCTCGGCGCCGAGATCGAGTCCTGCCGCGCCTGCCCGCGGCTCGTGGAGTGGCGCGAGGAGGTCGCGCGGGTCAAGCGCGCGGCGTTCCGCGACGAGGAGTACTGGGCGCGGCCGGTCTCCGGCTTCGGGGATCCGGACGCGCGGGTGGTGGCCCTCGGCCTGGCGCCCGCGGCGCACGGGGGCAACCGGACGGGACGGGTCTTCACCGGCGATCGCTCCGCCGACTTCCTCTACGCGGGCCTGCACCGGGCGGGGTTCGCCAACCAGGCCCTGTCGGTCGCGCGCGACGACGGCCTGAGGCTCCAGGACTGCTGGGTCACCGCCGCCGTGCGCTGCGCGCCGCCGCAGAACAAGCCGACACCCGCCGAGCGCGACACCTGCGCGGGGTTCCTGCGCCGCGAGCTCGTGCTGCTGGGAGCCGCCCGGGTGGTCCTCTGCCTCGGCGGCTTCGGCTGGGAGGCCGGCTGGCGGGTCCTCGACCCGACCCGCCGCCCCCGCCCGAGGTTCGGCCACGGCGTGGAGGCAACGACGAGCACCGGTCTCACCTTCCTCGGCTGCTTTCACCCCAGCCAGCAGAACACGTTCACGGGGAAGCTCACGCCGGCGATGCTCGACGCCGTGCTGGACCGCGCCCGCGAGCTCGCTGCGGGCTGACTCCACGACTCCCCGCGCAGTCGTATCAGGTCTCGCGCCACGTACCTTTGACGGCATGGCGATGGAGGCCTTCACCCCGCGGGTGCGTGACTGGTTCCTCGGTGCGTTCGACGCCCCCACCGAGGCCCAGCGGCAAGCGTGGCCAGCCATCGCGACCGGCGCGCACACGCTCATCTCGGCCCCCACCGGATCGGGCAAGACGCTCGCGGCGTTCCTCTACGGGCTCGATCGCCTCGCCACGTCGGAGGAGCGGGGGAGGACGCGCGTCGTCTACGTCTCGCCGCTCAAGGCGCTCTCCTACGACATCGAGCGCAACCTGCGCGCGCCCCTGCGCGGGATCGGCGCCGACCTCAAGGTCGCGATCCGCACGGGCGACACGCCCCAGCGCGACCGCGCGCAGATGCTCCGCGAGCCGCCCGACGTCCTCATCACCACGCCGGAGTCGCTCTACCTGATGTTGACCTCGCGCGCGAGAGACTTCCTGGTGGACGCGCGGATGGTCATCGTCGACGAGATCCACGCCGTGGCCGGGACCAAGCGCGGCGCCCACCTCGCCCTCTCGCTCGAGCGCCTGTCCGCCCTCGCGGAGCGCGACGTCCAGCGGATCGGCCTCTCGGCCACGCAGAACCCGCTCGCGGAGGTCGGGCGCTTCATGGTCGGGCCGCGGCGGACCTGCACGCTGGTCGACACCGGCGTCCGCAAGCCGCTGGACCTGAAGATCCACGTGCCCGTCGAGTCGATGGTGGAGCCCGAGGGCGGGGCGGAGCTCGATCCCCTCGCGGGCAGCGAGGCCACGCGCCGGTCCATCTGGCCGGCGATCTACCCCGAGCTGCTCGCGCTCGTCCGCGGCCACCGCTCGACCATCGTCTTCGTCAACAGCCGGCGCGGGGCCGAGCGGCTCGCGCTGCGCCTCAACGAGCTCGACGCGGCCGACGAGGGCGAGCCGACCGTGGGCGAGCGCGGCCTCGGCGCGCCCCCCGCCCGCGACCGCGACGCCGGCGTCCTCCCCGCGAAGGAGATCGCCCGCGCCCACCACGGCTCCCTCGCGCGCGAGGAGCGCCTCGTCATCGAGGAGATGCTCAAGGCGGGCGAGCTGCCGTGCCTCGTGGCCACGTCGTCGCTCGAGCTCGGGATCGACATGGGCGCGGTCGACCTCGTCCTCCAGGTCGAGTCGCCCAAGTCGGTGGCCGCCGGCCTGCAGCGCATCGGCCGCGCCGGGCACAACGTCGGCGACGTCTCCAAGGGCCGGATCTTCCCGAAGTTCCGCGGCGACCTGCTCGAGTGCACGGTCGTCGCCCGCCGGATGCGCGAGGGGGCGATCGAGCCGACGGTCGTGCCGCGCAACCCGCTCGACGTCCTCGCGCAGCAGATCGTCGCGATGTGCGCCGTCGAGGAGCCGCTCGCGGTGGACGACCTGTTCGCCCTCGTCACCCGCACGTACTCCTTCTCGGAGCTCTCGCGGACGGTCTTCGAGAACGTCCTCGACATGCTCGACGGGCGCTATCCGTCCAGCGACTTCGCCGAGCTGCGCCCCCGCATCGTGTGGGACCGGGTGGCGGGCACGATCCGCCCGCGCAAGGGCGCGCGCCAGCTCGCGATCACGAACGCGGGGACAATCCCCGACCGCGGGCTGTTCATGGTCACGCTCCCCGACGGGCGCCGGGTCGGGGAGCTCGACGAGGAGATGGTCTACGAGGCCCGGCCGGGCCAGACGTTCCTGCTCGGCGCGAGCACGTGGCGGATCGAGGAGATCGGCCGGGACCGGGTGATCGTCACGCCCGCTCCCGGTGTCCCCGGCGCCGTGCCGTTCTGGAAGGGCGACGGCCTGGGAAGGCCCAAGGAGCTCGGCGAGGCGATCGGCGCCTTCGCGCGCACCGCAGTCGATCAGTCGGTGGAGACCCTGGAGCGCGACTACGACCTCGACCCCCGGGCCGCGAAGAACCTTCTGGCCTACCTGCGCGAGCAGCAGGCGGCGACCCGCGTGATCCCGAGCGACCGCACCCTGGTGGTCGAGCGCTTCCGTGACGAGATCGGCGACTGGCGGCTGTGCGTCCTCTCGCCCTACGGCGGCCGGGTCCACGCCGCGTGGGGGCTCGCGCTGAGCGCGCGGATGCGGGAGGAGTACGGCCTGGAGTCCGACGCGATCTGGTCAGACGACGGGATCATCGTCCACCTCCCCGATGCCGACGAGCCGCCGGGGGCCGACCTCGTCCTCGTCCCCCCCGACGAGCTCGAGGAGCGCGTGGTGGCCGAGCTGGGCGCCAGCGCCCTGTTCGGCGCCCGCTTCCGCGAGAACGCCGGGCGCGCCCTGCTGCTCCCGCGCGCGTATCCGGGGAAGCGCACTCCCCTGTGGCAGCAGCGGCTGAAGGCCCAGTCGCTGCTCGAGGTCGCCAAGCGCTACGGCGACTTCCCCATCGTCCTCGAGACCTACCGCGAGTGCCTGCGTGACGTGCTCGACGTGCCCGGGGCCACGGCGCTGCTCGAGCAGCTCCACCGCCGCGAGCTGTCCCTCGTCGAGGTCGAGACCCCGACCGCCTCGCCCTTCGCCTCCTCGCTGCTCTTCGACTACGTGGCCACGTACATGTACGAGGGCGACGCGCCGAACGCCGAGCGGCGCGCGGCGGCGCTGTCGCTCGACCGGGAGCTGCTGCGCGAGCTGCTCGGGCAGGAGGAGCTGCGCGAGCTCATCGACCCGGGCGCGCTCGCGCAGGTCGAGGACGACCTGCAGCACCGCTCGGAGCGTATGCGCGCGACCGATCGCGACGGCCTGCACGACGTGCTCCGGCGGGTGGGGGACCTGACCGACGGAGAGGTGGCCGACCGCGTGCTCGCGGAGCTCGACGCCCCCGCGATGCTCGCTGCGTTATCCGAGGAGCGCCGCGCGCTGCGGGTCCGGGTCGCGGGGGAGCCACGCTGGATCGTCGCCCAGGACGCGGGCCTGTTCCGGGACGCGCTCGGGGTCGTGCCACCCGGCGGCCTGTCCGACGCGTTCACCGCCGATGTGCCCGACGCGCTGGCCGAGCTCGCGCGCCGCTATGCCCGCACCCACGGCCCGTTCACCACCGCGGAGCTCCGCGCTCGCTACGGGGTGGACCCGGGCGCCCCGCTGCGTGAGCTGGAGCAGGCCGGGGAGCTCGTACGGGGCGAGCTACGCCCCGGCGGGACGGAGCGGGAATGGTGCGACGTCGAGGTCCTGCGCCGTCTGCGCCGGGCCTCGCTCGCCGCGCTGCGCAAGGAGATCGAGCCCGCCGACCAGCGCGCGTTCGCCCGCTTTCTCCCGGGTTGGCAGGGGGTCGACCGCCATCGCCCGGGGGGTGCGGGCCCGGACCGCCTGCGCGAGATCCTCGTCCCGCTCCAGGGCCTCGCCCTGCCCGCCGACGTGTGGGAGCAGGAGGTGCTCCCGCGGCGCCTCGGGGCCTACTCCCCCGCCTGGCTCGACGAGCTCTGCGCCTCCGGGGAGGTCGTGTGGGTCGGGGCGGGCGCTCTGGGGCGGAGCTCGGGGCGCGTGGCGCCGTACTTCCGGGAGGACGTCGCGCTCGTCGGGCCGCCGCCTGTGCGCGGCATCGAGCCGCCCGCCGAGCCCGCGCACGCCGCGGTCCGGGAGCGCCTGGAGGCCGGCGCCTGCTTCTTCACCGACCTGCTGGCCGACGTCCCGTTGCCGCCCGAGGAGCTCCAGGAGGCGCTGTGGGACCTCGCCTGGGCGGGCGAGGCCACGAACGACGCGTGGGCGCCGCTGCGCGCGCCACGGCTCACCCTCGCGCGGGCGCAGCGCGACCGGGCCCGGCGCGGGCACGCCCGCCGTTTCTCTTCGCGACGTGCGGGGGCGAGCGCGCAGGTGGTCGGGCGCTGGTCGCTCACCGCCCCCCTCTTCCGGACGGCTCCCGACCCCGCCACGCGCCGCCGGGCCCTGGCTGAGCTGCTGCTCGAGCGTCACGGGATCCTCACCCGCGAGGGCGTGCTCGCCGAGGGCGTGCCGGGCGGCTTCTCGGCGGTCTACCACGAGCTCGCCTCCCTCGAGACCATCGGCGTGGCCCGCCGCGGCTACTTCGTCGAGGGCCTGGGCGGCGCGCAGTTCGCGCTGCCGGGCGCCGTGGAGCGGCTGCGCGCGATCCGCGACGACGACGCCGACGCACCGCTCGTCCTCTCCGCGGTCGACCCCGCGCAGCCCTACGGCGCCGCTCTGCCGTGGCCGAAGCGCGACGCGGGCAAGCGCCCCGAGCGCCGCCCCGGCGCGCACGTCGTGCTGCTGCGCGCCGAGCCCGTCCTCTACCTCGAGCGCGGCGGGCGCGGCCTCCAGATCCTCGTCGCCGCCGACGACGAGCGCATC
>JBBSGJ010000038.1:0-15204 GCA_038254195.1 Solirubrobacterales bacterium
CACACGCACAAGCTGCACAAAGCCCCCGATCCCCAGTCCCCACGGGCGATCACGCCCGTTCTACATGCCCATCAACTGCGGAAGCCGGGATAGACGATAAGCGTCTTTGTTCTCATTTTCTACGTATCCAAGCAACCTCTACTGACTCAAATGGTTCAGCAAGATCCCACACTGTAAGTCTTAGAGGGACGAGACTTGGTTCGCCAACTTTCCATACCCCTTGACTTGACATACGATGAGGTTTGAATCAGAGTAGAACTTAGCTACAGATACGCCAACATCAAGGGCAAGTTCCAGACCTAGGATTAGCCCTTCATAGTCAGCAACATTGTTGGATACCTCAACAGGTAGCTTCTTTGACTTCTTGAAAACATCACCATTGGTCTTCACTACACAAGCTGCTGATCCCTTGATTGCCTACATTACCTCCACCATCAGTCCACACTTGTGCCTTCAAGCTGATCTCCACTTCCTGAGATCGACCACGGAACCGTCAGGGGCGAGATTGAAGGCATGCCAAGTGCCCTCATCGGGGCGAGCAGCGCGGAAGCTGTAGCCGGCGCGGATCTCCAACTCGGGGTATCTCTCGCGCATCGCCAGCCCGTCTTCGATGCACTCGCCCGGCCACGAGGTCAGGGCGCCGTAGCGCTCGGGCAGCTCCGCACCCTCGTACCAGGTCACGGTCTTGAAGCGCGCGACGAACGCTCGGAGACCGGATGCCGTATCGAAGAGCCATCGGCGCGCGGTCTCCTCAGTCCAGGACTTCTGCTCATCTGCCATGCATCTGAGCCTACGTAACGGGAAGGTCCTTAGGAGTAAGTACCTGCGCTCGCGGGTGACTCCGGGGAGGCGATCCGGGGGGCCGGATTCGGTCTCTCTCCACGCGCGTGCTCGTACAACGGTTCCATATGGCGTTTCCACGGGGCCAAAAGGAAAGTGGAGGGGGAGTCTCCAGAAACACGAAAGCCCCCGATGTGCGGGCTGTCTGACATGGGCGATCCAGGACTCGAACCTGGGACCTCTTCCTTATCAGAGAAGCGCTCTAACCGACTGAGCTAATCGCCCGGGAGGGCGCGAGTCTAGCGACGCGATCGACCAGCGCGAGGGCGTCGTCGAGGGACTCGAGGGAGATCTCGACCCGACATCCCCGGCCCTTGGGGACGACCTTGACGTCGGGGGTCCCGAGGGCCGCGCCGAGGGCGTCGGCCGCGCGCGCGAGGGCATCCTCGAGGTCCGGGTGGACCGTCTCGCCGCGGCGGCCGCGAGTGCCGACGCCGCGCTGGTCCGAGCGCCGGGCCTGCGTCTCGAGCTCGCGCACGGACCAGCCCTTCAGCGCCGCTTCGCGCCCCAGCCGCCGGCGCTCGGCGTGGTCGCTCGCCAGGAGGAGCGCCCGGCCGTGCCCCTCCGTCAGGGCACCGGTCTCCAGAAGGTCGAGGGCGTCGTCGGGAAGGTCCAGGATCCGCAGAAGGTTCGAGACCGCGACCCGGGAGCGCCCGATACGCCGCCCGACCTCCTCGCGGGTGAGCGCGAGCTCCTCCACGAGCGCGGCCACGGCGCGCGCCTCCTCGACCGGGTTGAGGTCCTCGCGTGCGACGTTCTCGACCAGCGCGGCCTCCAGCGCGGCCGCGTCGTCGCGCTCGCGGATGAGGGCGGGGAGCTCCTCCAGCCCGGCGAGCCGGGCCGCCCGCCAACGGCGCTCGCCCGTGACGAGCTCGTACGTCCCGCCCGCGACCGGCCGGACGAGCACGGGCTGGAGCACTCCGCGCGACTTCAGCGACTCCGCGAGGGCGAGCAGGGCGGTCTTGTCGAACGCCTTGCGGGGCTGGTCGGGGTTCGGCGCGATGAGGTCGACGGGAAGGGTGCGGAGCTCGTCCTCCTCCTCGCGTGCGGCAACGGTGAGGATGGCGGCGAGCCCCCGCCCCATCCCGCGCTGGCTAGCCACGGGCGGCCACCTCCTTGGCGAGCTCGAAGTAGGCGTCCGAGCCCGCGCAATGTGGGTCGTGATGGATGACTGGGCGCCCGAAGCTCGGCGCCTCGCTGACACGGACGTTGCGCGGGATGACGGTGTCGAAGACGAGCTCCGGGAAGTGCGTGCGGACCTCGCGCTCGACGTCCTGGGCCAGGCGGGTGCGCCCGTCGTGCATCGTCAGGAGCATCCCGGCGACGGTGAGGCGGGGGTTGAGCTCGCGCTGGACGAGCCTGAGCGTGTCGAGGAGGCCGGCAAGCCCCTCCAGCGCGAAGTACTCCGTCTGGACGGGGACGATCACGCGGTCGGCCGCGACGAGGGCACCGAGCGTGAGCGGGCCGAGGGAGGGCGGGCAGTCGAGCAGGATGAACTCGTAGTCCTCGGCGACGGGGGTCAGGGCCGTGCGGAGCAGGCGCTCGGAGCCCTCGACCCGCGGGAGCTCGACGGAGGCCGCGGCGAGGTCTGGGTGGGCCGGCGCGACGTCGAGGCCATCGACTTCCGAGGCCACGATCGCGTCCCGCAGCTCCGCGGCACCGGAGAGCACGTCGTAGACGTTCGGCTCGGAGTCCTTCGGCAGCCCGAGGCCGAGGGTGGCGTTGCACTGCGGGTCGATGTCGACGAGCAGGGTCCGCAACCCCGCCTCGGCGATGCACGCGGCGAGGTTGACAGCGGTCGTCGTCTTGCCCACCCCGCCCTTCTGGTTCGCGATGGCGAAGACGGTGCCCATCCGACGGCCGAACTTACCGGCGGTGCCGGTCGGAGACCCCGAGCGGCCGCTTGGCGGCCGCGCCCGCGCGGCGCGGGTAGCCCGGGGGCGTCTCCGCGACCTTCGCGTACACGTAGAGGCGCCGATCCCGGACCCCGGGGAAGGGCCGCACGGGCACCACGGCGGACTCCTCGAGCCCGAGGGCCGCGGCGGCGGCACGCCCGTCGGCCTCCTCGGCCGGGTCCGGGTCCCCCTTCCAGGCGACGAGCCTGCCGCCGGGCGCGAGGAGGGGCGCGGCGTACTCCACGAGCACGGGGAGCGGCGCGACCGCCCGCGCGGTGACCACGTCGATCCGCGCTTCCGGCCGCCACGACTCCACCCGCTCCGCCCGGACCTCGACGTTGCCCAGGTCCAGCGTCGCCGTCGCGTGTCCCAGCCAGGCCGCCTTGCGCCCGACCGATTCCAGGAGGATCACCCTCGCGCCCGATCGCACCGCCGCGAGCACGAGCCCGGGGAACCCGGCGCCCGACCCGAGGTCGGCGAGCGACCGCGCCTCCCCGACGGCCGCCAGCCCGGACAGGGAGTCCGCCACGTGGGCGTCCACCGCCTGGGCCGGCTCCCGGATCGGCGTCGGCGCATGCTCCTCGGCCGCCATGAGGACGAGCAACGCCCGAAGCCGCCCGACGGCCTCCTCGTAGAGGTCGTGCTCCTCCGCCAGCTCCCGCAGTCGTCGCTCCCATCCGCGCACACCGGCATCATGCGCGCGATCACGATCACCGGCCTCGACCATGTCCAGATCGCCGCCCCGCCGGGCTGCGAAGCAGCGGCCCGAGGCTTCTTCGGTGACCTCCTCGGCCTGCCGGAGCTCGAGAAGGCGCCCGCGCTCCAGTCCCGCGGCGGCGTCTGGTTCGCCTGCGGCGGCCAGGCGCTGCACGTCGGGGTCGAGGACCCCTTCGTCCCGGCCCGCAAGGCCCACCCCGCCCTGCACGCCACCGCCGACGCGCTCGACACCCTCGCCGCCCGCCTCGCCGCCGCAGGCCACCCAGTCGAGTGGTCCGACGAGCTTCCGGGGATCCGTCGCTTCTACACCGTCGACCCGTTCGGAAACCGCCTCGAGCTCCTCGTTGCAGTTCCGTAACACCTTCCGAGCCTCATGAGACGCTCGAGTGTCCGCATGCGCGTCCGCCACCACGACCTCCTCTTGTGGTTGCGCGACCGTGTTCCCGGTTCGCGGCTGTACGGGCCTACCACCACGACGGCTGCGATGCCTACGCGTGGATCGCGCGCGGCCCGACGCTGGAGTGGCTCCTCGCGGAGGTGGAGTAGGACATCGCACTTTGCCCCCATGTGCTCGGACCCCTCCGCCGCATGAAGGAGCGGTACCGGCTGCCATGAAAAAACGTGAAACATCCGGCCGGGCAGAAGGCATCACCACGCCCCGCCTCCTGCTCCGTCACTGGCAAGACGAGGACGAAGAGGCCATGGACGCCATCAATGCCGACCCCGACGTGACCCGGTTCCTCAACCGCTCCGCGCCCCCCGGGTTCGTGGGCCGGGCGATGGCGCACTGGGATGAGCACGGCTTCGGGCTGTGGGCGGTCGCGGCCCGAGCGGAGCCGGGCGTGCTCATCGGCTTCGCCGGGCCGAGCCACCCTGAGTGGCTGCCGGAGCTGGCGCACGAGGTCGAGCTCGGGTGGCGCCTCGCCTGTTCGGCCTGGGGGCGCGGCTACGCGACGGAGGCGGCGATCGCTGCGCGGGACCGCGCGTGGGCGGACCTGCCGCCGGCCGTCGCCCACCTCATCTCGGTCGTCCACCCCGGCAACGAGCGCTCGCGCCGGGTGGCCGGGAAGCTCGGCGGCCGCGTCGCGCGTCACGTCCACAACCCCTTTGCCGACCGGGAGGTGGAGGTCTGGACGGTGCGTCGCCCCGGGCCAGCCTAGTCGCAGGGACCGGACACCCAGCCGTCGAAGACCCGCCGCCCGGACGGAGAGTCGATCTTCGCCCGGATGGCCTGGCACCAGGCCTGTGGGTGCCAGATCGGCCCGGCGTAGAAGCGATAGAGGCCCGCGTCCCACCCCGAGCAGCCCACGCCGTGGTTCGGGCGATCCTGACGCGCGCAGACCCGGAGGAACATGTAGTGAGGCGTGCCCTTCCACTTCACCGCGCGCAGCACGGTGCAGGATCGGTAGCGCGCGTCATGGTGCATCCAGACCCGGGCGATCGCTTCGCCGTGCACCCGGATGGTCTGGGAATAGCGACTTCCCGGTATGGCGCCGGAACAGACGGTTGCCGACGCCCCGGCGGGGGCGAGAGCGGCGAATGATGCGGCGAGCAGTACGACCAGGAATCCTTTGCGCATGTCGGCCGCAACCCGGTGGAGACCGCGGAGTTGCGTCGCCCTCAGGTCCCGAGCGGCGCCACGACGAGGTGACGATCGGGCTCTTCGCCCTCGGAGTAGGTCTCGACCTCGCCCCGTTCGCGCAGGTACTCGTGGACGAGCCGGCGCTCGGCGGCGTTCATGGACTCGAGCGCAACCGGGCGGCTGAGCCGGAGCGCGTCGCGCGCGGCCTCGTCGGCGTCGTGATGGAGCATCGCCGCGCGGCGGTCCCGATATCCCGACGCGTCCACGACCACGCGCTTCTTCACACCGGCCTGGATCACCCGCCGGTACGCGAGGTGTTGCAAGGCGTCGATGGTCTCGCCCCGGCGGCCGATGAGGAGACCGAGCTCCTCGCCGCGCACGACGCCGGTGACCTGCTCGTCGTCCTCGGACACCTCCACCCGGCCCTCGATCTCGAGCGCATCGACGACGCGCTCCAGGAGCGCGCGGACCTCGTCGGCGGCCCCGGCCATCAGCGGCGTCGGCCCGAGCGTTTCTTCTTGCGCTGGCGCGGTGGGGGGGGCGGCGGCCCGCTGACGGCGCGGGTGCTCGTGGCCTTCGCTCCGGTCTCGGCCGCCCCGCCGTCGGCCAGGGCGGGCGTGGGACCCGCCGGCCCGGCCCGGAGCCGCTCGAGGAATCCACCGGCCCCACCCCCTCCGCCGGCCGCGGGCGCGGTCACGGGCCGGATCGGGCCCACCCGCTTGCGCACGATGTACTGCTGGACGATCGTCCACAGGTTCGTCGTGATCCAGTAGACGAGGAGCCCAGCCGGGAAGCGGATCACGAACGTCACGAAGATCAGCGGGAGGAACAGCATGAGGTTCCGCTGCATCTTGTCCTGCGACACGCTCATCAGCAGGCTCGAGGCGAGCTGCGAGCCGACGTAGAGGATGATGAGCGCGACCAGCACGCCCCCCGTCGCCTTGTCGGTCAGATCGTGGATGAAGAGGAACCCCGAGTTGCCGTGACCACCGCATGGGTGCGTGACGGCCGCCTGCACCGGGTTGACCCCTGGGCAGATCTCGTGCCGCAGGTCCTTGCGGAGCATGTAGAAGAGCGAGATGAACACCGGCATCTGCGCCGCCAGCGGCAGGCACGAGGCCAGCGGGTTGATCTTGTGCTCCTTGTAGAAGCCCATCATCTCCTGATTGAGGCGCTGCTTGTCCTCCTTGTACTTCTGCTGGAGCTTCTTGATCTCCGGCTGGTGCTTGGCGAGCTCCGCCATCGAACGGAACTGCTTGAGTGTCAGCGGGATCAGCAGGGCCCGGATCAGCACGGTCATCGCGATGATCGACACGCCCCAGCCCAGACCGATCGTGTCGTGGAAGAACACGAGAACCGCCCGGAACACGTCGATGAGGGGCTGGAGGACGTTGCCGAGCGGGAGGGTCATCAGCGGGGAGAGAAGAGGCGCTGGGCGGAGACGGGGTCGACCCCGCCGTGGCTCCACGGGTTGCAGCGCAACACCCGCCAGACCGCGAGGACCAACCCCCTGAGTATGCCGAACTCGGCGACGGCCTCCGAGGCGTAGCGCGAGCAGCTCGGGTGGTAGCGACACCGGGCGGGGAGGGCGGGGGAGATCCACCGCGACCACACCTCGATCGGGGCGCGCACCACCGCCCGCGCGACGGCGCTCACGCGCGAGCACCCGCCTGGTCGAAAAGCTCCGCCAGGGCGTCGCGTACGCCCGCCAGCCCGTCGCGCTCGGCAAGCTCCCTCGCGTCCGCGCGTGCGACGACCACAAAGTCCCAGCCCACCTTCAGCCCGGGGGCGACCTCCCGGAACGCCTCCCGGACCAGACGCTTGACCAGATTACGGTCCACCGCGCCCCCCACCTTCCGCCCCACCGAGAGCCCGAGCCGCGGGGGCTCCTGATCCCCCCGCGTGAAGGCATGGAGCACGAGCGCCCGGCTGCCATGCGAGCGGCCCCGGCGGTAGACGCGATCGAAGTCCGCAGAGCGGGAGAGCCGGCCACGCCTGACGGGCGGCACGACGCCGTCTCCTAGACGGTGAGGCGCTTGCGGCCCTTGTCGCGCCGGCGCTTGAGCACCGCACGACCCGCGCGTGTCTGCATCCGTGCGCGGAACCCATGGGTGCGGGCGCGCTTGCGCTTCTTGGGCTGGTAGGTGCGCTTCACGGAAGGACCGAGTGTACCGCCGGGACATGTTGTGCACAGGGGTGTGCACAACGGCCTCGGGGGCGGGCGCCGAGAGCTTTTCCCGCGATTTGCCCAGACCCGTTCCAAGGGCCTCGGAGGCGCTGTTATGGTCCGCCTCCCGGGGCTCTCAGGGGCCCCCACCACCACTCGAGGAGAGGTCCGCCGCCCGGCGGACACGAACCGCTGCCCATACCCACGCCCCATCCCGACCCCTCCGCCTGGGCCTCCGTCCAGGCCGAGTTGCGCGCCTCGGTGACCGACTCGACCTACCACCTGTGGCTCGACGAGCTCACCTTTGCCGGCTGGGACTCGGACACGCTGCTCATCGCCGCCCCCGACTCGAAGCGCTCGTGGGTCGCCGACCGTTACGCCCGCGTACTGCAGACCAGCGCCGCAGCCGCGCTCGGGCCCGAGGTGACCGTCCAGATCGTCGCGCGGAGGGTCGTGGCCGACCCGACGACACTCCCCCCACGCCCCCACCGCGAGCCTCTCCTACTCGCCGAGACCTTCAACCCGAAGTACACATTCGAGCAGTTCATCATCGGAGACGGGAACCGACTCGCCCACGCCGCCGCGCTCGCCGTCGCCGAAATGCCCGGACAGGCGTACAACCCGCTGTTCATCTACGGGCCGCCCGGCCTGGGGAAGACCCACCTCCTCCACGCCATCGCGAACTACCTCGCCGTCCACGAGCCACAGACGACCGTCCGCTACGTCGCGTCCGAGACGTTCACCAACCAGTTCGTCCACGCCATCCACAACCGCGGCGCCGACGAGTTCAAGGCGCTCTACCGCGACACGGACGTGCTGCTCATCGACGACGTCCAGTTCTTCGAGCGCAAGGCGAAGACCGAGGAGGAGGTCTTCCACACGTTCAACGCGCTCCACGCCACCGGCGCCCAGCTCGTCCTGACCTCCGACCGCCGGCCCCACGACCTGGAGGCCATCGAGGACCGGCTGCGCGAGCGCTTCGGCTCCGGCCTGGTGACCGACGTCGAGCCCCCGGATCTCGCCATGCGCGTGACCGTCCTGCGCAAGCGCGCCGGCCACGACGGGGTGGAGCTCGCCGACCCTCGCGCCCTCGAGGCCATCGCCGAGCGCCTGACCGGGTCCATCCGCGACCTCGAGTCCGCCCTCATCCGGGTCGTCGCCTTCCACTCGCTGACACGGGAACCCATCACGCCGGCGCTCGTCGACAAGGTCCTCCACGTCCTCTACCCCGCGTCACGTCCCCCCCGACGTACCGTCGCCCAGATCCAGGACGCGACCGCCGCCGCCTTCCGGATCACGGTCGAGGAGCTGCGCTCCAAGGCTCGCGCCCCCCGCGTGGCCTGGCCCCGTCAGGTCGCCATGTACCTGTGCCGGGAGTGCACCGGGGAGAGCTTCCCGGCGATCGGGCGCGCCTTTGCCCGCGACCACTCCACAGTCCAGCACGCCTGCCGGAAGACGACGCAGCGCATCGCCGCCGACCCCGTCGCCCATGCCGCTGTGCAGCGGGTTCGCGAGCACCTGGGAGAGATCCGGCAGCCGTGACACACTCGTCCATCAACATGTCCACAGGCCCTATGACTCCTAGCCCCGTTCTCTCGGAGATGCAGAGATGAGGTTGTCGGTGGGTCGCGACGAGCTCGCCGCCAAGCTGGCGGCGGTCGCCCGGGTCGCCTCCACCCGCTCGGCCATCCAGGCCCTCTCCGGGGTGCAGCTGGCCGTCGAGGCTGACCGGGCGGAGCTCCGCGCCACCGACAACCAGATCGGGCTCCGCGTTCCCCTGGGAGGTGAGATCGCCCGGGAGGGCGTATGCGTCCTCCCTGCCCGCTTGCTCGTGGAGGTCGTCCGTGCGCTGCCGGCCAAGGAGGTGACGCTCGAGCTGCGCCCCGCCGAGGGCGACGTCGAGCTCTCGGCCGGTAACGCCGTCTTCCACATCCGCACCCTGCGGGGTGAGGACTTCCCGCCGCTGGCCGGTCCGGGAGGGGACACCGAGGTCGCGGTCCCCGCCGGGGCGTTCGTCGAGACCGTGAACCGGGTCATGCGCTCGGCCTCGCGCGACGAGACCCGGCCTGTGCTCACGGGAATCCTCGTCTCGGCCGCGGGGGACGAGCTGCGGATGGTCGCGACGGATTCCTACCGGCTGTCCGTGAAGGAGACCCGGCTCGAGCAGGCGCTCGCCGGCGAGTTCGAGGCCAACGTTCCCGCGCGGGCGCTTGCCGAGCTCGGGCGGATCGTCGCCGGCGCCGGCGACGTGGAGACGCTCTCGGTCGGCAGGACCGCCAACCAGGTCGTCTTCGAGGTCGGCGGGGTCGTCCTCTCCTCGCGCCTCATCGAGGGCCAGTTCCCGAACTACCGCCAGCTCCTGCCCGAGACCTACGAGCACGATCTCGTCCTCGCCGGGGAGGAGTTCACCGACGTCGTGCGGCGCATCTCGCTCCTCGCCCAGAAGAACGCCCCGCTGCGCCTCGCGTTCGCTCCGGGCGAGGTGACCGTCTCGGCCCAGACGCCCGACGTCGGCGAGGCTCGGGAGTCGCTGCCCGTCCCCTTCGACGGCGAGCCGCTGGAGATCGGCTTCAACCCGGACTTTCTCCGCGACGGCCTCGAGAGCGTGGAGGGCGCCGACGTGAAGCTCCAGCTCATCTCGCCCCTGCGCCCCGGGCTCATCTCCTCCGCCGATGGCAGCGGGTTCCTCTACCTGATCATGCCGATCCGCCTCAACGTCTGACGCGCGGTCGTGCGTGTCACCCGCCTGGCGCTGCGTGACTTCCGGGGCTATGCGGCCGAGGAGGTCGCGCTCGGCCCCGGCCTCACGGTCGTCACCGGCCGTAACGGGGCGGGGAAGACGAATCTGCTCGAGGGGCTGTACTTCGGCTGCACCGGGCGGTCGTGCCGGACGACGAACGAGCGCGAGTGCGTGCGGTGGGGTGAGCGCGTGTGCCGGGTGGAGGTGGGGGCGGAGGACCCCGACGGCGCCCACGTCCTCGCCGTGGGCTTCGAGCCCGGACACCCCAAGCGCCTCACCGCCGACGACGCGCCGGTCGACCGGCTCGTGGACGTTGTCGCCCGACCGCTCGTGTCGGTGTTCCTGCCCGACCGCCTCGAGCTCGTCAAGGGCACCCCGGCGGGGCGGCGGGCGCACCTCGACCAGGTCGTGGGCGCGCTGTGGCCGGCGCGCGCCGGGACGCGCCGTGCGTACGCCGCCGCCCTGGCCCAACGCAACGCCCTGCTCGGGCGCATCCGGGCCGGGTACGCGTCCCGGGAGTCGCTGCGCGCATGGGACTCGGAGCTCGCCCGCCACGGGATCGCGCTCATGGACGACCGTGCGCGCACCGTGGCGCTGCTCGCCGAGCGCTTCGGCGACCTGGCCGCGGAGCTCGGCCTCGAGGGCGAGGGGATGCTCGTGTACCGGCCGCGCGCGCAGGCGTCGGACGCCGAGGGCCTCGCCGCGGAGCTCGCCGAACGGGTCGACGGCGATCTCGACCGCGGCTTCACCGGCCACGGCCCCCACCGCGACGAGCTCGCGCTCCTGCGCGATGGGCGCGAGCTGCGTGCGTACGGATCCCAGGGCGAGCAGCGCCTGGCCCTCCTCGCCCTCCTGCTGTCCGAGCGCGACGCCATCGGCGAGGCGCGCGGGGCGTTCCCCCTCCTCTTGCTCGACGACGTCATGTCCGAGCTCGACACCGACCGCCGTGAGCGGCTCGTGGAGCGCGTGGGCGTGCACGGGCAGACGGTGATCACCACCACCGACCTCGCCCACGTCCCCGGTGCCGGAGACGTGGCGGTGACCCGGCTCTCGGTGGTGGGGGGGACCGCGCGCGAGGAGGTCACTGCATGATCCGGCGGCGGACCCCGCGTACCCTCTCCATGACCCTCGAGCGGCTGGAGGGCGAGTGGGCCCCCCGGACCCTTCTCGCCGATGTGCAGCGTGCCTGGCCGGGGGCCGTGGGCGACGCGATCGTGCGCGAGGCGGCGCCGGCGGCGGCGCGCGAGGGCACGGTCACGGTGACGTGCTCGTCATCGCTCTGGGCCCACGAGCTCGACCTGATGTCGCCCGGGATCATCGCGGCCCTGAACGCCGCGCTGGGGGCCGAGCGGGTGCTCCGGCTGCGCTGCCAGGCCGCCCCACCGCGCGGGCGCGCGTGAGGCGGCACACTTCGCCGCCTTTTGCAGGCGTTTTGATGGCTATGAACCCTGGGATCCGCCTCCTCCGACTGCTATCCTGTGATCCACAGCTTCACGGTGCCCCGGTCGTCTCGCGACACGCGCGAAACCCGGGGCGCCGGCACGTTCAACGGAGGTCTAGTGGCGAACGAGAACGGCGCTGACGCGCCGCGCCCGGCCAGCGGATACGACGCCCAGGACATCACGGTCCTGGAGGGCCTCGAGGCCGTCCGCAAGCGCCCGGGCATGTACATCGGTTCGACGGGAGAGCGCGGCCTGCACCACCTCGTGTGGGAGGTCGTCGACAACTCGGTCGACGAGGCCCTGGCCGGCCACGCCACGGCGGTGGAGACGACGATCCATCCCGACGGTTCGGTCACCGTGGTCGACGACGGTCGCGGGATCCCCGTCGCGATCATGGCGAAGGAGCAGCGCCCCGCGGTCGAGGTCGTGCTCACCGTCCTGCACGCGGGCGGGAAGTTCGGCGACGGCGGGGGCTACAAGGTCTCCGGCGGGCTGCACGGCGTGGGCGTCTCCGTGGTCAACGCGTTGTCGGAGTGGCTCGAGATCACGATCCGTCGCGACGGGTTCACCTGGCGCCAGCGCTACGAGCGCGGTAAGCCGGGTCCGCTCCAGAAGGGTGAGGCGACGCAGGAGACCGGGACGACGGTCACCTTCATGCCCGACGCCGAGATCTTCGATCCGCAGGCGACGCTGGAGTGGACGACGGTCGAGAACCGCCTGCGGGAGACCGCGTTCCTCACCCGCGGCCTGCGCGTCGGCATCACCGACGAGCGCGCGGAGGGTCGCCGGGCGGAGTTCCGCTACGAGGGCGGCATCGAGGACTTCGTCCGCTACCTCAACGAGAACAAGGACTCGCTGCACCGCAAGGTCATCTTCCTCGAGGGCGAGTCCGCGACCGAAGGCGCGGTCGAGGTCGCCATGCAGTGGTCGGGTGGCAACTCCTTCCAGGAGTCGGTCTTCTCCTTCGCCAACAACATCAACACCCACGAGGGGGGCTCGCACCTCTCGGGGTTCCGGTCGGCGCTGACAAGCCAGATCAACACCTACGCCAAGAAGCAGGGAATGCTCCGCGACAAGGATCCCGTCCTCGCCGGCGAGGACATCCGCGAGGGCCTCACCGCGGTCATCTCGGCGAAGCTGTCCGATCCCCAGTTCGAGGGCCAGACGAAGACCAAGCTCGGCAACCCGGGCATGGCCGGGTTCGTCCAGTCCGTGGTGAACGCCGGGCTCGCCGACTGGCTCGAGCTCAACCCCACCGACGCAAAGCGCATCGTCATGAAATGCGTCGACGCCGCGCGCGCCCGCGACGCCGCGCGCCAGGCCCGCAACATGGCTCGGCGCAAGTCGGTCCTGGAGAACTCGCACCTGCCCGGCAAGCTCGCCGACTGCTCGATCAAGGACCCGTCACTCGCCGAGCTCTTCGTGGTCGAGGGCGACTCCGCCGGCGGGCCGGCCAAGCAGGGGCGCGACCGCTCCACCCAGGCCGTCCTGCCGCTGCGGGGGAAGATCCTCAATGTGGAAAAGGCGCGGATCGACAAGGTCCTGCGCAACGAGGAGATCCAGGCGCTCATCACGGCGATCGGCACCGGAGTGCGCGAGGAGTTCGACATGGAGCGCCTGCGCTACCACAAGGTGATTTTGATGACCGATGCCGACGTAGACGGAGCTCATATCCGCACGCTCGCGCTCACGCTCCTGTTCCGCGAGATGCCCGAGCTCATCGAGCGTGGCCACGTGTACATCGCCAAGCCGCCGCTCTACCGGATGACCCAGGGCAAGAGCTCGCGGTACATCGAGAAGGAGTCCGAGCTCGAGCAGATCATCCTGCAGGACAAGTACGAGCGCCTGGAGATCGCCGACCGCGAGGGCCGGCCGCTGCGCCTCACCGAGAAGCGGTGGCAGACCTTCAACCGGCTGCTCAAGCAGTACGAGGGCTGGGGCTCGTCGCTGCGCGCCGAGCACGGGCACGATCTCATCACCTTCCTCGAGGAGTCGCAGATCCTCGACGAGGGGGTGACCGAAGACGCGGAGCTGCTCGCCCTGCTGCGCGCGGAGGTGCCGGACACCGAGCCGTGGAGCACCGAGCTCACCGGAGAGGATCCCGTCGAGCTGACCATCCGCGCCGTCGAGCGCAAGACGGGTCACGCGCGCCGGCACCGGATCCCCCGGTCGCTGCTGGCCTCGCCCGACTACCGCTCGTTCGTCCGTGTGCACAGCCAGCTCCAGCAGCTCGCCGGCACCCCGCCGTTCACGGTGCGCCTCGCCGACCGCGAGGCCGACGGCCCGTCCTTCGAGGAGCTGCGCCGCGGCGTGCTCAAGGTCGCCGGCCACGGCGTCGGGCTCCAGCGCTTCAAGGGCCTCGGCGAGATGAACGCCGACCAGCTCGCCGAGACGACGATGCAGCCCGAGTCGCGCGCCCTGCTCCAGGTGACGATGGAGGACGCCGCGCAGGTCGACCGCACGTTCACGATGCTCATGGGCGACAAGGTCGAGCCGCGCCGCGAGTTCATCGAGTCCAACGCCCGCGACGTGACGAACCTGGACGTGTAATGAGCATCACCCCGGAACGCATCGAGCCCCGGGAGCTCGAGCAGGAGATGCGCTCGTCGTATCTCGACTACGCGATGTCGGTCATCGTCGGCCGCGCGCTGCCCGACGTGCGCGACGGGCTGAAGCCCGTCCACCGTCGTGTGCTGCACGGGATGAACGAGATGGGCCTCCAGCCCAACCGGCCGTTCGTGAAGTGCGCCCGGATCACGGGCGAGGTCATGGGCAAGTACCACCCCCACGGCGACTCGGCGATCTACGACACGCTCGTGCGGATGGGGCAGGACTTCTCCCTGCGTCACATGCTCGTCGAGCCCCAGGGCAACTTCGGCTCGATCGACGACGACCCACCAGCCGCCATGAGATACACCGAAGCGCGGCTCTCGCGGATCGCCACCGAGATGCTCCGCGACCTCGACGCGGACACCGTCGACTTCCAGCCCAACTACGACGGCAAGGACTCCGAGCCCGTCGTCCTGCCGGCGCGCTTCCCGAACCTGCTCGTCAACGGGGCGTCGGGGATCGCCGTGGGCATGGCGACGAACATCCCGCCGCACAACCTCCGCGAGGTGGTCGCGGCGACGATCGCCTTCATCGACGATCCCGCGATCCCCGTCGAGGGGCTCATGCGCTACGTCAAGGGACCGGACTTCCCCACGGGCGGCGTGATCCTCGGCGTGAGCGGGATCCGCGACGCGTACGCCACGGGACGCGGCCGGGTGCGGATGCAGGCCCGCGCGCACACCGAGCAGCTCCGGGGGGGACGCGAGGCGATCATCGTCACCGAGCTGCCCTACCAGGTCAAGAAGGGCGGCGACAACGGCGTCGTCAAGCGGATCGCCGACCTCGTCATCGAGAAGAAGATCGGCGGGATCGCCGACGTCGAGGACCAGTCCAACAAGCAGGGCATGCGGATCGTCATCACGCTCAAGCGCGACGCGATCCCGAAGGTCGTGCTCAACAACCTCTTCAAGCAGACGCCGCTCCAGACGACGTTCGGCGTGAACGCCGTCGCCCTCGCCGACGGAGTGCCGCGGACGCTCGGGCTGCGGGAGATCATCGAGGCCTACGTCGCCCATCAGCGCGAGGTCGTCGTCCGCCGGCTGAAGTTCGAGCTCCGCCAGAAGGAGGCCCGCCTCCACATCCTCGACGGGTTGCTCATCGCGCTCGGCAACCTCGACGAGGTCATCGAGCTCATCCGCGGCTCGGCGGATTCCGAGACCGCCCGCCGCGGCCTCGTGGAGCGCTTCGAGCTCACCCAGGTCCAGGCCGAG
>JBBSGJ010000039.1:0-14926 GCA_038254195.1 Solirubrobacterales bacterium
CATGGATGAGATCGACGCGGTGGGCCGCCACCGCGGCGCCGGCCTGGGCGGCGGCCACGACGAGCGCGAGCAGACGCTCAACCAGTTGCTCGTCGAGATGGATGGCTTCGAGATGAAGGACAACATCATCCTCATCGCCGCCACGAACCGCCCGGACATCCTCGACCCGGCGCTGCTGCGTCCGGGTCGCTTCGACCGCCAGATCGTCGTGGATCGTCCCGACCGCAAGGGCCGGTCGAAGATCCTCGAGGTCCACACGCGCGGCAAGCCGCTCGCGCGCGTGATCGACGTGGACACGCTGGCCGGCCAGACCCCGGGCTTCACCGGCGCCGACCTCTCGAACCTCGTCAACGAGGCAGCGCTGCTCGCCGCCCGCGCGGGCAAGCGCGAGATCGGTCAGAACGAGCTCGAGGAGGGGATCATGCGCGTGATCGCCGGCCCCGAGAAGAAGACGCGGGTGATGAGCGACAAGGAACGGCTCATCACGGCCTACCACGAGATGGGCCACGCGATCGTCGGCCACTACCTCGAGCACTCCGACCCGGTGCACAAGGTCTCGGTGGTCTCGCGCGGCCAGGCGCTCGGCTACACGATCTCGCTGCCGCTGGAGGACAAGTTCCTCACCACGCGCGCGGAGCTCACCGACACGATGGCGATGACGCTCGGCGGCCGGGCCGCCGAGGAGATCGTCTTCGCCGAGATCACCACGGGCGCGGCGAACGACCTCGAGAAGGTGACGGCCACCGCCAAGCAGATGGTCATGCGCTTCGGGATGAGCGAGAAGCTCGGGCCGCGGGTGTTCGGGCACGACCACGGACAGCCCTTCCTGGGCCGGGAGTTCTCCTCCGAGCCGGACTACTCGGACGAGATCGCGCGGGAGATCGACGACGAGATCCGTCGGATCGTGGAGTCCGCGCACCAGGAGGCGCTGCGGATCCTGGGCGATCGACGCAGCACGCTGGAGACCGTCTCGGAGATCCTCGTCAAGCGGGAGACGATCGAGCGCGAGCAGTTCGAGGCTCTGCTCCAGGGGCGGTCCGAGGAGGACGTGTTCGGCGCCGAGGTGCCGGCGCCTCCGCCGGTGCCGCTTCCCGAGGGTCGGGAGCGCGAGGAGGCCCCGCGTGCGTTGCCGCGGCCGGGTCTGGCGGCTGAGCTGCGCGGGCTCGATCTGCCCGAGAAGCCCGAGCCGGCTTAGCCTGTTGCGTTGTTGTCGGTCGTGGCGGTCGGGAGCCGCCAGGACGACAGCGAGCGCCCTGGACGACTCCCGACACACCACGCCCCCTCCACACGGGTCGGCTGACGGCTCCTTGGCCCCCTCTCCTTGATGCTGTTCCAGGGCCGCCTCCTCGGGCCGCCGGAGCTGCGGCCGTCGGGCGGAGCGCCTCCGGCTTGCTCCGGATGCGGGACGGTCGGGCGCCTCGGTGGTCTCCTACTTCCCGGCGTAGCCTGGCGGTTGGCGGGGTAGCCGTTCCCCTGACAACGACGACGGGGAGATGCGATGAGCAGCGAAGGCGGTCAGGTCAGCGGCACCGCGGACAAGGACTACAACATCATCTGGTTCACGGAGCAGAGCCTGAGCAACGTGCTCCGGCTCGAGACCTACGTCAAGGACGCCGAGCGGGATGGCGACCAGGAGCTCGCGGACTTCTTCCGCAAGGGCCAGGAGGCGAGCCGCCGCGGCGGCGAGCAGGGCAAGGCGCTGCTCGGCAAGCGTCTGGCCGGTTAGAGGGGCGGAGGCGGCGCCCGCAACGGAGGCACCTCGTATGCGCGGGTGGTCGTCGTGACGGTGATGGCGGCGCTCAAGACGGGGTTGTACGGGCAGGGCATCCCCGTGCCCGAGCTCCTCCAGAGCCCGGGCGTGCAGGAGTTGCGCTACATCGGGTTCCTGCCGCTGCTGTTCTTCGTCGTCGGCAGCGCGCTCGTGTACGCCGGCATACGGCAGCGGCTGGCGCTGCGGCGCTTCAAGCGGCGGGCGGGACGGGCGCCGGGGACCGTCACGGAGGTGCACTCGCGCTGGGTCGGCTACAACGACCCGTCGTTCCTGTACTTCCCCGTGGTGCGCTTCACGCTGCCCGACCGGCACGAGGTCGAGACGGAGGTCTTCTCCGGCTCCAGCCCGGCGCCCGCCCGCACGGGGGAGACCGTGACGGTCCTCTACGACCCCCGCCGGCCCACGCGGGCTCGCATCGATGGCTTCTGGGCCGACGGCACGCTCGTGACCGCGGGCCTCGTCGTCATGGGCGGACTGTTCGCGACGATCGGGCTGGCGGGCCTCGTCGCCTTCGTCGCGCTGGGCGGACTGGGCTGACGCCGCCCGTAAGCGCTGCGCAAGCTCGGCTCCGTACGGTCGGCGACGATGCTCCGAGTCCTCGCCGGACTGACTGCCCTGCTCCTGGCGGGCTGTGGCGGCGGAGTCGCGTCGGCTCCGCGCGGAGCTGTCGCGCCCACGCTGCCGCGCACCTCCGCCGCCATCGCCGGCTACGCCCCGTGGCCGGGCTTCGGTCACGACGCGGCGCATTCGGGTAGCGCTCCCGTCCTGGGTCCCCAGCGCGCGCACGTCCGCTGGATGCGCCGTCTCGAGGGCCCCGTCGTCCCCGGCGCCGCGGTGGGAACGGGCGGCGTCGTCTACGCGGCCAGCAACGGCGGGGTCCTCCACGCGATCGACGGGCGCACGGGACGCGATCGGTGGCGCTTCGACGGCGGCGGCACCTACGGCTCCGACCTCTCGACGGTCCCCGCCGTCCTGCCCGACGGCCTCGTCCTCTGGCCCGGTCCGCGGGACTCGCTGTTCGCCCTCGACCCGCACGGACGGCTGCGGTGGCGTCTCGTCCTCCCCGCGGCGCCGCTCTCACCCCTCGTCGATCTCGCCCGCCACCGTCTCCACGTCGCCGACACCGGCGGGGGCCTGCGCACCTACACCCTCCGTCGCGGTCGCCCGCGCCTGGAGAGCACGGCTCACCTGGGCTCGAGCAGCTACGGCAGCCCGGCGCTTGCGGCCGACGGGACGGTGTACGCCACGGCGGACTACTCGTTGCTCGCCGTGCGCGACGGGCGGGTGCGCTGGCGGGTGGACGCGCGGGACATCGTCGAGGTCTCCCCGGCCGTCGCGCCCGACGGGACGGTCGTCTTCGGCGCCAACGACCGGCGTGAGCGCGGGGTCACGCCCGGCGGCCGCGTCCGCTGGACGCACGACCTCGGCGCGGTCACCTACTCCTCCTCGGCGGCGACCCGGTCGGGGCTCGTCGTCGTAGGGGATCATCTCGGCGCGGTGACGCTCCTCGACGCCCGCACCGGTCGCCTCCGCGGCCGCCTGCCCGCCCGGAGCGGACAGGTGTGGACCGCCCCGGCGATCGACGCCCGTCATGA
Source organism: Solirubrobacterales bacterium (assembly GCA_038254195.1). Taxonomy (GTDB): domain Bacteria; phylum Actinomycetota; class Thermoleophilia; order Solirubrobacterales; family Solirubrobacteraceae; genus JBBQAA01. Next base: position 3,367 of record JBBSGJ010000039.1, read on the forward strand.
CGTCTACGTGGGGACCCACAAGGGCCACGTCCTCGCCTTCGGACCGGGCGGACGGCTCCTGTGGGACCTCGACACGGGCGCCTCGGTCGAGTCCTACCCGGCGCTCGCCGGCGACGGCACCCTGCTCATCGGCTCGGAGTCCGGGCGCCTCTACGCCATCGGGCCATGATGGGACTCCATGACCGCCCCCTCGTTTCTCCTCATGGGGGTCGTCAACGTGACGCCCGACTCGTTCTCGGACGGTGGGAGGTTCCTCGACCCGGCGGCGGCGATCGCCCATGGGCGGGCACTCGTCGGGGAGGGAGCGGACATCGTCGACGTGGGAGGGGAGTCCACCCGCCCTGGCGCCGCCCCCGTCGACGAGGAGGAGGAGCGCCGGCGGGTCCTGCCCGTAGTGGAGGGGCTCGTGGGCGCCGGGGCGGTCGTCTCCGTCGACACGGCGAAGCTCGAGGTGGCCCGCGCGGCGCTCGACGCCGGATCGGGCTACGTCAACGACGTCACCGCCTTCCGTGCCGCGCCCGGCATGGCCGAGCTCGTCGCCGGGCGGGGAGCGACGTGCTGCCTCATGCACATGCGCGGGGAGCCGCGAACCATGCAGGACGACCCGCGCTACGAGGACGTCGTCTCCGAGGTGAAGGGCTTCCTCGAGGAGCGCTTGGCGTTCGCGGTCGCGGAGGGGGTCTCCGAGGAGAAGATCCACCTCGACCCCGGGATCGGCTTCGGCAAGACCGCTGCGCACAACCTCGAGGTATTGCGTCGCCTGCCCGAACTGACCGCGCTCGGCCGCCCCGTGGTCATCGGCACGTCGCGCAAGTCGTTCCTCGGACGGATCGCATCCCACCCGCCCCGCCCGGTCGACGCGCGCATGCCCGGCACGATCGCCACGAACGTCCTCGCCCTCGCCGCGGGCGCGCGGATCTTCCGGGTCCATGACGTGGCGCCCGTCCGCGACGCCCTCACGGTCGCCGCCGCCGTGCTCGCGGACCCCTAGCCTCCCCCACCCATGAACCCGGGCGACTTCGACGACGACGAGGAGCTCGAGGATGACGAGGAGCTCGAGGAGGAGGAGGAGGAGGGCGAGGGCGAGCCCGAGGTCACGATCGAGATCTCCGGCCTCTCGCTCTTCACCCACCACGGGGCGACCGAGGCCGAGCGCCAGATCGGCCAGCGGCTCGTCCTCGACCTGCGCCTGGAGGTCGCCGGGTGTGACGCGACGCTCACCGACCGCGTCGAGGACACCGTGGACTACGCGGAGGTCTGCCAGTACGTCGCGCTGCTGGCCCAGGCGCGCTCCTACAAGACGCTGGAGCGGCTTTCCCAGGCGATCGCCGACGGTCTCCGCGAGCGCTACGACGTCCACACGGTGTGGGTGAAGGCGAGCAAGCCCGAGCCGCCGCTGCCCTTCGTGGTCGAGGAGGTCTCGGTGGAGCTCTTCCGCGAGGGGTGACCCCCGGCTTCCTGGGCCTCGGCGCGAACGTGGGCGACCGCCGGGGCCACCTCGAGGCGGGCGTGCGGGCGCTGCCGCGCCACGGGATCGTGGTGCGGGCGAGCTCTTCGGTCTACGAGACTCAAGCCGTCGGGCCGGTGCCCGACCAGGGCGCCTTCCTCAACGCGGTGGTCAGGATCGAGACGGAGCTCGATCCCGAGGCGCTTCTGCTCGCGATCAAGGAGGTCGAGCGCGAGGTCGGCCGGCGGTCCGGCGGCGTGCCCAAGGGCCCGCGGGAGCTGGACGTGGACGCACTTGTGCTCGCTGAGCGAGCGGAACGTCGACCACGTCTGGTGTTGCCCCACCCGGAGCTCACCCACCGGCGGTTCGTGCTTGTTCCCTTCCTGGAGCTCGAGCCCGACTTCGTGCTGCCCGACGGCATCGTGCTGCGCGAAGCGGCCGCCGCGCTCGAGGGGACCCCGGGGCAGAACGTCGTGCGCCACTCCGGCCCGCTGCCCTGAGGCTCCCGTGGCCTGCTCAGGGGACCAGGACCGCAGGACGGCCCGGCGCGCCCATCACCAGTGTGCCCGGGGGTCGAGGCCGCGAGCGCGGCGGGGTCGGGCGCGTAGGTGAGCGTGCGGTCCAGCCGCGGGGCGTCGGGGGTCGCCGAGCCCGCGGTCACGCGCGCGCCGAGCGAGGAGACGAGCGGGTTCGAGTGCCGGCCCCCGCCGTGCCACTGCAACGCGAGGTCGAGCTCCTCCGCCCGCATGCGCCGCCGGAAGTCCTCCTCCTCGCCTGGCTCCGCCTCCCCCTCGCGCACCCCGGGCAGCGGCGGCACGACCTCCACCCGGTCCACGGGCCCCGGCCGGCGGAAGAGGAAGTCGCGGTGCCAGGGGGCGCCGAGGAGGACGACCTCGGCCTCGGGGTAGGTGGCGGCGAGCGCGCCGAGCGCCGGGAGGGAGAACATGAGGTCCCCGAGCGCGTTGGCGCGCAGCACGGCGATCTTCCGGACGCCCTCGACGCGGGCGCCCTCGCGCAGGCCGGTCACGGGAGGCACGGCGCGGCATGATCCCCCATCGCGATGCTCCTCGTCGTCGACGTCGGCAACACCCACACGCACTTCGGCTGCTTCGACGGCGACCGCCTCGTCGAGCACTGGCGCTACGCCACGGCCCGCGACGAGACCGCGGACGAGACCGCGGCCAAGCTCGCGGCGCTGCTCGCCCTGCGCGGGCTGGGCTTCGGCGACCTCCAGGCCTCCATCGTCTCCTCCACGGTCCCCGAGCTCGGGGTGGAGTGGGCGCAGATCGGGCGCCGCTACCTCGACCACGAGACCGGCGTGGTCGGGCCGGGGCTGAAGACGGGCATGCCGATCCGGATCGACAACCCACGCGAGCTCGGGCCCGACCGGATCGTCAACGCCGTGGCGGGCTACGAGCGCTTCGGGGGGGCGTGCGTCGTCGTGGACTTCGGGACGGCGATCACCTACGACGTGGTCTCCGACGACGGTGCCATGCTCGGCGCGCTCATCTCCCCCGGGGTGGAGATCGCGCTGGAGGCCCTGACGGCCCGCGCCGCCCGCCTCCCGCGCGTGGAGCTGCTCGAGCCCCGCGCGCTCATCGGGAAGTCCACCGTCGAGTCGGTGCGCTCGGGCGTGATCTTCGGCTATGCGGGCCAGGTCGACGGCATCGTGGGCCGCCTGCGCGACGAGCTGGGTGACGAGACCCGGACGATCGCCACCGGCGGCCTCGCCCACGTCATCGTCCCCTACGCCGACTCCATCGACACCGTGGACGACCTCCTTACCCTCCAGGGGCTGAGGATCCTCCATGAGCGCAACAACTGATCAGACGGGGGTGGGGCTCGGGACGGAGTGGGCCCTCGGGCCCCTGACCCTCCCCAACCGCCTCGTCCTCGCCCCGCTGGCGGGGATCGGCAACTGGTGCGTGCGCCTCCAGGCCAAGCGCTTCGGCGCCGGGCTCGTGGTCTCCGAGATGGTCTCGAGCCACGCGATCCACCATCGCAACGCGAAGACGATGCGCGAGATGCTGCGCGTCCACCCCGAGGAGCACTCAGGGGGTGGGACCGTCTCCGTCCAGCTCTTCGGCGCCGACCCCGACGTGATGGAGAGCGCGGCCGAGCAGGTCGCCGCCGCCGGGGCCGACGTCATCGACCTCAACATGGGCTGCCCCGTTCCCAAGGTCTGCAAGACCGGCGCGGGCGCGGCGCTGCTGCGCGATCCCGACCGCGCCGTGGCCCTGGCCCGGGCCGCCGGCCGCGGGTCGGGCCTCCCCGTCACCGTGAAGCTCCGGCCCGGGCAGCGACCGGGGGAGCGTGACGGCGTCGCGCTCGCGATCCGTCTCGCCGAGGAGGCCGGGGTCGCCGCGATCTCCATGCACCCCCGGCACGCCTCCCAAGCGCACAAGGGCAGGCCCGACTACGACCTGGCGCGCGAGGTCGCGGAGGCGATCGGAGTCCCCTTCATCCTCTCGGGCGGCCTGCGCCCCACCCGCGAGGAGGTCCTCACCGCCTGGGAGCGCGCCCGCCCGACCGCGATCATGCTCGCCCGCGGCTCGCTCGGGAACCCGTGGCTGTTCGCCGATCTCCTGGGCACGAGAGGGGACCCGCCCACCCATCCCGATCCCGATGAGGTGCTCACGGAGCTCACGTGGCTCATGGACCGCGTCGAGGAGCACATGGGCACCGAGCGGGGCGGGCGCTGGCTGCGCAAGGCCTACCCGTGGTACGTCGAGCGCCTGGGCGGCGGGGCGGAGCTCCAGGACGCGCTCCAGCGCGCGGAGGGGCTCGGAGCGGCCCGGCGGATCCTGGCCAGGGAGCCGCCGGCGCTCGTGGGGTAGCGGCCTATACTGCCGCGCCCTCATGCCCAAGGACGTCATCCTCACCCCGGACGGTCTCGAGCGCCTCAAGGAGGAGCTCGACCACCTCTCCCACGACAAGCGCCGCGAGGTCGCGGAGCGCATCAAGGAGGCGCGCGAGTTCGGCGACATCTCGGAGAACTCCGAGTACGACGACGCGAAGAACGAGCAGGCGATGCTCGAGGCGCGCATCGCACAGATCGAGGAGCGCCTGCGCTCGGCGTCGGTCATCGACCCCGAGGATCTCGGCACGGACATCGTCCGCGTCGGCTCGATCGTCCACGTCAAGGGCGAGGACGGCAAGTCGGTCAAGTACACGATCGTCGGGTCGGCCGAGGTCAACCCCGCCGAGCGCAAGCTCTCCAACGAGTCGCCGGTCGGTCGGGCGCTGCTCAATCGCAAGCGCGGCGAAGAGGTCACCTTCGCCACCCCGCGCGGCCAGCGCACCCTCAAGATCACGAAGATCGACGTCGGCGTGTGAGCGTCGAGCTCCTCGCGGCCCGCCGCGCGAAGCTCGACGCCCTCAGAGCCGACGGGATCGACCCCTTCCCCCCCGCCTTCGGAGGCGTGGTGGCGGTCGCTCGGGTGGCCGGGGAGAACGCGAAGCTGGAGCCGGGCGAGGAGACCGAACGGACCTACCGCGTGGCCGGGCGCCTCGCCGCCCGCCGGGGCCAGGGCCGGATGGCTTTCCTCGACCTCGTCGACCGCTCCGGCCGGATCCAGCTCCAGGCGCGGCGCGACGTGCTCGCCCCCGAGGTCTTCGCCCGCCTGCTCTCCCTCGACCTCGGCGACCTCATCGGCATCGACGGGACGGCGTTCGCCTCCCGCCGCGGCGAGCTCACCCTCCGTGTCGACGACTTCACGGTCCTCGCGAAGTCGCTGCGGCCCCCACCCGAGAAGCACCACGGGCTCACCGACGTGGAGACGCGCTACCGCTTCCGGGAGCTCGACCTCATCGCCAACGAGGAGACCCGCGAGCTGTTCGTCGCCCGGGCCCGGGCGGTCGCCGCCGTGCGGGGCTACCTCGACGCCGAGGGCTTCCTGGAGGTCGAGACCCCGGTGCTCCAGCCCATCTACGGGGGTGCCCTCGCGCGGCCCTTCACCACCCACCACCACGCGCTGGACCGGACCCTGTTTCTCAGGATTGCCACCGAGCTGTACCTGAAGCGGTGCATCGTGGGTGGCTTGGAGCGCGTCTACGAGCTCGGCAAGGACTTCCGCAACGAGGGCCTCGACACGAAGCACAACCCGGAGTTCACGATGGTGGAGTGGTACGAGGCCTACGCGGACTGGGGGGCGACCGCCGACCGGCTGGAGGTGCTCATCCCGCGCGTCGCCGACGCGATGGGCTACGCGGGCGAGATCGACTGGACGCCGCCGTGGCCCCGGATCGCGCTGGTGGCGGCGATCGAGGAGCACACCGGCATCGATGTCCTGCGCAGCCGCGGCGACCTCGAGGCCCTGCGCGCGGAGACCGCGGAGCGCGGCCTGGAGGCGGGCGACGCCGACACCTGGCACGAGCTCGTCGACGAGCTGCTCTCCAAGCACGTCGAGCCCCGCCTGATCGCGCCCACGTTCATCGTCGACTACCCGGTGGAGCTCTCCCCCTTCGCCAAGGCCCACCGCGACCATCCTGGTTTGGTCGAGCGCTTCGAGGCCTTCGCGGGTGGCATGGAGTTCGCCAACGCGTTCTCCGAGCTCAACGATCCCGACGAGCAGCGCGCGCGCTTCGCCGATCAGCGCCGCAACGCCGAGGCGGGCGACGAGGAGGCCCAGCCCTTCGACGAGGCGTTCCTCACCGCGCTGGAGCACGGCATGCCCCCCACGGGTGGCATCGGGATCGGCATCGACCGGCTCGTCATGCTCCTGACCGGCCGCAGGTCCATCCGCGAGGTCGTCCTCTTCCCCGCGCTGCGCGATGGGTGAGGCGTGGGAGAGCTTCGGGATCGGATGGGACGTGCGCGACCGCGCGCGGATCCACGCCCTGTGGGACGAGGTGCTCGACTCCGGGCGCTGGTCCGAGGGGCCGATGGTGCAGGGCTTCGAGGCCGCGTGGTCGGCGTGGAACGGCACGGACGCGGTCGCGCTGTCGAGCTGGACCGGGGGCGCGCTGGCGGCGCTGGACTGGGCCGGGGTACGCGGCGAGAAGGTGCTCGTGCCCTCCAACACGTTCATGGCCACGCCGCTCGCGGTCATCCACGCGGGCGCCACGCCGGTCTTCGCGGACTGCAACCGGGAGGATCTGTGCCTCTCGCTCGCCGAGGTGGAGCGCGGGATCGCCGAGCATCGCCCGCGGGCCGTGTTCCTCGTCCACATCGGCGGGCACATCGCCTTCGAGGTGGAGGCGATCGCCGCGCTGTGCCGGGCGGAGGGCGTCGCGCTGATCGAGGACTGCGCCCATGCCCACGGGGCGTCGTGGAACGGGAAGCGCCCCGGTACCTGGGGCGACGCGGGCATCTTCTCGCTCTACGCCACGAAGACGGTGACCACGGGGGAGGGGGGCGTGCTCGTCTCGGAGAACCCCGAGGTGCTCGCGCACGCCCGGGCCCACCGCAACTACGGCAAGCCCGACTACACGGTCTCGGGGCTGAACTTCCGCATGAGCGAGTTCACCGCGGCGCTGGGGATGGTGCAGGTCGAGCGGATGGAGGAGATCGCGCGCGCCAAGGACGAGCTCGCGCGCCGGGTCCTGGACCGTCGCTACGCTGCCCGCCTGGAGCTGCCCGACGGGATGCTGTCCGGGCGGTACAAGTACGTTGTCTTCCAACCGGTGGAGCGGACGACCGGGAAGGTCTACGACATGCCCTGTCACCGCATCCTCAACACGGGAGATTCCCTGCCTAACTCCGACTGGGTCGCGGAGAACCACTGGTGCCCGCCGCTCTACTACCGCGCCCCCGGCGAAACGACGTGAGGATCCTCGTCACGGGCGGAGCCGGCTTCATCGGCTCCCACGTTGTCGACGCCGTACGTGCCGCGGGCCACGAGCCAGTCATCTACGACGTCCGGCGCTCCCCGTGGCACGGCTCTGACGTGGCCCAGATCCGCGGCTCGTTGCTCGAGCCCAAGCAGCTGGCCAAGGCGCTCGCGGGCTGCGACGCGGTGGCGCATCTTGCGGCGGCCGCGGACGTGGGCGAAGTGGCGAAGGAGCCGGCGTGGGCGGAGGAGCTCAACTGCCGCGGCACGCTGAACGTCCTCGAGGCGGCTCGCGCGGTCGGCGTCACGCGCGTGGTGTACGCATCGACGATCTGGGTCTACGACGGCGCGCAGGGCGACGAGGTCGACGAGGAGACGCCGCTCGGCGCCCCCGCGCACCTCTACACGGCGACGAAGCTCGCCGGGGAGCACTACTGCCGCTCCTACGCGACCCTGTACGACCTCGAGCCCACCATCCTGCGCTTCGGCATCCCCTACGGGCCCCGGGCCCGGCCCGCCGCGGTCATCCCCGCGTTCACGGACAAGGCGCTGGCCGGGAAGCCCCTGACCATCGCCGGGACGGGCGAGCAGACGCGCCGCTTCGTCTACGTGGAGGACCTCGCGGACGGCGTGGCCCGGGCGCTCGCCCCCGCGGCCGCCGGCCGGACATACAACCTCGTGAGCGACGAGGACACCTCCGTCGTGCAGATCGCCGAGGCCGTGCGCGGCGCCGTCGGGCCCCTCGAGGTCACCCACGGGCCGGGCCGCGCGGGCGACTTCAAGGGCGCCGTGGTCTGCGGCGCTCGCGCCCGTGAGGAGCTCGGCTGGACCGCTCACACCCCCTTCGCGGAGGGCGTGCGCCGCTACGTCGACTGGCACCGGGAGCACGCGGCGCTCGCCGCCGCGCCGGCGCGACGCCGGCTGCCCGCCCGGAGCGTCGTCACCGCCGCGGCGCTGCCGAGCCTCGTGCTCGCCGCCCTCGTGATGGCGCTGGCGGCCGGCTTCCACCCCACGCAGGAGGAGCGCGCCTTCGTCTTCTCGGCGGTCGCCGCCGCATGGGCCGCGATCGCCGTCAGCGCGTCGGGTCGCCGGACGGCCTGGATCGGCGCCGTCGTCATCGGCGTGTGCCTGGTCGTCGCGCCCGTGCGCCACGCGCTCGGTATCTGGCACCTGGACCGCGAGCTCACCTCGCTGCTGGTGATCGGGGCGGTCGCCGGAGCGGCCGCGGCCACGGGCGGCCGCCGAGCGCTCGCGCCGTCGGACGCCTAGGGCAGGACCGTGGCGAGCCCGCGCTCGCCCAGGATCTCGAGCACCCGTGGGAGGGCGGCCGCCGTCGCGCGCCAGGAGTCGTGGGCGGAGTAGGCGTCGGAGTCGTGCAGGAGGAGGATGTCTCCGGCTTCGGTGCCGCCCAGGCCCTGCGTGATCGTGTCCGCGCTCGCGTCCGCGCGCCAGTCACGACCCCACTGCGACCAGAGGACGGGGCTCCAGCCGCGCCGGGACACGGCATTGAGAGAAAGCAGGGAGTAGACGCCGTAGGGGGCGCGGTGCCAGCGTGCTTCAGAGCCGAGGGCCTCCTGGGCGCGGTCGAGGTCGTCGGTGAGCGCCCGGGGGCCGAGGCGCAGGTGGAGCCGGTGGGTGTGGCCGTGGACGCCGACGTGGTGGCCCGCGGCGCGGATCTCCTGCACGAGCGCGGGGCGCCGGGCGACCTGCTCGCCGACCAGGAAGAACGTGGCGTGGGCCCCGGCGGCGGCGAGGGCCTCGAGGACGGCCGGGGTGCCCTGGGGGTGCGGGCCATCGTCGAAGGTGAGCCAGACGCCCGGTCCGTGCGTTCGCCGCGCGATTGCCAGGGCCGCGGCGAGCCGCGGGACGTGGGGGGCCGGCGCGGGCGCGCACCACGCAGCGGCCAGTGTGGTCAGGGCAGGGAAGCCGCGCACGGGGGGATCGTGGCAGCGCGCGGGAGGGCGTGGGCTGGATTTCCCCTCTGTGAGGACAGAAAAGCAGCCCACGCGCTCGCTGCCGCCCCTCTTGGCGACCGGCGGGAGGGCGGATGACCGGCGCGGAGGTGGCCGGCCTCGGCGTGGCGCTCGGCGCGGCGGTCTGCTTCGACGGGGGCTATGCGCTCCAGGCGCTCGAGGCGCGGCGGTCGGAGCCCGCGCGGGCGTTGCAGGTCTCCCTGCTCGCCGGCCTGGCGCGCCGGCCGATCTGGGTCGCCGGGATCGTTCTGGCCATCGTCGGATGGGGGCTCCAGGTGGTCGCGCTACGCCTGGCCCCCGTCACCCTCGTCCAGCCCGCGCTGGCGTGTGGGCTCATCCTCCTCCTCGTCCTCGGGCGCACGCTCCTGCACGAGCCCGTCGGCCGCCGGGAGGTCGGCGCGGCGCTCGTGGTCGGCGCCGGCGTCGCGGTCGTCGCGCTCGCCGCGCCCCAGCGGGGGCACGGGGGGCTCGGCACCGGCCTCGTCGTGGTCCTCGTGGCGCTCGCGGCGCTCGCCGCCGCGCCGTGGGGGCTCGCCCGGGTGGGGCGGGCGCCCGGCGGGCTACTCGTCCTCGCCGCGGGCGCCGGGGACGTGTGGGCCGTCCTCGCCGCCCGGCTCGCGGGGGACGAGCTCGCCCGGGGCCGGCCTCTCGCTGCGGCCGGATGGACGCTCGGCACCGCCCTGGCGGTCGCGGGCGGCCTGCTCGCCGAGACCTCGGCGCTCCAGGTGCTGCCGGCCACGCGCGTCGGTCCGTCCGTACTCGTCCTCCAGGTCATCGGGCCCGTGGCGCTCGCACCCCTGGTCCTCGGCGAGCGCTGGGGGGACACGCCCGGCGGGGGCGCGGTCCTCGTCGTCGCCATCGTGGCCCTCGCCGGCGCAGCGTGGGCGCTCGCCGGGGCGCCCGCCGCTCAGCGGGTCACCGACGACGGTCCGCCACCCGCCGGGCCGGCACTCGCCCGGCCGCGCGGCAGCTCTCCGAGCACCACGGAGGCCGCCGAGAGCCACTCGGCCCACCCCGGGTAGGGCGTCGTGCGCGACGCCACGAGCGCCCGCCCGAGCGCCCCGCGCAGCTCGCCGGGCGTGCGGGCCACGTCAGCGAGCCCGTGCGCCACGAACGCGCGGTTGTTCAGGCGGATGTGCGCCCGGCCCCAGCCGTAGGAGATCGCGGGGCAACCCACGACGAGCGCCTCGAGGACAGTCAGCCCCGCCGTGGAGTGCACGAGCGCGTCCGCGGCGACGAGCAGCCCGGGCATGTCCTCGACGAAGCCCAGCGCGCGGACGCGAGGATCGCGCGCCCGGTGCGCCGCGACCCGCGCGCGGATGTCCTCCCGGCGCCCACACAGCACGAGCACGCGGTCGGCCCCCGCCGCCAGCGCCACACCCGCCGCCCCGTCGAGGTCGCCGACGGCCCACCCGCCCCCCGAGACGACGACCACCCGCTCTCCCTTCCCCAGATCCAGTCCTCCCCGGGCCGCCTCGCGCGACGGAGGCGATCCGAACCCGACATCGCTCAACCCCGTCACGGCCACCACCCGCGCGCGTTCCCCCGCGATCGCGCGCACCTCCGCGCAGGACTCCGGATGGGTGACGAGATGGACATCGACGCCCGGATGCGCCCACATCCGCAGTTCGGCGAGGTCGGTGATGGCCGCCACGACGGGGACGCCGAGCCGGCGCCGCGCGCGCAGGCGGCCGAGGACCTCGGTGACCGCCGGGTAGGTGGAGACCACCACGTCGGGGCGCTCGGCCGCGATGAGCCGGAGCAGCCGGCCCGCCCCGAAGCGCTCGAGCAGCGCCCCGGTCAGCGCGCGCACGGGCGCGACGTGGAACACGAGGCGGTGCTCGACGTCGAAGAGGACGTTCCCCCAGCGCGAGTGGAAGGGAGACCCGCCCAGGATCACCGTGTCCAGCGGCGGCCCCATGGTCCGCAGACCGTCCCGGATCTCCACCGCGACCCCCGGCGCCTCGCGCGCCAGCCCCTCGGCGAGTCGCCGCGCCGGCCCGTCGTGCCCCTCCCCGATCGCCGCGGAGAGGATGAGCACGCGCGGCCGGGACATGGCGCGGCGAGGCTAGTGCTCGGAGAGATCGACGACACCGCCTGGAGCTTCGGAGCCCCGCCTGATCAGAGCGCGTAGCACTCGCCGCCTCCTGTCATACTTCCTCGGTATGACTCATCGTCTGGGCGCCAAGGGCCAGGTCGTCATCCCGAAGGAGCTGCGGGAGCGTGCGGGGCTCCACCCCGGGTGTGAGGTGGAGTTCGCGTTCGAGGAGGGCCGTGTCGTCATGTCTCGCCGCCGTCCCGGGCAGTCGTCTCGCCGAAGGGCTGCTGGAGGACCGACGCCGGGAGCCGCGCTGAGCGCCAGCCTCGAC
>JBBSGJ010000040.1:0-14915 GCA_038254195.1 Solirubrobacterales bacterium
ACCGCGCCCGACCGGGCGTCCCAGGCGTAGAGGTTGCCGTCGTAGGAGCCGGCGTAGACCGTCGGGCCCAGGCCCGGCACGTCGAGGACGGCGGGCGAGGAGTAGACGTAGGCGCCGGTCGACGTCGCCCAGGCGAGCTTGCCCGACGAGGCCGCGAAGGAGTACATGCGCCCGTCGGTGTTGCCGACATAGACCCGCCCGAAGGCCACCGCGGCGGTGGCGTAGAACGTGCCCGAGCGACCGAACACCCCTCCGCTCGTGGCCGTCGACCACACCGGCGAGCCGTCCTTGAGGCGGATCGCGTGGACCTCACCCCCGTAGTCCCCGAAGTAGAGGACCCCACCCGAGAGCGCGGGCGAGCCCTTCACCGCGCCGCTCGCCCGGAACGTCCAGAGCCGCCTGCCGTCCCGCGCGCGGTAGGCGTACACCGTCCCGTCCTCCGTGCCGAAGACCAGCTTGCCGCCGGCGAGGATCGGCGAGGACTCCGCGCGGCTGGGAAGCTTGCGCGACCACAGGAGCTTCCCGTCCCGGGCCCGCACGCAGGCCACCCGCCCCTGGGTCGCGCGTCGGTAGGAGAGGAGGGTGATCCACACCCGCTTGCCGTCCACGGCCGGCGACGCGGCGGCGAGCCGGCCGAACCGCTTCTTCCACCGCACCTTGCCCTTGCGCAGGCGGATGGCCACGAGCACGCCGTCGTCGCGCAGCACGTACATGGAGCCGCGGGCGATCGACGGCGGGAACTCGAGCAGCGCGCGCTGGGAGTACGTCCAGCCGCGCCGGTAGGGCGGCCGGACGGCGCGCGAGGCGGGCAGGACCTTCGTGTGGGCGGCGTCGTAGCCGTAGTAGGGCCAGAGGAAGCGGTCGGCGGCGCTGGGCTTCGCCTTCGGCGTCGTGGCGGTGAACTCGACGCTGGGATGGGACTCGTTCCCGGCCTTGCGGCCCACGAGGTAGGCGAGCGCGCCGCCCGCGAGGACGAGGACGAGGGCGGCGGCGGCGAGGCCGCGACGGGTCCGGAGAAAGGCGGGGAGCACGCGAGCGGTGAAGATACGGAGCGTGTCCGACCCCACCCTGCCCGAGCGGGCGCGCGCGCTGCCCGGCCTGGAGCTCCTGGCCGGCGTGCGCGGGGTCTTCCTCGTGGGCGGAGCGGTCCGGGACCTGCTGCGTGCGGAGACGCCGGAGGACCTCGATCTCGCCGTGGAGGGCGAGCTCGGGCCGGTGCTCGCGCGGCTCGGCGAGCCGGCCGCGCGCCACGAGCGCTTCGGCACCGCGACGGTGATCGTCGGTGGCCGGCGGATCGACCTCGCGCGTACTCGCGCCGAGTCCTACCCGCGACCGGGGGCGCTGCCCGAGGTCCGGCCCGCGGGGATCGGGGAGGATCTGCGCCGCCGGGACTTCACGGTCAACACGCTCGCGCTCGACCTCGCCTCGGGGGAGCTGCGCTCCGTGCCCGGGGCGGAGGCGGATGTCGCGGCCGGGCGGCTGCGGGTCCTGCACCCGCGCTCGTTCGCCGACGACCCCACCCGGCTGCTGCGGATGGCGCGCTACGCCGGGCGGCTGGGCTTCCGAGTGGAGGAGGAGACCGGTGCACGGGCGCGCGCCGCGGTGTGCGGCGCCGCGCTCGGGACGGTCTCCGGGCCGCGGATCGGCACCGAGGTGGGCCTCCTGGCGCGCGAGCCCCTCGCGGCCTGGGCGGCGCTGCGCGAGCTCGGGGCCGACGAGGCGATCGTCCCCGGCTTCGGGTTGCGCGATCCCGACCTCGCCGCACGGGCGCTGGGGCGGCTCGGGCCTGACGACCATCCGGACCGTGTCGTGCTCGCCCTCGTCTTCGCGGGAGTGGAGGACCCGCATGCGCTCGCGCGCCGTCTCGGCCTGCCTGCGCCCGAGCCGGTCGTCGCCGTCCGCGGCCGCTCCCGGACGGAGGTCGCCGACGCGCTGCGCTCCCCGGAGCAGGCGGCGATCGCCGCGGCGCTCGGCGGCGAGGAGGAAGCGGGGTGGTGGCTCGAGGAGGGGCGTCGTCTCGCGCTGGAGATCACCGGCGACGACCTGCGCGCGGCGGGGGTGGCGCCGGGGCCGGAGATGGGCCGGGCGCTGCGCGCGGTGCTCGCGGCCAAGCGCGACGGGGAGGTGAGCGGGCGGCCGGCGGAGCTGGCGCTCGCGCTTAGGATCCTCGGCGCATGAGCCCGGACCTCGACGCGAACGGCCTCACCTTCGCGCTGCCGGGAGCACGAGTGGTCTTCACCGGTCGCCCTCACGACGTCCGGGCGGAAGAGGAGCGATGCGAGCTGGAGGCGGGGCTCGGGGTCCGGCTCGCGCTCGCACACCAGGTGCACGGGACCCGGGTGGTCGCAGCCGGGGCGGCGGCCGAAGAGGCCGACGGGGTGTGGACCGACCGGACCGGGATCGCGCCGGCGGTGGTCGTGGCCGACTGCCTGCCCGTGGCGCTCGCCGGGCCGCGCGGGGTGGCGATGCTGCACTGCGGCTGGCGCGGCCTGGCGGGCGGGATCGTGGCCGAGGGCGTGGCGGCGCTCGGCGGCGAGGTCACCGCGGCGGTCATCGGCCCCGGCGCCGGCCCGTGCTGCTACGAGGTGGGCGACGAGGTCGCCGCCCACTTCGAGCCCGCGGCCCGCTCCGGGCGCCACCTCGACCTGCCCGGCGCCGCGCGGCGGCGCCTGCAGGCGGCGGGGGTCGGGCAGGTCGAGGAGGCGGGCGTCTGCACGATCTGCGGGGATCCCGGCCGCTGGTTCTCCTACCGGCGCGAGGGACCGGGCACCGGCCGGCAGGCGGGGTTCGTATGGCGGGCTAGGGGTGCCGGAGGCGGCCATGCGGCCGCCGAAGGTGGGTCCCCAGTCGCGATAAGCGACACATGCTCCTAGACCCCGCGCGCGTCGCCGCGAACGTCGCCGGGGTACGCGAGGAGATCGCCGCCGCGGCCCGGCGGGCGGGCCGCGCGCCTCAGGACGTCCAGCTCCTGGCCGCCGTGAAGTACGTCGACGTCGAGGATCTCGGGGCGCTCGCCGAGGCGGGCCTCGAGCTGCTCGGGGAGAACCGTGCGCAGGAGCTCGAACGAAAGGTCGCCCGCTGGCCCGGGCGCTTCACCTGGGACTTCATCGGCCAGCTGCAGTCGCGCAAGGTCCGCGACATCCTGCCCCACGTGCGCTACGTGCACTCCGTGGCCTCCGAGTCCGCCCTGGAGCGGCTGGGCCGGCACGGGACGGAGGACACCCGGGTCCTCATCGAGGTCAACGTCGCCGGGGAGGAGGGCAAGGCCGGGATCGCCCCCGCCGAGTTGCCCGCGTTCCTGGAGGCCGCGACCGTCGCAGTGGTGGGCCTGATGACCATGCCTCCCCCGGCCGCGCAGGCGGACGCCTCGCGCCCGTATTTCGCCGCCCTGCGCGAGCTCGCCGCCGCCCACGGCCTCCCCGAGCTGTCCATGGGCACCACCCAGGACTTCGCGGTGGCCGTCGAGGAGGGCGCCACCATTGTTCGCCTAGGGTCCCGTCTGTACGCTTAGCAGGACTTCCGTCTGCGTGCGCGAAGTCCCCGTGCGCCCATGGCCTTACGCGACACCCTGCACCGCGCCGCTGTCTACTTCGGCCTCGCCGAGGACCGGGAGTACCAGCCCGAGCCCGAGCCCCCCGAGCCCGAGGTGGAGCTCGAGGACCGCTACCGCGAGCGCCCGACCGTCCGGCGCCTGCCCTCGCGGCGCCGGCGCGACGAGATCGACGACATCTTCCCCGACGACGACGCGCCCTCCGACCGGCGGACGGGCGTCCTGCGGCCCGTGGGCGCGGCGTCGGCACGCAACGGCCGGTCATCCCAGGAGGTCCGCGTGCACCTCGTCGTCCCCAAGTCCTTCAACGACGCCCAGGACGTGGCGGACAAGTTCAAGGACTCCATCCCGGTGATCCTCAACCTCCAGGGCTCGGAGACGGACCTCTCCAAGCGACTGATCGACTTCGCGTCCGGGCTGACCTACGCGCTCGAAGGCGGGATGCAGCGGATCGCCGACAAGGTGTTCCTGCTCACGCCGCGCAACGTGGAGGTTTCCGCCGAGGAGCGCGCGCGGCTCATCGAGAAGGGCTTCTTCAACCAGTCCTAGCCTCACTGGAGGTGAAGCTCGGGGTCATCGGCGCAGGGAGCATCGCGCGGGCGCTCGTGGGCGGCTGGGGCGAGAAGGTCGTCGCGTCGGACGGCGGCTCGGGGCGCGCAGCCGAGCTGGGCGAGCGGCTGGGATCCAACCGGGCGGTCGCCGAGGCCGCCGACGTGGTCGTCCTCTGTCACAAGCCCCACCAGCTCGCTGCCGTGGCGGGGGAGATCCGCGATGTCGCCCGAGCGGTCGTCTCCGCGCTCGGGGGCACCTCCGTGGCGGCGCTCGAGGACGCGTTCCCCGGCGTCCCCGTCCTGGCGATCATGCCCAACACGCCGTGTGAGGTGGGGCGGGGGGTCGTGGTCCAGACCACCGCGGAGGGCCCGCACGCCGAGCTCGCGACCCGCATGCGCCCGCTGCTCGAGCGCCTCGGCCTGGTCGTGGAGCTCCCCGCGGGCCTCGTCGGGGCGGCGACGGAGGTGATGGGCGTCGGCCCCGCCTATCTCGCCCTCGTGCTCGAGGCGCAGGTCGATGCCGCCGTGCGGCACGGTCTCTCCGCGCCGCTGGCCACGGAGCTCGCCACCGCGACCATGGCGGGCACGGCTGCCCTCCTCGCGGCCCGCGACGGGGACACCCTCGCGGTGCGCCGCGGGGTCACCTCCCCCGGTGGATCGACGGCCCGGGGTCTCGCCGCCCTGGAGCGCCACGGGCTCCGGGCCGCCTTCTCGGCGGCGGCCGACGCGGTGCGGGACGGCTGATGGCACTCCCCCTCGCCGTGGACCGCGTCGACGTCGCCCACTACGTCAACACGCTCTGCCTCGTCTACACGATCCTCATCTTCGCGTACGTCATCTCGCAGCTGGTCCTCTCCTTCGGCGTGCGGGTGCCGTACTCGCGGGCGTCGGACGCCATCCTCGGCTTCCTGCGCGACACCTGCGAGCCCTACCTGCGGATCTTCCGGCGCTTCATCCCGATGCTCGGGCCGCTCGACATCACGCCGATCGTGGCGGTGCTCGTCCTCCAGGTCGTCTGCTCGCTCGTCGGCCGCCTCATCGGAGGGTGACCCGGGAATCAGGTCCCGCCCACCTCCGGGTCGCGGCCGCGGTGGGGGTCGTCGTGGTCCTCGACCAGCTCACGAAGGCGGGGGTCCGCAGCCACGTGAGCCCCGGCGACTCCGACCCGGTGCTGCCCTTCCTCGAGCTCGTGCGGGTGCGCAACACGGGGGTCGCCTTCGGCCTGCTCTCCGGCGGGGGTGCGCTGGTCCTCGTCCTCTCCGCGGCGGCACTCGTGCTGCTGGTCGGATACTTCGTCCGGCACCCCGAGAAGCCGGCCCTGTGGATCCCGACCGGGCTGCTGCTCGGCGGCGCGGTGGGCAACGCCATCGATCGCGTTCGGCTGGGGGCGGTGACGGACTTCCTCAAGCTTCCCTACTGGCCGGCCTTCAACGTCGCCGACATGGCCATCACGATCGGGGTGCTCGCCCTGATCTACGTGATCGAGAGCCCCCGCACGCGCACCCGTCCGCGGCGTGGGTGAGCGGCTGGATGTCGCACTGGCCGGGCGGCTGGGGTCCCGGGCGCGGGCCCAACGGCTCATCGAGGACGGGCGGGTACGGGTGGACGGGGTCGTGCGGCCCAAGTCGTGGGTCCTTACCGGGGAGGAGCATCTGGCCGTCGACGAGCCCGCGGCCGCGGCGCCCGCCGGCCCGCTCCCTGCGGTCTCCTTTTCGGTGCCCTACGAGGACGAGCACCTCCTCGTCGTCGACAAGCCGGCGGGCGTGGTCGTGCATCCGGCCCGTGGGCACCGCGAGGGGACCCTCGCGCAGGCGCTCGCCGGCCGGACGGCCGGGGGCGAGGACCCGGCGCGGGCGGGCATCGTCCACCGCCTGGACAAGGACACGAGCGGGCTGCTCGTGGTCGCGCGGACAGAGGACGCCCACCGGGCGCTGCGCGAGGCCATGGGCCGGCGGGAGATCCGCCGGGAGTACCTAGCCCTCGTGGAGGGGCGACCGCCGGCGCGGACGGGGACCATCGATGCCCCGCTCGGGCGCGACCGGCGCGAGCGGACCCGCATGTCCTCCGACACCGACCACCCGCGCGAGGCGCGCACCCACTTCGTCTCCGAGCGCGCCCTGCCCTCCGCGACGCTGCTGCGGGTGACGCTCGAGACCGGGCGCACCCATCAGATCCGCGCGCACCTGGAGGCGATCGGCTTCCCCGTGGCGGGCGACCCGGAGTACGGGACGGCAGGGAGGTACGGGCTCGAGCGCCAGTTCCTGCACGCCGCGCGCCTCGCCTTTGTCCATCCCGTCACCGAGGAGACGGTCGACGTGAGCTCCCCGCTCCCCGAGGACCTGGAGCGGGCGCTGGCCGAGGCCTCTCACTGAAGCTTCAACCTCGCGCTTGTGCGCGGAGGAGCACGGACCGCCATCGCCGGGCCTCCGACGCCTGACCCCCGTGCGTAGACTTCTGCGTCAACACGTCCCCCACCCGCTCGGGGACGGCTCGCGGTCCTGCCCGTCGCCGAAGGGTCCCGCGCGCCGCCGGGCGGTCCGCCGTCCCCACGAGAAGGAAGAACCCATGCCCGAGATCGGGATCAGGGAGCTGCTGGAGGCCGGGGTGCACTTCGGCCACCAGACGCGCCGCTGGAACCCCAAGATGCGTCGCTTCATCTTCGGAGAGCGCGGCGGCATCTACTTCATCGACCTGCTCCAGACCCAGGAGCTGCTCGAGCGCGCACGCAACTTCGCCGAGGACATCGCCGATCGCGGCGGCACCGTGCTGTTCGTGGGCACGAAGAAGCCGGCCCGCGACGCGATCAAGGAGCACGCCGAGGCCGCCGGCATGCCCTACGTGAACCACCGCTGGCTCGGCGGCCTGCTGACGAACTGGCAGACCATCTCGCGCCGCATCTCCCGGCTGCACGACCTCGAGCGCTACCAGGCCGAGGGCCAGCTCGACCTCCTGCCCACGAAGGAGCGCATGGCCGCCCAGGCCGACCTCCTCAAGCTGCAGGCCAACCTCGGGGGCGTGAAGGACATGCAGCGCGTTCCCGAGGCGATGTTCGTCATCGACCTGAAGTCCGAGGCCATCGCCGTAGCGGAGGCCCAGCGCCTGCGCATCCCGATCATCGGGCTGGTCGACACGAACTGCGACCCCGACGGCATCGCGTATGTCGTCCCGGGCAACGACGACGCCATGCGCTCGTGCGGGCTCATCTCCCGCGCGATCGGCGAGGTCGTCTCCGAGGGCCGCGGGCGCTTCCGTGCCCAGGAGGAGAAGGCGCGGGCCGAGGCCGAGGAGAAGGCGCGGCGCGAGGCCGAGGAGCAGGCCCGTAAGGAGGCCGAGGAGCAGGCGCGCCGGGAGGCCGAGGAGGCCGCCGCCCGCGGCGACGCCGCGGCCGAGCCCGGCCAGCAGCCGGTCGCTCCCGCCACGCCCCCGCAGACCCAGCAGACCCAGCGCGCCCGCCGTGCGCCGCGGCCCCCCGCGCAGCCGGCCAACGATCCGGTCGTCCCGGGAGTGCCGGCCACCGCCGAGCAGGTCCAGGCGGCGACGGCGGGCACCGCCGGCGAAGCCGGTGGTCGGACGCCCGCCGAGCAGCAGCAGGCCGCCGGGGCGGCCCCTCCCGCCGCGGCGGCACCCACCCCGGAGGCGCCCACGCAGGACGCGACCACCCCGGAGGCGCCCACGCCTGAGGCGGCCGGGCCCGCCGACGAGGGCGAGGAGGGCGGCGGAGGCCTGCTCAAGGCCGCGACCGACCTCGCGGGCGGCGCCGCGGCGGCGGCGGGCGACCTCGCCGGCGGCGCCGTCGGGGCCGCCCAGGATGTCGCGTCCGGCGCCACCGAGGCTGCGCGCGACCTCGCCGAGGGCGCGCAGAAGGCGGTCAAGGACGTCACCGGCAACGGAGAGGGGGAGGAGTCCTCGTGAGCGTGAGCATCTCTGCACAGGACGTGAAGGTCCTACGCGAGCGCACCGGCGCGGGGATGATGGAGTGCAAGCGCGCGCTCCTCCAGACCGACGGCGACATGGAGCAGGCGATCGAGAACCTTCGGGTCTCGGGCGCCGCCAAGGCCGCCAAGCGCGGCGATCGCCAGGCCGCCGAGGGCACCGTCCAGTCCTACATCCACGCGAACTCCAAGATCGGGGTCCTCGTCGAGGTGGACTGCGAGACGGACTTCGTCGCCCGCAACGAGGACTTCGTCGCCTTCGCCAGGGACATCGCCCTCCACATCGCCGCCGCCGATCCCGTCGCGGTGTCCGAGGAGGACGTCCCCGGCCCCGAGCGCGAGAGCGAGGAGCGGATCGCCCGCGAGCAGGCCGAGGCCGAGGGCAAGCCCGAGAACATCGTCCCGCGCATCGTCGAGGGCCGGATGCGAAAGTGGCTCGACGAGGTCGTCCTCCTGCGCCAGACGCACGTCAACGCCGACAAGCACGAGGGGAAGACGATCGAGCAGCTCCGCGCCGAGGTCTCGGCCAAGACGGGCGAGAACGTCGTCGTCCGGCGGTTCACCCGCTTCGCCGTGGGTGCCTGAGCCCGCGTTCAAGCGCGTCCTGCTCAAGCTCTCCGGAGAGGCGCTGATGGGCGCCCTGGAGTACGGGACGGACTCCGAGCGCGTCGCCGCGATCGCGGGCCAGATCACCCGGGTCAACGCCCGGGGCGTCGAGCTGGCGATCGTCGTGGGCGGTGGGAACATCTACCGCGGACTGGCCGGGGCGGCGGCGGGCATGGACCGGGCCACGGGCGACTACATGGGGATGCTGGCCACCGTCCTGAACGCGCTCGCGCTCCAGGACGCCCTGGAGAAGCAGGGGGCCCACACGCGCGTGCTCTCGGCCATCACCGTCCGCGAGGTCGCCGAGCCCTATATCCGCCGGCGCGCGATCCGCCACCTCGAGAAGGGCCGCGTGGTCATCTTCGCGGCGGGGACGGGCAACCCGTTCTTCACGACGGACACGGCGGCCGCCCTGCGGGCGTCGGAGGTCCACGCCGAGGCGATCCTCATGGCCAAGAACGGCGTGGCCGGCGTCTACACCGCCGACCCGCGCGAGGACCCCTCCGCGGAGCTCATCCCCGAGATCACCCACATGGACGCCGTCCGCCGCGGCCTGCGGGTGATGGACGCCACGGCGCTCACGCTCTGCGCGGAGAACCACGTGCCCATCTGCGTCTTCGACATGGACGGCGAGGGCAACGTCGAGAAGGTAGTTTCCGGAGAGGAGGTGGGGACGTGGGTGAGGACTCCATGATCGACGAGCTGCTCGAGGACGCGCGCGACCGCATGGCGGCGTCCGTCGAGTCCACCCGCGGCCAGTTCGGCTCCGTGCGTACGGGCCGCGCGAGCCCGGCGCTGCTCGACCGCATCCGCGTGGACTACTACGGGGCCGTCACGCCGCTCAACCAGCTCGCGACGATCAACGTCCCCGAGGCCCGCCTGCTGACGATCCAGCCCTACGACTCCTCCTCGCTGAGGATGATCGAGAAGGCGATCCAGGAGTCGGACCTCGGCCTCACGCCGTCCAACGACGGCAAGGTCATCCGGCTCTCGGTCCCCGAGCTCACCGAGGAGCGTCGACGCACGCTCGTCAAGCAGGCCCGGCAGATCGCCGAGGAGGGTCGCGTGGGGATCCGCAACGTCCGCCGCGACGTGATGCACGACCTCCGCGAGCTCCGCGACGCTGGGGATCTGGGCCGCGACGACGAGCACCGCGCCGAGGGCGAGCTCCAGAAGCTCACCGACGACCGCGTGCACGAGCTCGACGAGGCGCTCAAGCGCAAGGAAGCCGAGATCCTGGAGGTATGACGGGCGCCGGCCCGCGCTACGTCGCCATCATCACCGACGGCAACGGGCGCTGGGCCGAGGCGCGGGGACTCCCGGTCGCCGACGGGCACCGGGCCGGAGCGGACGTCGTCCGGGCCCGGCTGCGCGACGCCGCCGAGCTCGGGGTGAAGGAGCTCACGGTCTACTCGTTCTCCACGGAGAACTGGTCGCGGTCGGCCGAGGAGGTCACCGCGCTCATGCGGATGTTCGTCGAGTACGTGGAGCGTGAGACGCCCGCGCTGAAGGAGGAGAACGTCCGGATCCGGTTCATCGGGCGGCGCGACGACGGCCGCGTCCCCCGGGCGCTGCTCGACCGGATGGACTGGGCCGAGCAGGAGACCGCGGGGGGATCGCGCATCACGTTCTTCGTGGCCTTCAACTACGGCGGGCGGTCGGAGATCCTCGATGCCGCCCGGGCCTGGGACGGCGAGGGAGGCGAGGACGGCTTCCGCGCGCATCTCTACGCGCCCGACATGCACGATCCCGACCTCATCATCCGCACGAGCGGCGAGGAGCGGATCTCGAACTACCTGCTCTGGCAGGGCGCCTACGCCGAGCTCGTGTTCCGTGACGAGCTGTGGCCGGACTTCACCCGGGAGACGCTCGCCGGGTCGCTCGCGGAGTTCGAGGCGCGGGGCCGGCGCTTCGGCGGGCGATGAGCGCCGACCTGCGGGCGCGGATCGCCGTGGCGATCCCGGCGAGCATCTTCGCGGTGACGATCGTGGCGTTGGGCGGAGGGGTGTTCGCGGCGGGGATCGTCCTCCTCGGCTTTCTCATGCTCCACGAGCTCTACACGATGCTCGCCTACACCCGGCCGGTGAAGCTCGGGGGCTTCCTCGCCGTGGTGGGGTTCGTCCTCGCGGGGCTGCTCGGCGGGCTGGACCAGGTCGTGCTCGTCGCGGTGATCGCGGTGCCCGTGGTGTTCCTCCTCGCCGCCGCCGCCGAGGGCTTGCAGGATCTGACCCCGTCGATCGCGGTGACGCTGCTGGGGATCTACTGGGTCGGCCTCGCCCTCGGCCAGGTGGTGCTCCTGCGCCAGCTGCCCCATGGCGGCGGGGTCGTGCTCGACATCCTGCTCGGCACGTTCATCGGGGACACCGGCGCCTACTTCGGCGGCCGCCTCTTCGGGCGCCGGCCGCTCGCGCCCCGCCTGTCCCCGCACAAGACGGTGGAGGGCCTCGTCTTCGGGGTCATCACGGGGATCGCCACCGTGCAGTTCGCCGGGCTCTACCAGGACTGGCTCAGCGGCTGGGAGGCGCTCGCGCTCGGGGTGGCGGTCGCCGTCTTCGCCCCGCTCGGCGACCTCTTCGAGTCGGCGATCAAGCGCGGGGCGGGCACGAAGGACACGGGGCGGGTGTTCGGCGCCCACGGCGGAGCGCTCGACCGGCTCGACGCCGTCCTGTTCACCCTCGTCGCGGGATATTGGGTATGGCGGGCGCTGATCTAGGCGCCGATCTGGGCGAGCTGCACCGGCGGGGGGTCGAGGCCTTCGCCGAGGCGCTGGACGCGGCCGAGAAGGCCGGCCTGGGCGCCGAGGAGCGCGACGCGCTCGCGCTCGAGCACCTGCGCTTCGACGTGCAGGCGGCGCTCTACCGCTGGACGATGCTCGCGGGGGAGCCGCCCCGCGAGGAGGAGTGGGAGCCGCGGGCCGCGGGCGAGGCGGGGTGGCCGTCCCTCGACGACGTCGACGACGCGTTCGGGTCCTGGGACCGGATGCTCGAGGAGACGGAGGTGGAGCGCTCTGTTCTCGCGGAGGCCTGGAGCAGTCTCCGGACGCAGCTCGCCGAGTCGCGCGAGGCGGAGACGCGCGCGCGGGGCGCGCAGCGGGCGGCGGAGACGGGCGCCGAGCGCGAGGGCGAGCGGCGCCGGCGGCTCGAGACCCTCGAGAAGAAGGTCGACGCCGAGCGGGCGGGGCGGCAGGCGGCCGAGCGGGCCGCGGCGGAGGCGGTACGGCCGGTGGTCGCGGCGCCCGCACCGCCCCCGGCGCCCGTCGCCGGGGCCGACCCGCGCGAGCTCGACGCCGCCCGTGCCCGGGCCGACGACGCGGAGCGGGCCCTGGCGGCGGCCCAGGCGTTCGCGCGCGAGCTCGAGGCGCGGCTCGTCGAGGAGGAGGACCGCCGGCGCGCGGAAGACCGGGCGCGGCGACCCGTGCTGGAGGTCAACGAGGACGAGACAGCCGCGGAAGAGGACCCCGGCGACGCCTGGTGGGGTGTCCGGGAGCGGCTGGCCGACCTGCCCGAGGTCGGGACCATGGAGGAGGCCGTCGCGGTCGCCGCGCAGCGCACGCCGCACCTCGAGTGGGCCGAGCGGGCGTTCACCTCCGCGCGCGAGAGCCCGTTCCGCGACCCGCAGCGGATCCTCGAGGACCTCGTCAAGCTCGACCGGGTCGCCGAGCTCTACGTGCGGGGGGCGATCGGCCGGCCCGTCAAGGAGATCGCCCGCGAGCTCGGCCTCGACTGGGCGGAGGGCGCCACGGCCGCCCACCACGGCCAGTACGGCCGCCACTACCGCTTCCGCCACGCCGGGCGCGAGTGGCTGCTCGAGCCCCACCTGCGCACCTCGGCCGGCCGCGGCGCCGGCGCGATGGCCCGGACCTACTTCGTCCTGCACCCCGGCGACCCCGAGCACCCCCGGGGGATCGTGGTCGGCCACATCGGCCGCAAGCTGCCGGACTCGACGACGCGCTAGCGCATTGCCTTGGCCTTGCCTAGCCTGGGTGGGTGCCCGATCAGCCCGGCGTCGCGCGTCTGGCCGTCCGGCCCGGCGCCGCCCCGCTGCTCGCCGCGGTCGCGGCGGGCGAGGTGCGGTTCGGCCCGCGGGTGGGCGCCGACGAGGTACGACGGTTCGAAGAGCGTCACGGCGTCGCGCTGCCCGACGAGTACCGCCGCATGATCCTCGAGCTCGGTGACGGGGGCGACGGCCCGCCCTACTACGGCGTCGAGCCGCTGGCAGCCCGCCGGGTCGAGCACGGCGTGCCGGACCCGGACGATGGCCCCGCCCCACTGGCCGAGCGCTTCCCGGGGGTCCCGCGGACGGACTTCGAGGAGCTCTCCGCCGAGGAAGGCGACCGGGTTTGGGCCGAGTTCGAGAAGGGCCGGCTCCTCCTCGGCACCGACGGCTGCGCGATCCTGTTCGTCCTCGTCCTCACCGGGTCCGCTCGCGGTCAGGTCTGGCAGATCGACGAATTCGGGGCGCGTCCCGAGGCCGAGACCGTGCTTGCCTGGTACGTGGCGTGGCTCGAGCGGGGCGGGATGCGCGAGCATCCCGAGCTGGACCGGCCCGTGCCCGTCGCCCTGCGCGACCCCGACGTGACGTCGCCCGGGCGCTCGGGCTCGACCGCGCGCCGCCTCCTACGGGTCGCTGCGCTCCTCCCGGCTCTCGGCCGCCGAGCGGGACGATGAGCCTCGGCGGACGTATCTTCGCGGCGCTCTACGACCGTGGCATGGCTCCGGTCGAGGAGAAGGGCATGGCCGACCGCCGCGCCCGGCTCCTCGGCGGGCTGCGCGGCCGCGTGGTGGAGATCGGGGCGGGGACCGGCGCGAACCTCGCCTCCTACGGCCCCGGGGTGGAGGAGCTCATCCTCTGCGAGCCCGACCATGCCATGGCCCGCAAGCTCGACGGGAAAGTGGAGGAACGACGCATCCGGGTCGTGCGGGCGCCCGCGGAGTCGCTGCCGCTGGGCGACGGGCAGGCCGACGCCGTCGTGTGCACGCTCGTGCTGTGCACCGTGCGGACCCCGTCCGCAGCCCTCGCCGAGGCGCGGCGGGTCCTCAAACCGGGCGGGCGCCTCGTGTTCATCGAGCACGTCCGCGCGGAAGATCCGGGCCTGGCGCGCTGGCAGGACCGCCTCGTGCCGATCCAGAAGGTCCTCGGGCGCGGCTGCCGCCCCAACCGCGACACGCTCGCCGCGCTCGAGGAGGCGGGCTGGAGTATCGGCGACCTCGAGCGCGCGAAGATGAACGGCGCCCCGAAGTACCTCAAGCCGCTGATCGCCGGGACCGCGGTACCGCCAGGGGAGGCAGCCGGTCAACCACGTTGACGACCCGCCGGGCGCTCAGGGCAGGGGCGGGCCGGTGTCGACGCTTCTCACTTCCCCGACCCGGTCGCCGGCGAAGTACAGGTCGAGGTGGCCGAGGTCGAGCTGGCCCGGCTTGACGGCGTACTCCCAGCGGTTGGCCGTGCGGCGATCCGGGGAGCCCATCAGCGTCGTGATCTGCGCCTGGGTCTTGCCCCTCAGCAGCCTGCAGAGCTGGATGTGGACGGCGATCGGCTCGCGGTCCGAATGCTCGGCCGTCCACTGCCCGGCCCGTAGCGGCCTCGAGCAGTCCTCCGGCTCATTGTTTCCCACCGCGCGCAGGATGAGCAGGAACGCGACGAGAACCAGGACCAGCCCCGCGACCATCGCGAACGCGACGCGGGCGATCCAGGTCGAGAGAATGGGCGCACCCTAGTCTGCTCAGGGGTGCGCAGGCTCCTCGTCCTCGGTTCCACTGGCTCCATCGGGACGCAGGCGCTCGACATCGTCGCGCGGTCGGAGGACCTCGAGCTCGTGGGACTCTCGGCCGAGCGCTCCTGGGAGAAGCTCATCGCCCAGGCGGTCGAGCACGGCGTCGGACGGATCGCGCTCGCCGACCCCGACGCGGGCGCGCAGGCGGCCGAGCGCTGGACCGGAGGGGAGGTGCTGGCGGGCGCCGAGGGCCTCGTGCGCCTCGTGGTCGATTCCGGCGCCGACCTCGTGCTCAACGCACTCGTGGGCTCGGCCGGCCTGGGGCCCACCGTGGCCACCCTCGGGGAGGGCATCGACCTCGCGCTGGCCAACAAGGAGTCGCTCGTCGTCGGCGGCGAGCTCGTCACCCAGCTCGCGGAGGCCACCGGCGCGCAGATCATCCCGGTGGACTCCGAGCACTCCGCGCTCCACCAGCTCCTCGCCGGCGAGCGGCCGGGAACCGTGACGAAGCTCATCGTGACCGCCAGCGGCGGGCCGTTCCGTGGGAAGACCCGCGCCGAGCT